>CAYJGQ010000094.1:0-2509 GCA_964369885.1 uncultured Oscillospiraceae bacterium
AATATAGCCCAGTGAATAAAAGTGTTAGTCCAAGCCTCAGCTTATGCTGGTAAGGCAAGTGGGACTAACACTTTTGTTGACACCTCTGCAAAGTGAGGTGTATAATAGAAGGCAGTAAAGAGGAGAGTGTGTGTGGTAACGAAAACGCTGTCATCATGCGATGGGTTTTAGTCGTGGGGATGACACAGGTGCTTACAAATGCTGGAATACAATTTATTATCGGAATACACCTCGCTATTTATTTTGACGGCTATCTTAATCAGCTTCAGAAGAGATTACGAGGTAAGAAATCTAAGATATAAATTTTTAAGGGCTATGTACTACTCGGCCTATATTAGTGTTGTCCTAACAATACTTTCTATTTTAACAACCAGCACCCTTGTAAATTACTCAAATTACTTTTTATCCTACATATTAATGCTTTTGTATTTTGTGTTTTTACCCTGCTTGCCTGTGATGTTTATACTCTATTCCATTACACTAACCGATTTTAACACAAGCGAAAAAGATCATTACAAAAAGCTGTTTGCTTACTGTGTTCCTTACATAATATATTTAGTAGCTGTACTGGCCAATATATTTACAAATAAAATCTTTACAATTGATGAAAACCTTCATTACATTAGGGGCGATTGGTATCAATTGCCGTTTGTTGTTAGTGCGTTTTATATACTAATGCTGTTATACCTTTCGATTAAAAACTCAAAAACTGTATATAAAGAGATAATGCAGGTGCTGAGCTTTACCTTCATTTTTTCCTCCTGCATAACCTTGCTGCAGTTTTTTATGGATGATGTTATCCTTACCGGCACAATTTACACCACAAGTATTTTGATTGTTCATCTATACATACAAAACGTGAGAAAATCCGCAGACCATTTAACGGGCGTTAACAATAGAATTGCTTTGACTCACAGAATAAATGAGAGCATAAAAAACAACTATGATTTTTCGCTATACATAATAAGTTTACGCAATTTTAAAAGCGTGAATGAAAGATACGGACTCGAAATAGGGGATAAGCTGTTAAGAGTGGTTTCTGAGAATTTATTAAAAAGTTTCTCAGCATATAACACATATAGGTATAGCGGCGACGAGTTTGCTATACTTTCAAAAGATTTAAGCGAAAAATATTTTAACAAGGTAGCTAATACCATAGATTCATTAAATCTTCCCATTTCCATAGATGGACTTGATGTGATTTTAGATTTAATTTTTGTTAGGGTCGATTATCCCGACTTTTCTAAAAATTCTAAAGATTTAATTTCGGCTGCCGATTACTCGGTGCGTACCCTGAAAGAAAAATCCGATGGTGTGAGATATTTATATGATATCTCAATTATGCATAATATGTCCGAGAAAAACTTAATGACACAAAAAATCAAAGAGGCTATTGAGGGTGATGATTTTGTAGTTCACTATCAGCCGGTTTATTCTGCTACTAAAAACGCATTCACACAGGCAGAGGCTTTGGTGAGAATGCAGGATGATGATAAATTATTATATCCAAACAGATTTATTGGACTGGCCGAAAAAACGGGGCTTATAACAAAAATCACCTATAAAGTTTTAGAGATTGTATGTAGGGATTTAAGAAACTTATTAGATAATAATCTATTAAGCCCCCAGTTTGAGTCTGTTTCGGTCAACTTTCCGTACTATCAATTTACCATGCCTGATATGGTGCAGGATGTTGCGGCAATTTTGTCTAAATACGACATTCCGCCGTCCATGATTAAGATTGAAATAACCGAAAGAGCGCTTATTGCAGATAGCTTTAATATGAAAGCTGTTATGAAAAAAATGCAGGAAAAAGGTTTTGTTTTTGAGCTTGACGATTTTGGAGTTGAGTATTCAAATATGAGTGTGTTTTTGGATTTGCCACTCGATATAATCAAAATTGATCGAAGCCTTTTGCTTTCGGCCACAAAATCTTCGGAGAACAAAAAATTCTTTGAGCATCTTATATTTGGAATTAAAGCTACAAATAAAAAAATTATAGTTGAGGGAATTGAAGATTCAGAGCAAATGGATTTGTGCACTGCTTGCAAATGTGATTATATGCAGGGATACCTTTTCTCACAGCCCGACTCTATTGACAGTATTCTTCCCTTTATAGGGCTAAATAAAGATAAGGTTTTACAGTAAGCTTAGTGGCTTGTGGGTTGCCACCTGCTGGCAACCGTCCCGAATGCCCACCAAAATGCCTACGCACAAAAACACAACAATGTTATTTGGTTATAACACAAAAAATATGCAGTCCCGCATACAAGCAGGATTGCATATTTTTTATTTGCGCTCTCCCGGCTACGGCGCGGGCAGACATAGTATTTATAGGTAGGTAAAACTAAACTCAGTCGTCATAGTCATGATCAAATTCTAAAATCTGACCGGTGGTGGCTGAGATGCTGTATTCATACTCATTTCGGCCAATTTTCCACTCGACTTCATACTCTGCAGTCCCATCATCATAATCAAGCTCACACTTGATACTACCGGCCTCGCTTTG
>CAYJGQ010000094.1:2609-8524 GCA_964369885.1 uncultured Oscillospiraceae bacterium
CCTATGTAGTCGGCCTGTGCGCCAGAGGTTTGTGGGGTGGTGGGGGCGTAGTCATGCTCGGCATCGTGGTCGTAGGACAGTATTTCGCCGCTTAGTGGGTCAATCTCGTAGTCGTATTCGGTGTTTTGGGTCCAAAACTCCACATCATACTCGGCGTGGCCGTCGTCGTAATCAAGCACGCAGTGGATGTAAAGCACATCCCCCTGTGCCACGCCTGCATGGTCAAGGGCGGCGGCCTTGGCGGCCTCCTCACCGATGTAGTCGCCTGTGGCGGACAGCTGGGGCGTTTGATTGCTTGGAAGATTCTCGGTCTCAAAATCCTGCTGGGTTATTTTACCGCTGATGGCGTCTATTTCATAATCATACTCCTTGTTTGCCACCCTGAACTCAATTTCGTATTCGGCCAAGCCGGAGTCGGTATCAAGCTTGCTGTAAATGTAGTCCACCTCATCTTCCGACACCCCGGCGTGGTCAAGGGCGGCGGCTACAGCTTCTTTTTCGGCGATGTAGTTGTCGGGCTGGTTATTCATAGATGAAAGTATAACACCCACCCCCACACCTATGAGTAGAACACAAATTGCCATGGCCGATATTTTTATTATTGCTGCCTTGTTCATAAAATCATTCCTTTCAGATCAATATATTTTTGACTATGCAATCATTATATAACCGCAAGATTAAAATAATATTAAAACTCAGATGTTTTAAGAATAACCGTGAAAACACTTCCGCTATCAGGGGTGCTTTTTACCGATATTGTTGCACCGTGCACCAGGGCTATTTGTTTTGCCATGGACAGGCCAAGCCCCATGCTCTGGGAGCGGTCGGCGGTGCGTGCTTTGTCCACCTGATAAAATCTGTGCCAAATTTTTTCTATGTGCTCATGCGGTATGCCTATGCCGTCATCCTCCACCGACAATACGGTCCTGTCGCCCTCGGTGTAAAGCAAAACATTTACATTGCCGTTTTCCTTTCCGTAGCGGTAGGCATTGCTTAACAGGTTTGTAAGCAGTTGTATCATCATGGTTTGATTTGCCCACAGCACAATGTCGGGGGTTATGTCTTGATGCAGGGTTATATTTTTGGTCTTGATTATATCCTGCTCCTCACAGACAATACCCACAAGTTCGCTAAAATTAATCTGTGTAAACTGTGGTTTCTCTATTCCGCGCTCAAGGCGCATCAGCCCCAAAAGTTCCGAGATAAGTCGGGACATTTTTGCGGCCTGCCTATTCACAACCTGTAGGGCCTCCTCCTTGTCATTGGTATCGGCACCCTCTCCAAGGGCATACTCGCACTGGGCCAGTATAACGGCGGTGGGGGTTCTAAGCTCGTGAGAAACGTTTTGAGAAAACTGTTTTTCGGCCTCAAATGCATCCTGTAAGCGCCTTAGCATGTTATCAAATGTGGTGGCCAGTGTGCGGATTTCCTTGCTGGAGTTTTCAAGATTTATGCGCAGGGAAAGATCTTGGCTGCCACTTATATCCTCGGCGGTTTTTATGATTTTTTCTATTGGGCTAAATATAAGCTTTACAATTAAATAGCACCCAAGTGTTCCTATTATAATAAAAATGGGCAGGGAGAATAATGCTATTTGCAGAATGGTGTTTATATAGTTTGCTGTTTCGTCAACGCTTACAATCCCCCGCACCCACAGTGGGTGACGGTAGTCCTCTATGGGGGATAGTATGTCGTAAACGTAGTACAATGTTTGATCTACCATGACCTCGGTTATCTTTTTATCCTCAAGGGGGATGTCCTGCGGTAAATCTTCAGGAAAACTGCCGTCAATAAGCTCGCCCTGCTCGGTGTACACAATGGTGTAGATGTTATTGCTAAAAAAATCCACATCGTCGGTTTCAAGCTTTCCATCATCATACTCAATCTCACCTGCATTATCGCTTACAACGGCCATGAGCTGTTGAGTGCTGCTAAGGGCCACTATGTCATCACTAAACGAGAATAAAAGCAGTAGTATTATAACGGCCATGGCCGTCATAAGCAGGCTGTTCCAAAGGGTTAATTTAAATTTTGCTGATAAATTTTTCATAGCGACTCCCTAAGAACATAGCCCATACCTCGGACCGTATGAATGAGCTTGCTTTCAAACCCTTCGTCAATTTTTTTGCGCAGATATCTAATGTAAACATCTACCACATTTGTGCCTCCCTCGTAGTCGTAGTTCCATATGTGATTTTCAATTTTTTCCCGTGAGAGCACAATACCTTGATTTAACATCATATATTCCAAAATGGCATACTCCTTGGCCGACAAGGAAAGCACCTTGCCATCACGGCTGACACTTCGTGCCGAGCGGTCAAGCTCAAGGTCGGCAACCTTGCAGATGTTTGTAAGCTTATTGGACTTTTGACGGGTCATTACCCTAATTCTCGCCATTAATTCCTCAAAGGAAAATGGCTTTACAAGGTAGTCGTTGGCCCCCAAATCAAGCCCTTCAACCCTATCTTCTACGGTATCTCTTGCGGTAAGAAAGATAACCGGGGTGGTTATTCCTTTGCTACGCAGCCGGCGTATTACCTCAAAGCCGTCGAGTATTGGCATCATGACATCCAAAATAATAGCATCATATTCGGCCAATTCAAGGTAGTCAATGGCCTGTTGACCATCAAAACAGCTGTCGGTGCTGTAACCCTCCAAACGAAGTTTTTTGGTGATGATATTATTCATATCTCGCTCGTCTTCTGCAATTAAAATTCTCATAAATACCCCCTGTTTGAACACTGCGCTTACAGTTTGGCATATAAATATTAAAATAGGATTAAAAAACGTCGTAGGTGAGCCGAAAACGCCACCTACACAGCACGGCATATGTATTATTATATCACATTTTGGGGTGTGATTAGCTTTAGATAAACTATAATATTATGTGACTGTTTTTACAACAACAAAAAGGGCTGTGTGATTTTTAGTTTCACACAGCCCGTAGTTAGTTTTGCAGGGGGGTATTATTATAATTGTTGCAGTTTCATATCGCCGCGGCGCACCCAGCCGAGTTTTAGGAAGATGCGGTGAAATATGATGGTAAGTATGGCGGGGGCTATAAAGTGCAGTCCCACGATTTGAGCCAAAAGCAGAGGTGTCGACACCGAGCCGCTCATGGCAGCATATGCGCCGAACTGCCCCACCAGTCCGCTTGTGCCCATGCCGGCCCCCACCGCCGTGTTTTCCATCTTGAGTATTACGGTGGACACAGGCCCCAGCAGGGCCGAGGCAAGGGTTGGGGCTATCCATATTTGGGGGCGGCGCATGATGTTGGCAAACTGGAGCATCGAGGTGCCTATGCCCTGGGAAAGCAGGCCGCCAAAGCCGTTATCATCAAAGCTTGCCGCCGCAAAGCCAACCATCTGGCAGGCGCACCCCACACAGGCCGCACCTGCGGCCAGCCCCTCAAGCCCCAGCATAATGCAAAGCGCCGCCGAGCTTATGGGTGCGGTAAGCACCATTCCGACAATTACCGCCACGGCCACCCCCATGGGCAGGGGGGCAAGGGTGGTGGCCATGTTTATGGTCTGGCCAAGCCCCTCCATAAAGGACTGTATACCGGGGCCTGCAAGGCCTGCTACAAAGCATCCGCTTGTGATGGTAACTATGGGGGTGACAATGATATCTACCTTTGTTTTACCGGCAACAAGGTTTCCCACCTCGGCCCCAATGACACCGCCTATGTATGCCCCAACAGGGCCACCAACCTGGTAACCAAAGGCGCCGGCCGCCACACAGGAGAAAATCACCAGAGGTTTTGTGCGAAGTCCCAGTGCAATGGCCGCACCTATGGCGCCGCCCACCACGGGGGAGGAGGCATTTATTATTTCTGCAAATGGCGCAAGAAAAGCTAAAAAAGGTATCTGCGCGAGCTGTGACATAATAAGGCCTATTATGAGGGAGGAGAAAAGTCCCATGGCCATATAGCTCATTGCATCAACAAAATAGCGATTAAACATTGTTTTTACCGGGTTGCTACTCATTTTATTTGCCTCCTGATGGATAAGAATATTGTTACCATTTTACCACCATTGCCTGCTTATAGCAAGATTTTACATAGGTCATAGGGTTTTTGTAATATGAAATTTTAAGTAATTTTTAACTTTCCCACCGAGCCTATTTGCCCATATGCCATCACCCCAAGCCCCATGTTTACATAGGATGAATTAACCCCAAAGGCTGAGTGCCTTTTAAATGGGTCACAACAAGGGAGTGTCTACGGTTTTTTGAGATTTTTTGGAATTATGTCAAGTCGGTTTATTGGAGGTTTGAAGCGGTATGAAAAAGGAAATATTTGCGGTGCTTGGGGGAGACCTGCGTTCGGCTTGGTTGGCCGGCAGAATGGCGGGGTCGGGGCACATGGTGTATGCAGCCGCACTGGATAAAGAGGTGGAACTCTCGCCCAGGGTACATAATATAGGGCTTGAGCAGGCCATAAGCAGGGCGCATGTTGTGGTGCTTCCACTGCCTATGAGTCTTGATGGCATACACCTTAATGCTCCGTTTTCAGATGTGCAAATAAAGTTGTGCGAATTGTTTGAAATGCTGGGTGGTAAGCTTGTTTTGGGCGGGCGGGTGACCGATGAAAACGCCCGAGTTGCAGAGGATATGGGGGTAGAGCTTATAGACTACTTTACCCGTGAGGAGTTGATGGTTTATAACAGTCTGCCCACCGCCGAGGGAGCAATAGAAATAGCCATGTCGGAACTGCCCACCACGATATTTGGAACCAAGGTGCTTATAACAGGTTTTGGTAGAATTGGTAAGGTGCTTTGTAGGATATTGGTGGCCATGGGGGCACGGGTAACGGTGGCTGCTCGAAAATACAGTGACTTTGCCTGGATTCACATAAATGGTGCGGTTCCTGTGCACATGGAGGCCCTTGCCGATTTGGCCTGCGAGGCCGAGCTTGTTTTTAATACCGTTCCCAGCGTAGTGCTTGACAGTACGGTGCTTGAAAGGTTGCCAAGGGATGCTTTGGTAATAGACCTTGCCTCAAAACCAGGTGGTGTGGATTTTGAGATGGCAAAAACCCTTGGCATAAAAACAATTTGGGCGCTATCTTTGCCCGGCAAAACTGCGCCGATTTTTAGTGGAGAGGTAATAAAGGATACGGTACTGAATATTTTGGACGAAAGGGGATGTTGCTGTGACATCGATTAAAATAGGATATGCGATGACAGGATCGTTTTGTACGTTTGAAAAGGCCTTAAATGCCATGCAGGAACTTGTGGAACTTGGGTATGAAATCTATCCAATAATGTCGGATATGGCCTACACCACCGATACCCGTTTTGGCAAGGCGGCCGATATTGTGCAAAAACTTGAGGGAATATCCGGGCATGGGGTAATACACACCATAGCGGGTGCCGAACCAATTGGCCCTCAAAATTTGCTGGATTTGGTGGTGGTGGCGCCCTGCACCGGTAACACACTGGGTAAACTTGCGCTTGGAATTACCGACACACCGGTGACCATGGCCGTAAAGGCACATTTGCGCAACCAAAAACCTGTACTCATTGGGGTGTCGACCAATGATGCCCTGAGCGGTGCGGCTAAAAATATAGGGCTTTTGCTCAATGCAAAAAATGTGTTTTTTGTGCCCATGAGTCAGGATGATCCGCAAAACAAAACAACTTCACTGGTGGCCCACTTCGATCAGCTCACACAGGCCGTGCTGGAAGCCCTGGAAGGCCGACAACTGCAACCTATCTTTTGTGGCTGACACTCCCTAAAACCGTGGGGCCGTGGCCCCTGTCGCTTACGCGAAAGGTCAAGACCGTGGGGCTTTGCCCCTGTCGCTCACGCGAAAGACCAAGACCGTGGGGCTTTGCCCCACACCCCACAAACTTTTTGAAAAAAAGTTTGACCCAAAACTTTGCACGCCCCCTGCCTTTGGCAGGGGGCGAAGT
>CAYJGQ010000095.1:0-8364 GCA_964369885.1 uncultured Oscillospiraceae bacterium
TAAACCATGAACTGTTATTTGCGAGGTAATATTTAATGGAAAATTTTAGAACTTGGCTGAATAATGTAGCCATTCAAAAAAAGTTTGTTCCGCTTCAATGGGCCATAATAATAAGCGTGGTTTTTGTGAGTGCTTTTTCCTTTTTTTCGATTATGACCATCAATGAATCCTCAGAAAGCATAATCGATGACAATGTGCGACATAAGGAACGACTCAGTGCAATAACCAGAAACATGTATGTGTGCCGTGTATTGGGGCGTGATATTTTGCTGCAAGAGGATGAAACCGTGCGGCAAAAGCTGTATGGTGACTACCTCCTTGCATTTGATGAACTGGACTACAAAATGGAAGAGTTTGCAGGGCTTTTGAGCGGCGCAAAGCTTGCCGAATTTACGAGAATAATTGACGAGAAGAATGTTTATAAGGACAGTATGATATTATCTGCTGATATTATGATTGGTGGCGGTGAGTATGATGACGCTCTATATGCACTTCAGGTGGTAACCCCCATAGCCAATGACTTTTTTGGGAGCATAGATGATTTCTCCCTTGAGGAAGAAAAGCTTCTAAATGAGGCACTGGATAAAAACGATAATCTTATTCTTACAATATTGGTGGCTACGGTCAGTATAAATCTGATTTTGATTCTTGCAGTTGTTTTATTTATCAAATTTTTCTCAAGGAGCATGAGCTCGAGTTTGATTAAGCTTGAAAAAGCCATGTCAGAGATTGCACAAACAGGAAACATGAAAACCGAAATTCCAAGCGAGCTTTACACAAATGATGAGGTAGGGCGCATTGCAAGCATTTCAAACAAAATGAAAACCATGCTTCTTGAATACTCCTTCACCGATCCGCTGACGGGGGGGCTTAATACCAAGGCCTATCATGAGGAACTCAACGACATATTTGAAGACGAGGGACAAAACAAGGATATTTGGTGTGTGGTTGCCGATATGAACAACCTAAAGCTAATAAACGACATTTTGGGACATATGGAGGGCGATAACGCCCTTAGAAACTCCTACTACTGCCTAAATGAGTACTTTAAGCAGTACGGCAAGAGCTTTAGGGTGGGCGGAGATGAGTTTGTGTCGCTCTTGTCGGGATGTACCAAGACAGATGTCGAAACCGCAATTGAGGGTATTGTGTCCCAACTTGAAAAGGTAAATGCAACTTCTGAAAATAAGTTTTCACTGGCCTTTGGGTTTGATCATTTTTCAGATAAAACCTTAGATGAGTACAGCGAATTTTTCAAAACGGTCGACAAAAAAATGTATGACAACAAATCAGCAAGCAAGCAGTCGCGGCTAAACGCAAGGGTGGTAGATCCACTGGAAAAGGATAAAGACCACTGTTGATCATGCATACCTCGCAGTAGCTAATCAAGTATAAAAAAACAAGCTCAGGCCACCGGTGGTCTGAGCTTGTTTTTATCGTATTTGTTATGGTGCTTTAAATCCTTGTACCAATAAACACTTAGTTTACAACTTCATCGGGAGTCTGTGGTAGCTCGGCAAAATAATCTGCAATGTCGTCAGCCAATGTCTGCGATGTGTAGTATTCCTGCCCAATGCTGACCAAATTTAGCTCAGGGATTACATAGATGGTGGTAAAGGTATCATCATCAAATATCACTTTTAGTCTGTAGGATTTACCCTCGGTCTGTGCGGTGGCTATGTTTTGATAGTCATCATTTGTAAGCTCAGCCTTTGTGGCCTTAGAAAAAATGTCCAGTAGTTTTAGGGTTTCCTCTGCGGTCAGTTCGGCGTAGTCGCTTAGCCCCATGTGACTACTAATCAGTCCGCCGTAGACGCGATCAAAGTAATTTACAATATCGCTTGCAGCAGCTTGGGTGCTCTCACAGACATAATATGTATCGCCACTTTCAATTATTATGCGGAAGGCCTCATCATAACCCTCCATACTGTAAAACACAGCATCCTCAGAGAAACTGTTTGCAAGGTCGGTGCTCAACAGATTTTCATCAAAATTACTGCTAAAATCGATAAACCCCGAGGAATCCCCCAGCTTTTTGCCAAGCACACCTTGGACATCGGTCAGTATGTTTTCGGTCATCAGGTAGTTTTTACCACCGTAAATTGCTATCATAGGTAGCATTGCATCCTGTGATGCAGTTCCGCTACCTGAGGGCTCCAGCTCCTGCTCCTCATCTTGTGGGGCGGAGCTTTGGGACTGAGCCTCGGATTCCGGTTGTGGTTGGGCCTCATTTGTGGCACAACCAACAAATGTTGTAAGTGTCATAATGCCGATGAGCATAAGTGCTAATAGTTTTTTCATGTTAAAACCTCTTTCTTTTTAGCCTATAAATTACGTCCTACATCTATTAGACAATTTACTTATTTGATTTTGTTGGTAATTTATAAGAAAATTTTAAAAAAAGTATTATTCCTGCAATTACTGTAACTGTGGCTATAAGTAAGGCAACAAAAGCGGAGTCGTTTAATAGGTAGGGCAAAAATTCAATATTCTCGACCGATGGTGGGGCGGACATGCCGGGCGAGTGGGATATGCCGGGGTCATTTGGCATGGGAGAGTCCATGATTGGCGGTGTTTGTAGTAGGCTATAGATGCTTGCAAGTCGTGCAGCGCCACCAAGTAGCAAAATAAAAGCAAAGGAGGCCATGGCCGCCAAGGAAATTCTAAGCTGTTTTATAGAGGTGTTGTAAATCCACTGTATTGTGCCTATGGGTTTATCCAGCATTCGGGCAATTTCCTTGTGGCTTAACTGCCCAAGCACCTTAAGGGTGACAACCTCTTTTTGCTGTTCATTTAACCCCCCAATTAAGGAGTAATAACTGTCCATATCAAATAGTTCGCTTATATCCTTATCCATTATCGGCAGGTCGACATCCTCAAGGTCACTGTACTGCATCCTGTTTTTTGAGAAGTTTGTTGCCTCGTTTTTAACAACTCGGTACAGCCATGAAACCTCACCTTTTTGCGGAAACTTACCTGGTGGCAGTTTAGACAGCTTGTAAAAAACGTTTTGTACAACATCTTGGCTGTCTTGTTCGTTTTTGCTTACGGCAAAGGCCGTGCTAAACAGTAGCTTATAGTGATATTGATAAAGCAGTTCAAAGCCAACGGCATTTTTGTTTTTTATTAAATCAAGTATACTCGAGATTTTTATTTCACTCATTTAAGTTACCTCACAGTAGCATTTAGTGGAAAATAGATATTGGCAGGTAGCCAAATTATAACAGGTAATATGTATTTTCAAAGGTGATTACCACGCAAAGGCAAAGCTTAAAACCGTCGGCGACATTCCCCACTGATTATGACTTTTCTGTAATTTTGATTTGGCAGAAATCCCTATCTAATAATTAGATAGGATGAGGTCTAAAACCATCCCAAATTCTCACCTTAATACGGCACCCAGAAAGAATATGCTTTTATTGCCTACCTTGCATCACTTTTGATCATGCGTCAGGCCTTTGCCACACGGCGCGCTATAAATATAGAAATTATCATGACAATCAGTTCGGTAAGTGGTACCGCCAACCACACACCGTTTATCCCCATTAGCTCGGATAAAACAAGAGCGGTCGGAATTATTAGAACAAATCCTCTGAGTAGCGATATGATAAACCCATTCTTGGGCTTACCAATTGCGCTGAAATAGGTGGCCAGCAAGATATTTATCCCACAAAAAACAAAAGCGGTAAAATAGATATAAAGTCCATTTATGGCTATATCGGTAAGGTTTTGATCGGCGTTCTTATTAAAGGCCGATATAATCTGCTCTGGATAGCAGACCGACAGCAGATATATAACCACTGCTATACCAACCGAAGTGATTACTCCATACCTTAAAACCTTTTTAGTGTCATCCATGTCACCCATGGCACAACAACGGCTTACCACAGGCTGTGTGCCCTGAGATATGCCTGTAAATATTGCGATGATAACCAGTGCAATATTAGCAATGACACCATAGGCGGCCACCCCAATATTCCCGGCTATACCCAAAATCACAAGATTAAATACAATAATAACAATGCCTGATGAAACCTCGGTGATCAGTGCCGACACCCCAAGGGAGGAGATGTCGGCAAGCTTTTTAAGCGAGGGGGGCGAGTTTATGATTCCAAATGCATTGCGCCTTCTTATAAAGTGGATGGATAAAATTAAAAGGCTTATAAAGGGGGCCAAACCGGTAGCAAAGGCCGCGCCGAACATCCCCATATCAAACGGGAAAATTAATATGTAATCCAGTATTATATTGGAAAAACTGCCCACAAGCATGGCGATCATGGATAGTTTTGGGGCTCTGTCATTCCTTACATAGCAAATAATTACATTGTTGAGCAAAAATAGCGGTGAGAAGCAAAGGATGGTTTTTATGTATATTGTGGTGTCCTGTATTATTTGGGCATCGGCACCAAGCAGAGCTGCGATTTGCCGTGAGAAAAACAAACCCAGCACCACAAATATCGACGCCATAAGCCCTGCATAATATAGCGACTGGGTAAAAATCCCCTTGGAATTTGATATCGAAAAACGGGTGGCTCCACCTATGCCAATCATAAGCCCTGTGCCGTGAATAAAGCTGTACACAGGGATAGCTATATTCAGCGCTGCTAACCCCTGCGCACCTATTCCCTGCGCAATAAAAAATGTATCGGCCAGAATATAGCAGGACAGGCCAAGCATCCCCACAATATTAAGTGCAACGTATTTTGCAAACTCTTTTTTTATGTCGTTTTGCCGCATTTGACCTCCAAAAAACAGGCAAACTATGCCTGTTAACACCTTTTTGCATCACCCATAATGGTTAGCCCAATATATCATGCATAGAAAAAAAAGTCCATACCAAGAAGTTTACACCTATAAAAAAGTATAGTAACATCATCATAATCAATCACAAATATCGCTGTTTAAACAAAATAATGATTAATTTAGCTTGTGATTTACCATATAATTGTAGCATAATTCATGTTGAATTTTCCCTAAAAATGGATTATAATGGTAAGTGTATAAAATAATAGATATACTTACATAATTTTTTGTCAAAATACAATTAACAGTGTAGTTAAAATCCTCACCCTCCCCGCTTATAAAACCGATAACAACAATATCACGGTAGATCATCATAACTTGATTAGACATAACAACGATAGGGAGCTATATATGGTAACAAACGAGAACTACATCGATCAAAATTTAGGGGTGGCCAATAATAGAAAGTTCCACATCGATCAAAAAAAGCTTGGGTTTAATAAGCTTTGTATGACCGATGTTGTAAATGCCGATCTTTCTATTGCAGCCTATGGCGAAGAATCCTACTATGCAGGATGTAAGGATGTTTTAGCCGGTGTCCAAATGGCTCTTGAGCAGTTTAATTTGGCCGATAAAATATACCTTTACAGCTATAACTACAGCAACTTTGTCTTAGCCGCCGGTGATAATATCTCCAAAGAGGAATTTTTGGGTATTATGAAGCAGTTTTATGCCCAGTTTGAGTCAGCCTCTTCGGCCAATGTTGAGATAAGCGCCGTTTCTCGATTTGCTGTGGTCTTACAGGAGGATCGGCTCATAGAGCGCGCTCTGCACGCCCTTTTAAATGCAAAGACAACCCATGAAAATTTTATAATTACTCCCGATGTGCTGGACGTTGCAAGCGACATAAAAAACGATGCAAATATTCTTGATATAATTAATTTTGCCGTTGAGGGCAATCGTGTTATACCATACTATCAGGGTATACGCAATAACAAGACCGGCAAGATAGATAAATACGAAGCCCTTATGCGCATTAAGGGTGACAATGGCCGGATATACTCCCCTGCGGTTTTTTTGGATGTTGCAAAGAAATATAAGATCTACAACCGCCTAAGTCAGATAATGATTGGGCGAGTGTTAAAGGAATTTAAGGACCGCCCTGAGGAACTTTCCATAAACATTTCAGCCTATGACATATCAAGCGAATCCTTTAGAACCTGGTTTTTTAAGCAGATCGAAAAATTCCCCAACCGCAATCGCTTGGTAATAGAGTTTGTTGAGACCGAAAACTACCAAAACAAACTGCTTTTTGATTTTATAGAAAAGATACGCAGCTATGGTTGCCGCGCCTCGGTCGATGATTTTGGCTCGGGATATGCCACATATACAACCATTATTTCCCTCTCCCCTGCCTTTATAAAGATAGATGGCACAATTGTAAAGGACCTTGCAGTGTCCGATTCAAATGTTATTATACTAAGATCCATCTGTTTTATGGCCGAGCTAATTGGCGCCAAGACGATTGCAGAATTTGTCGACAATGACGATGTGCAGGCCGTGTTGGATGAGTATAATGTCAATTATTCGCAGGGGTATTTGTTTAGTAAACCGCAGCCACTGGAAGAACTATAAATCGTGCATATTGCTGCTTTGTGGAGCTTTTGAGGGCCGCAAACACTACTGTACTATTATCTCTATTTTTAACCTATGTAAAAAAATTCTTTGACTAAATGATTGGAGGAAAAATGAATAACAACGCAGAATATTTCTTCCAAATCATGGTGGAAAAGCTAAGTATACTTAATGAAGATGATTTTTCAAAGCATAATTTCTTAGAGGATATTTGTCGTTTTTTTGATATTTCCCATGCTTTTATTTATGAGTCAAATCATCTTGGCAAATTTGTAAGAACAGAGTATTTTGAGATAATAAGTAGTAATCCCCTACCTATAAATATCAATTTGCGGGATGAGCTTGGCCTTGAATTGTTCAGCGAGCTTTGCTCCGAAAAAATTGTAGTCAGTATTGGAGAAACTAAAAAAAGTGCCCTACACCAAAAGCTAATAGATATATTTAATGTCAACACCCTCATAGTAATCCCAATACTAAACCAGCACTATGAAATTGCAGGTTTTGTAGGACTGGGCGACCGCAGGAAAAACGCTCGTCATGCAAAGGCCGAAATAACCAAGGCCTGTTCACTGCTTAATTTGCTTGCACGGTGCGTAAAGCTTGAGATGTTTCAAAAGGGTATTGCAAGCACTGAGGCCGCACTGGGTAACGTGCTGGACCACATAGGCATAGATGTATACGTAAACGACTACTATACACACGGCATTTTATATGCCAACAAATCCATGGCCGCCCCATATGGTGGTGTGGACAATATGATGGGCAAAAAATGCTGGCAGGCTATTTTTGATGATAAAATACAGCCGTGTGAGTTTTGCCCACAGCCCAAACTGCTTGATGCGCAGGGCCAAATAAATAAAACCTACCAGTGGGATTATGAACGCCCCTTTGATAAGTCGTGGTTTCGTGTTTTAAGCTCCTCATTCCCCTGGACAGATGGCCGCATTGCACACCTTGTTGCCAGTCTTGACATCACCGAGAGCAAGCGAAATCAGCTACTAATTGAAAAACTGGCGCAGTATGATTATTTGACCGGATTGCCAAACCGCAGAAGCCTGCATGACGACATACAGCTTTTCATTGCGGATAATTGCAGTTTTTGTCGGCAGTGGTATGTACTTTTTTGTGATTTGGACGGCTTTAAGAGCATAAATGACACCTTGGGTCACGATGCCGGCGACATGCTTTTGATAGGCATTGCACAGGATCTTAAAGAGATGTGCAACGACAGCATAAAGGCCTATCGTCAGGGTGGCGATGAATTTGTTGTTATATTAAAAGATGACAATTCAGATGATAATGTAAAGGCTACAATACAAAATCTCCTAAGCATTTTCCGCAAAAAATACGACTACAATGGCAGTGAAATGGGCTGTGGATGTAGTATTGGTGTGGCACACTACCCAACAGATGCCTCCAGCGCAAAGGAAATTTTCCACCTGGCTGACACAGCCATGTACTGCGTTAAAAAAGAGGGCCGTGGCACCGTGCGCTTTTGCCATAAGGATGGATTTCTTAATATGGAGGACTACTTTAGGCGTAAAAATGCAAATATTAACCTCTAAGCCGCGTAGCAACATTGCCCACCTGGCACATTGGCACGCCATGGCTAATACAGCACTGCATGAAATCAGTCTACCAATTAGCCTCACAAATATACCAAAAGCAAAACAGCGACCCGATTATGCGCCTACTACTGCGCTGTCGGCTCGCTGTTTTATTTTGCTGCACCTGCTATCGCTATGATAGCCACATCAAGGCGGCAGCCTTACCTCCACGAATCTGCAAACTTTTGAAAAGCCCCGTAAAACTTTTAATTTTGCACCTCCTATGTGTAGTAGCCCAGGCCGTCGCCACACCACCGACGAAGAAGTTGCTGTAATCGGCAAAATTACAAAAACTTCGCCCCCTGCCAACGGCTGGGGGCGTGTAAAGTTTTCGTCCACCTTTTTCAAAAGGTGGCAGGGGTGTGGGGACAGCGTCCCC
>CAYJGQ010000096.1:0-8207 GCA_964369885.1 uncultured Oscillospiraceae bacterium
CCAAACCCTACGGCTTTGGCGGCTACCCCTGCCCATGGCAGGGGCCAACACTCCCTCGCCTACGCTCGTGAGGGTTGGGGGCTCCGCCCCGGCCCCTCACCTTGCTCACTTAGCTTTTATCCAATATATCCCGAGGAATGCCACCGCAAAATTCACCCTGTATGCTCCTGCTTGTCGGGAATTTTGCTTTTTGTGGGAAGTGGCGCAAAGGCTTTGGCTACCCTCAACCGCAATTTTTAAGCAGTTGAGTAAAACTACTATTTACACTAATTTTACGCAGTGAATAACAAGAAAGCATAACACCCCCCCTGGGTGTAGTGTCTTTAGTATACGCCTTGTTTTGCCCACTGTCAAGGACACAAAAAACACACCGCCCAAAATAAGCGGTGTGTTTTGTTACATAGCGTAGGTTTGGGGCCTGCTGCATTTAGTCAATGTAGCATATAACCTCGGGTTTGCGGGGTTTTGGCTCGGGGTTGGTGGGGCTTTGTGCGTAACCAATAAGCGAGGCGGTGTAAACCGCATAACCCTCGGGCAGGCCCATTTGGGTTAGGTGGTCGTTTATGGCCTTGTCGTCCCACACATCCCTAAACTGGTTTATCCAGCAGCTGCCAAGGCCAAGGTCGTGGGCGGCCAACAGAATGTTCTCAACGGCGGCCGAGCAATCGGCCATGGAATTTTTGCCGTCGCGCGGGGCCGAAATCAGAATTATTGCGGGTGCGCCGTAGAGGTTATAGCCATCACGTCCGGTTGCATCTCCCACCATTTTGGCAAGTTTTTGCACCTTTTGTGGGTTGTTAATAACAATGAAATGCCAGTTTTGCTGACCCATTGCACTGGGGGCATAAATGGCGGCCTGCATAATCTGCTCAAGCTGATCCCGCTGTGGGGCTTTGTCGGTATACTTACGGGTACTGCGTCGCTCAAGAAGATTTTTCATAACTGATGTCATGGCTATTCCTCCTAAAAATAATATTTATGCACCTGTGGGTGGCAATTGCTATACTGTCAAATAAGCCTACATAAAAAGCTACCACTTAATTATTAACTGCAGGGCCAATAATATTCGCAGTAGGGCACTTTACTTGCGCCAGGTTGAGGGCGCAAATAGGAAGAGCATTGGGAATATTTCCAGTCGGCCAAACAGCATACCAATTGAGAGCACAAACTTTGATAAATCCGACAACCCTGCGTAGTTGCCCACCGCGCCAACAGCGCCAAGGCCGGGGCCTATGTTGTTAACACAGGCAATCACCGCCGTTACGGTGGTTTCAAAATCCAGGTTGTCAAAGCTTACAATTATCATGGAAAGACCGCACAGTATGCAGTATATTGCAAAAAACGCGTGGACATTGTGCACCACGCCGTCGCTTAGTGCGCGACCCTCCATGCGCACACGCTTTACCGCCCGTGGGTGAAGCAGTTTTTGCAGCTCATTTTTGGCCGATTTGAAGAGTATTACGGCTCGTGCGGTTTTTATGCCACCGCCTGTCGATCCTGCACAGGCACCCAGCACCATAAGCCCCACCAAAAGCACACGGGAGTATTGCGGCCACAGGTTAAAGTCGGCCGTGGCGTAACCTGTGGTGGTGGTGATGGAGGACACCTGAAAGAAGGCGTGATGAAAGGCCTCAAACATGGTGGGGAAGTAGGAGCTTATATTTATGGCAATTGTGATGGTTGAAAAGGCAATAATACCAAGATAGGCCCACAGCTCCTGACTTTTTAGCACCGAGCGTACATCCTTTATCAGCAGTAGGTAGTAAAGGTTAAAGTTTATGCCAAACAGCATCATAAATACCGAGATAACCCCTTGCAGGTAAAAGCTGTCGTAGGCGGCAATGCTGGAATTTTTTATGGAAAATCCACCCGTGCCGGCCGTGCCAAAGGCGTGAACAAAGCTATCATAAATTGGCATTCCGCCAAAAAGCAGCAGAATTATTTCTATAATGGTCATGCCGATGTATATGCCGTACAGCACACGGGCGGTGGAACGCATGGTGGGGGCAAGCTTGCCCACAACCGGGCCCGGGCTTTCGGCGCGCAGTATGTGCAGGGAGTCGCCCTGACCTGCCGGCACAATGGCCAACATAAACACCAGTATGCCCATGCCACCCACCCAGTGGGTAAAACTGCGCCAAAACAGTATGGACAGCGGCAGACCCTCAATTTGCGTGAGTATGCTTGCCCCTGTGGTGGTAAAGCCCGATACGGTCTCAAACCAGCAGTCCAAAAAGCTTGGTATTGCGCCACTTAAAAAGAAGGGGAGCGCACCAAAAAGGGAGATGGTCATCCAGCCCAAGGCCACAATGACAAATCCCTCTCTTGCGTATATTATATTTTTACCCATGCTGCCCTTTGTTGCAATGCGCAAAATCACCGACAACAAAAACAGCAGTATTATTACAATTCCAAATGCGGTTTGGCTGTTTGTTTCATTTTTATACAGTGCTATTAAAAACGAGGGGAGCATCAAAATGGCCTCAAGGCGCAAAATGTGGCCAATAAAATGAAATATTGCCCGCCTATTCATTTTACTCCTCCCCTCTCTTGTCCAGAGCAAGTAGTCCGGTAAGCTCGGAGATGGCAAGCATTTTGTCGGCCACCGCAATGATGGTATCGTTTGCACGAATTACATCGTTACCGCTGGGGATAATCACCTCACGGCCGCCACGAATTATACAGGCAATGAGGGTGTTTTTGCGCAGAGGCAGTTCTGACAGGGCCACCTCAAGGTAGGGGAAGGCCTTGTCCACATGAAATTCTATGGCCTCGGTTTGGCCGTCGCCCAGTCGGTGTAGCGCCATAACCCCCTCGCCGGGAGCGTGGTCGGCCGCGCGTACATAGCCCACAATTTCATTTGCGGTTAAAAGTTTTGGGCTTATCATGGTGTCTATGCCCTTATCCTGAAAAATTGGGTTGTACATAACACGGTTTATTTTTGTTATGCATTTTTGCACCCCAAGGGAGTTTGCACACATTGAAATAACGAGGTTTTCCTCGTCAATACCTGTAAGTGTAACCAGTGCATCGGCCTCGGTTATGCCCTGGGATATCAAAAACTCGGGCAGAGAGCCGTCGCCGTTTATCACAAGTGCATGGGGTAGCAGGTCATCAAGTTGATCGCAACGCTCGGGGCGTTGTTCTATTATGGTTACCTTTACACGGCTACCCAGCAGTTTTGCAAGGTATACCGCTATGCGGCTTCCTCCAACAATCATTACATTTTTAACCTTTTGGTTTTCAATGCCCAAATCCTTGGCAAGGACGCCCAGGTCCTGCATGGCGGCCGTTATTGTAAGGCGGTCGCCCGCCTGAATCATAAAATCTCCACTGGGTATAAAGGTCTCGCCGTCACGCTCGGCCACGCAGATTAGCATGCGTACCTTTGTAACCCCCGAAAGCTGGTACAACCTGCGCCCAACAAGGGGGCAGTGGGGCTGTACCTTTAGTTCTACAAGCTCCACTCGGCGCTTTGCAAAACTCTCGCGCTTTGAAAATGCTGTAAGCTCAAGCAGGCGATAAATTTCGTGGGCGGTTGTGCGCTCGGGGTTTATGGTCATGGAAAGCCCCAGCTCCTCCTTTAGAAAACGTGCCTGCTGCTCATATTCAGGGTTGCGCACCCTGGCTATTGTATGGCGGCAACCCAGTTTTTTGGCCAATACACAACAAAGCAAATTAACCTCATCCTGGCTTGTAGCCGCAATTAGAAAATCGGCGTTGGCCACCCCGGCCTCGGTTTGGGCACTTATGCTCGCACCGTTGCCCTGAAGCACCATTACATCCAGCTCCTCCTGAGATTGCTCAAGCACCTTGGCATTGCTGTCGATAACGGTGACATCATGCCCCTCTTCCGATAGCTGTTTTGTAAGGGTGTAACCCACCTTACCGTCCCCTATAATGACAATTCGCATAGCTTAGTTCTCCCCAAAAGGCCACAGAGCCTTATGTTGCAACAATAAATATTCCTTTTTAAACCACTTTAAAAGGTATGGTAAGACTATACACGAAAACACATCAAATATCAATAAAAATCGAGGGTATATTCTTGTGTAGTTCTACAAAAATATTCCCTATTATGGCCACAAAAATTCATTATTACCCCTTATGTGCGGCCCAACTGCCAAGGCCATACCCTGCAGGGCCTATTTTGCCCACAGGGTATGACCTAAAATAGCAAAAATACTTACAGCCCAAAGTAGCGCAGGGCATTTTTATAGCAGATACCCTCCACAATTTTTTTCAGGGCCTTTTCATCGTTTGGATACTCGCCGTTTTCCACCCAACCACCAATTAGGTTGCACAGTATGCGCCTGAAGTAGTCGTGACGTGCATAGGATAAAAATGAGCGAGAGTCGGTAAGCATACCCACAAAATTGCCCAGCACACCAAGGTTTGCAAGGGAGGTCAGTTGATCGATCATGCCTGTTTTTGTGTCGCTAAACCACCAGGCCGACCCATGCTGAATTTTTGCCGCTATCTCGTCCGACTGAAAACTGCCTATAATAGTGCCAATTTGGGCGTTGTCTATTGGGTTTAGGGAGTATAGTATTGTTTTGGGGCACTGCGCACTTTGCTCAAGCTCGCTTAGCATGGCCGCAATGTTGCCACCACAGCTGTTTTGCGCAATAACATCATATCCCGTGTCGGGGCCAAGTTTTTGCAGGGCCGCTTTGTTTACGTTGCGCAGGCAGGAGTAATGAATCTGCATAACAATTCCAAGGCGGTGGTACTCCCGCGCAAGGTGTAAAAGTGTGGCGGTGCGGTAGCCGTCGGCCTCCTCGGTGGTGAGTTTTTCCCCCCTCATGGCCTTCTTAAATGTGATGTCGGCCTGCGTTACGCTGCAGGGGGTAAAGGGCACATAATCCAGCCCGTGATCACTTGCGGCACAGCCCGCCTTGGCAAAACACTCAAGGCGCTGGCTCAGTGCCATCCAAAGCTCCTGTATATTTGCAAAACCCTCCTGCCCAACACTTTGGGCAAGCTTTCCAATGTAGTCGGCAAAACCGTCAGTGGCTATGTTCACCGCCTTGTCGGGCCTAAAAGAGGGAAGCACCTTTACGCTTATTGTGGGGTCGGCGGCAATTTTTTCGTGCCACTCAAGGCTATCTATGGGGTCATCGGTGGTGCCAATCATCTCCACATTAAATCGGGCTATCATGCCACGGGCGGTAAGCGCCGCATCGTTTTGCAGCTTATCCTTGGTAAGCTCCCAAATTTCGTCCAGGCTGTCGGGCGACATATGCCCCTCGTAACCAAAAAACTTGCGCAGCTCAAGGTTGCACCAGTGATATATCGGGCTACCAATGGCCATCTCCAGCGCCTGAGCAAATTTTTCCATGCGCTGTTTGCCCTCCATATCGCCTGTTATATATTCCTCGGGCACACCGTTGGAGCGCATCAAACGCCATTTATAATGATCGCCAATATATGTCCCCTCGGGGGTGCGCCCCCCCAGCCACACCTGCGAAAGATCCTCAAACTTTCTGTCCTCAAAAATCTCTCGGGCAGGGATGTGGCAATGGTAATCCACCACCGGCAGATGTTCTGCGTAGTCGTGAAATAGGTGTTTTGCTGTCTGGGTTTCAAGGAGAAAATCCTTGTCCATAAATGTTTTCATATCTCTTTGCCCTGTAAAGTCGGGGCTTCCTCCTTTTAACCGATTATTTGCTGTTTTTTGTGGACACGCTTGGCTAAACTTCCCTGTAACCTCCAACACATTCGTCCACATACATTTTAATTGTACTCTCTTACTCGGCGTTTTTCAATAGCCGCTGTAAATAATCCACAGCAGTGCCCCTGCACAAATCCACCTACCGCCACCATTTAGATGCAAAATACTGCAGGGCTGCCTGTGGTGGGGGGGGCTATCCTACCACCCTTGTAAAAGTGGACAACCGCCGCGCCGCGTGGTATATTAAGAGGTAGCAAAACTTGACCTAATTTTTGCAACTACAATATTTTTTAGCATTATTTTTAAGGCAATGCGAAAGGATAAAAGCGCCATGAAAATATTTACCTCACTATTATTAATATTTGCAGTGTTTCTTTGCTTTGTGGGGTGTGCCTCCTCCGACACGCCCTCCGACATACAGCAGTCCTCCCAAAGCGAGGCACCCGAGCAACATGTAACCTTAATATTTGCACAAAACGGCTCGGCCGAGTCGGTGACGGGGCAGACCGTGAGCTTTTTTGCCCAAAAGGCGACCGAGCTTTCGGGCGGCACCCTGAGCTTTGACATACATCACACGGGGGAGCTTGGCACACAGGATGCGGTATTTCAGGCACTTCTTGGCAGTAGTACCGCTGTGGATATGTCGGCACTGCCCACATATTTTCTGGCCTCCTACGGCGCTGAGAAAAACTCACTGCTCGCGCTACCTTTTGCATTTGATGGGGTGGAGCATTTTAACAATTTTGCACTGAGCAGTTTGGCCGATGAGTTTTTGGCAGAACCTGCCGACATAGGCCTGCCACTACATGGGGTATTTTACGCCACCGAAGGGGAGCGCCACTTTTTTATGAGCACAGTTATCAACACCCCTGCCGATATACTGGGGAAAAGCGTTGCGGTGCACCCCGACGATTTGCTGTCGGCACAGTTTGTAAGCTCGCTGGGAGGGCTTCCCACCAACATAAGTGATGACGGGCTATCCGCCGCCCTTGAGGAGACGGCCGTATTGGGTGGCACACAAACCCTACTTGGTTACAGCCAAAACTCCCTCTACCAACACGCACCAAACATTATTTTGAGCGCCCATGCGCTTGACGTCACACAGGTGGTTATCTCCGATCTTGCCTGGGAAAAACTGAGTGAAAATCAGCGCAGTGCCATTATGCAGGCCGGGAGGTTGGCGGTGGCGCACAACGCCGAGATTTTGCCGACCCAACAGCAAACTGCCCTTGCCAGCCTTGAGCAGGCAGGTGTAAATATAGTAACCCCCGACGACCTTACCGCATGGTCGGCCGCCGCACAGCCCCTGACACAAACCGCACTTACTCCAACAGCGCAAAAATTTTATGACCAAATAACAGCCATGAAGTGATTTGCTAAATTCGATACGCAAAAGGAGCCTGTAAATAGAGAACTATTTTATGCTTGCATTTACTTTGATTATGTCGGTTTGTGTTGTTGATACCGCCATACTGATAAGAGTGGTGTATTGCAAGACTATAAGCATGAATTATTTTTGATTTTATATAATAAAATTGCACCGTAGAGAGGCATGGGTAATGCCCTAATCCAAATATCTCATTTGCGGGAAGGAGAGCTGCCATAGGCGCTCTCCTTTTTTGCGTTTTGTGGTGGTATTTTTGCCTCGTTTAAATTTACAACATGGGATCGACAAGATAACCGCCATCTACAATGGGTTGTGCGTGATGTGGTGTTATATTTATGCCGGATCCCCCTGCGTCGCTTCCCACAAGGGGGCACAAAACACGGCAAAGCTGTGTGGGTGGTGGAAGTGCTCAGTGCGATCACCCTCAATCAAAATAAGATTTTATATTAGTAACACGAATGTATATTAGCGACGCTGATATACATAAACATATATAGTAATATATTGGGCAATTTAATATGGGGGGATTTTATGCCACGTTACCTAACACTTATCAAAAATTTACTATTCAGTCTGGGGCTTGGGTTTGCGGTGTCACTCCTTGTGCCAAATACAGGGGAGGTTTACACACAGCTTGCAACCCCACCACTTTCGCCGCCGGGGTGGGTGTTTGGCGTGGTGTGGAGCGTTTTATATGCCATGCTCGGTTTTGCGGCGGCCAGGGTATCTCAGTCCCAAAGCCCACACAAAACCACAGCCTACCGCATTTATCTACTACACATGCTGCTAAATTTTGCCTGGACACCAATATTTTTTGGCGCAGAGCAATACCTTTTGGCCCTAATTTTATTAGCGGTACTGCTAATAACCGCCATTGCCGTGATGGCACTGTTTTACAAGGTGGATAAACCTGCCGGTCTGCTAATTATTCCATACCTGTTTTGGCTTTGCTTTACCTTTTATCTCAATTTGGGGGTTGTGGTGCTTAACTAACAAAAGAGCCCTCGTTTTTCCTTGTTGGAGCTTATTAATACCTAACACCCCAAAGCCGGGGGGCATAAAAAAACAGCGTAGCCTTTATGGCTACGCTGTTTTTGGTGCGGATAACAGGACGAAATTTGCTTCTCAAATTTCCGTCCTTGTGGC
>CAYJGQ010000097.1:0-8041 GCA_964369885.1 uncultured Oscillospiraceae bacterium
TTTTCAAAAGGTGGAAGGGGTGTGGGGACAGCGTCCCCACGGTCTGTGGCAGGGGTGTAGGGGAGATGATTAGTCCTTGACGGGTAGCACCCCGGCATCGGCCATTGAGTAGTACTCTGCGCGGGCCACGATTATATGATCTATTAGATGTATCCCAACCCCCTGCAGTGCCAAAAACAGGCTACGGGTCATACTAAGGTCATTGCGCGAGGGTATAGCAAAGCCTCTGGGGTGGTTATGTGCAAGCACCACAACACTACACCCCATACGCATGGCCTCCTCAGCCACCTTTCGGGGTATAATAGGCACCTGTTCAAGGCTACCCTGCCCAACTTCAACACATTTCAGCAGCTTACCCGTGTTATCAAGGCAAAGCAGCAGTGCTGTTTCCTTATCCTTTCCAACATATCGATGTCGCAAAAACTCGCCGAGTTTAGCCGTGCTATCCAGCACCTTTCCGGGGCTGTATTTATCACTTAAATACACCCGTGAAACCTCTGGTATCAACTTTATTAGTCCGGCCGCAACCGGCCCTACACCCTTAATTTTAAGCAGTTCCTCATGCGGCGCATCAAACACCTCAGAAAGCGAGCCAAACTGATTTATAAGGCGATGGGCTACTTCATTTGTATCGCCCCGTGGATGGGCATAAAACAAAATAATCTCTATAATGCGATGAGGCTCAAAATTATCCAGCCCTTCGCAAAACATGCGATCACGCAGCCGTTCTCGATGTCCGTGGTGGATATTTTCATCCATAGCCCCATACTCCCATATATCACTATATTTTGCGGCTTCCGGGTTTTATAGCTTGGGTTTTACCTTCTTTGCACATGGGGCACTCATCGGCTTCCCATGACTGCACATCAACCTCAATTACAGCCTTGTACGGCACACCAAAGTCCACACTACCGCCCGAACGGTTTACAATAGACCCAATGCCCACAACAATACCGCCGCTGGCCTCTACAAGTTCCTTTACTTCCTTAATGGAACCACCTGTGGTAACCACATCTTCCACAAGCAAACAGCGCATTCCGGGGGTAACAACAAAGCCACGACGCAGTGTCATTTTGCCATCTTCACGCTCAGCAAAAAAGTTTTCACAACCAACATGACGGCTAACCTCGTAGGCCATTTGCACAGCACCCATGGCAGGGCCTATTACAACATCTATCTTCTCGTCGGCAAATTGTTTTGCCAAGGCCGCACAAAGCTCCTCACTGTACTTTGTGTGACGGAAGATTTTTGCACACTGCAAATAACGATTTGAATGTTTACCTGAGGTCAGCAAAAAATGCCCCTCGAGCAGCACACCAGCCTCACGAAATATCTCTAAAACGCGTTCATTTGTCATTTTTAATTCCTCCATATAATCTACTCTATTTTGTGCATATACAAACAGTATACAACATTTTTTGCGGTTTGAAAAGCAAAATTCGCCCCTTAAAACACCCTTTTATACTCTAAATATGTATTATTTATTAGGGGGATTAAACAGGGCTTTTATGTTGCTGTGTTCTCCAAAAACAACCACTATATCATCCTTTTGAAGTGTCTCCTCACCGTTTAATATGCTTTTGGTTTTATCATCTCTTTTAATGAGTATCAGCTGAATTTTATGATGTTCCTTTAGTCCCGAATCCTTGAGCTTTACGTTTTCAAGCCCTTCGGGCATACTGGCAAGGCTCACCTCAGCCATAACGCCATCATCATAAATATCCAGTAGTATAATTTGGTTTATAGCCTTGCCGTACATCAGCTTTTTGCCGAATTTTTTTATTTTTTTGTCAACAAATTTTTTCACCCCGCGGGAACGTGTAGATACAATAAACAGTCCGCAAAAACAGCACACCACCACGGCCGAGCTCCACATATCGCTTATCTCGGAATTGCTCAGCGACAAAAAAATATTTACCACACATGACATTATTATTACGGTAAATAAATAGCCAAAAATGATGGTGAACTTTGCAATTTTTCTTCTAACCTTTGAGGAGGTTATTGTTTCGCTATCCTGTGTGGTAAATCCACTGTTTGTCAGCATGGATATAACCTGAAACTGTGCCTTGTCGTAGGAAAGGCCGGTCAGACGAAACAGTATTGTAAAGACCTCCACTATAAGCGTATAAATAAGCGCAAAAACGAAAAACAGCATGAGAGCCGAGGTAATACTCATATTCTCCTCCTATTTACTGTTGCAAACCACGGTTTAGGGCGTTTCACTCCTTAATTGTACCAAGCACCACACATTTGCGCACCTTTTCCACCCCATCCAGCACCTTTATGCGGTAACGTATCAGATCCATTAGGGCTGCGTGGTCGGCGCACTCCACCTTTAATAAATAATCGTATTGGTCGGCCAGGTAATGACACTCCAGCACCTCGGGTTGTTTACAAAGTTCCCGCTCAATAATTGGCAGGTTTGCCGCCCGTGAAAGCGATATGTAAACATAACAAAGTACCGGCACACCGATCTTGCTTCTGTCGGTTTTTAGGGTGTAGCCTGTTATCACACCCCGTTTTTCAAGTTTTTGTATTCTCTCGGTCACGGCCGGCACCGACAATCCGACATTTTTTGCAATATCGGATGCAGATGTGCGGCTATTCACCTTCAATGTCTCCACAATTAATTTGTCTATTTTATCCATTGCTCTCTCCAATCTCCAAGGCTGTGAAACTGGTTTTACTTGATCAAGGGATGTTTTTCAGAGGTATACTCTGAGGTTTCCAGTGGTTTGCCCTTTTTCCATAGACGGTACTCAATAAGCCCCTTAAAGGCTGTGTAAATTACAGCGAATATTGGCACACCAAGCACCATGCCCAGCACCCCAAACTGACCGCCAAAGAACATTATGGCAAATATAACCCAAAATGCCGAAAGCCCCGTGCTGTCCCCAAGGATGTAGGGGCCTAAAATATTTCCATCAAACTGTTGTAGCGCCAAAATAAACAGCGCAAACCACAAAGCCTTTGTAGGATCGGCCGTTAGTATAAATAAAAATGACGGTATAGCTCCAATAAAGGGGCCAAAGTAGGGTATTATATTTGTAATGCCCACTATAACGCTAACCAGCAGTGCATATGGCATACCAAATATGGTCATGCCTATAAAGCAAAGCATACCCATAATAAGAGAATCCAGTATTTTACCCGTAATAAAACTACTAATTTTCTTGTTGCCATCACGGGTTATTGATATGATAACCTCTACTGTTTTGTCGGGCAAAAAGGCATACATAATCTTTTTGCTTTGGGCAAAAAACTTCTCTTTGTGATAAAGCAGATAAATAGATATTATTATACCCAAGGCAAAGCTCATAAGCCCTGAGGTAAAACGACTTATGATATCCAGTGCCTGCGGAAGAAGATTTTGCAGGGCTACAAATATTGTATTTGTAACATTCTCCAGCATCTCGGCTATATCCTCGGGCAGTACCCCCTCGGGGAAAAACCGATTAAGTTCACCTGCCCAGCCCTCAAGGGTGTTTAGATATGATGGTATCGTATTGTAAATCACCGTTATGCTCTCGGCTATACGGGGGGAGATGTACCATCCACCAAGCACCAGAATGGTAATGGTGACAAAATAGGTTATGGATATGCCAATTTTGCGCCTAAGCACATGGTTTTTTATATTTGCAAGCGCCTTTTTCTCCATCACCCTTAGCAGAGGGCTGAGAAGATAGGCCATGGCTATACCAAAACTAAATGGCAAAAGTATACCCACCGTTTCGGTTATAAAATCCCAAATATGCGAAAAATTGATAAGAAGTGCTGCAAATAGCAGTCCCGCTCCTATTACAATAACAGCATATACAGCAATAGTCGTGTACCTTTTATCCCACTCTATTTTCAAAACTTCACCCCCGTTTGGTGGACTATATACTCATTATAGTCAAACTTTGCTAAAAAATCCAGATAAATTTACATCAGAAATCACTTGAGCTACTATTATGCCGTAATCCAACTAAAATTTGTTGACGTTATGGCCGGCATCCGGTAAAAATTACCCTATGCCTCCTCATCCTGTAGCTCCACCCAATCCTCCATCAATAGGGCAAGCTTTGTGCGCGCGTCATCAAGTCCTGCGCAAATTTCATCCAGTCGTACAAAGTCGCTTTGTACCTCGGGCTGAGCCAGCTCATGTTCAAGCCTTGTTATCATAGCCTCGGTGTCGGCAATGGCGGCCTCGGTCTCGGTCAGGGCTTTTTTGCGGGCGGCCTGCTCTCGGCGCTGCTGTTTGCCCTTATTATAACCGCCCCCCTTTTCCGCAGTTTTGGGTTTTTGCTCGGTCGCTGTGTTTTCCTTGGTGGGCTTTAGGTTTGCATACTCGGCATACTGAGTAAAGCCACCCTTGTAGCTTAGTAGCTCCCCACCTGAAAACTCCACAATCCTATCGGGTACCCTATCAAGCAGGTAACGATCATGGGATACCATAATCACCGTGCCATCAAACTCGCCCAGCGCCTTGTCCAGCGCCTCCTTGGAGGAAAAGTCAAGATGGTTTGTAGGCTCGTCCAGTATGAGTACATTCCCCTTTTTTAGCATCATAATAGCAAATTTAACCCTTGCACACTCGCCACCACTCAGATGCTGTATAAGCTTAAATGAATCTTCGCCAGTAAGCCCCACACGCCCCAACATACTGCGCAGTGTAAGCTCATATGCCTTTGGGAATGTTGCGTGTATCTCCTCAAGCACCGTATTACTTGGGGTTAAACTGTCGGTGCCCTGATCATAGTAGCTAATGCTCACACCACGTCCCCACACCACCCGGCCTGTGGCCTGCATTTGATTTTGTATAACCCGAAGCAGGGTGGTTTTTCCGGCGCCGTTTGCCCCCACAAGGGCAATTTTCTCGCCACGTTTTACCTCTATTTCAAGACCGCTTGCAAGCAGGTTTCCCTCCCCCACTACAAGCTCCAGCCCAGATATGCTCAGTACATCCTTTACGGGTTCACGCTCGCTTTCAAATTGTAGTTTTATGGGTTCGGGCGGTAGAGTCGGGCGCTCAACACGCTCCATGCGTTGTAGTGATTTTAGGCGGCTTTTAGCCATGGCCGATGTGCTGGCCCTCACAATATTTCGTGCCACATAGTCCTGCATAGCCGCTATTTCCTGCTGCTGTTGTTCATATTCCTTTTTTTGGCGGGTCACACGCTCATCTTTTAGCCCTACATACTTGCTGTAATTGCCCTTGTAGGTGTAAAAACGTGTGTTTTCAATCTCCCATATATCCTCCACCAATTTATCAAGGAAGTAGCGGTCATGGGACACCACAAGCAGTGCACCTTTGTAGGTGGCCAGATAATCCTCAAGCCAGAGCAAGGTGCGAAAATCCAGATGGTTTGTAGGCTCATCCAGTATGAGCAGGTCGGGGTTTTCAAGTAGCTGCTTACACAAAGCAAGGCGTGTGCGCTCTCCTCCGCTTAGGCAGTCTATCACCTTTTGGGTGGCCTCCCCCCTAAAACCCATGCCGGTAAGCACCGTGGCTATTTTTACATCTATATTGTAACCCTCGCCAACCTCGTACAGTTCCTGCACCTCGGCATATTCTCGGGTTAAATCCTCCTGCTCTTGTGGGGTCAAATCCTCACGGCCAAGCTCCTTTGTGAGCTCCTGCATTCTTTTTTCAAGCTCAAGCAGCTGCGAGAACACCAGACGCATTTCCTGCATAACCGTATTGTGTCTGCCAAGTCCGCTGTCCTGTTTTAGGTAGCCTATACTTGTCCCTCTGCTCCTACTTACTCGACCCTCATCGGGTTCAAGTTGTCCGGTTATAACCTCAAGCAGGGTGGTCTTTCCGGCGCCATTTGCTCCTATGAGTCCTATTCGCTGACCCGGAGATATACCGGCCGACACGCCAAAAAAAATCTCCTCCGCACCAAACTGCTTTGCAACATTATCAAGATCTATTAACATTGTATAATTGCTCCTTATTGTGTTACCTTTATCTCCTTATATGTTACCACATTTACCCATAAAAGTATACAATCCCTCGCTGTGTGCTGTCCTAAGATCAAAATTTATGCTACAATGGAAACATACATACATGTAGGAGGAAATAAAATGCCAAATAAAAACGATATAATACCCCTTACTATAACCTCTGTAAGCGGCCAAGGCCAAGGGGTGGGGCGCTTTGAGGGGATGGCTGTATTTGTCCCATTTACAGCGCAGGGTGATGAAATTTCAGCCCGAATAGTCAAGGTTGCAAAATCCTACTGTTTTGGCATTGTAGAGGAGCTACACACCCCATCTCCCCACCGCATACAACCCGATTGCCCTGTGTTTGGCAGGTGTGGCGGATGTGTGTTTAGGCACATTAGCTATGAAAATGAGCTTGAAATAAAGGCCGACAGGGTGGTGCAGGATCTAAAGAGAATTGGCAAATGCAGTCCCGAGATGCTTCCAATACTCCCTGCCCCCTCGCCCGAGCGTTACCGCAACAAGGCCATGATACCCATCGCCCTGCAGGATGGCAAGATTGTCACGGGTTTTTATGCCCCGCGCAGTCACAGGGTGCTTCCCTGCAGTGACTGTCTGCTTCAGCCACAAAAGTTTACCGACATCACAAATGCTGTGGTGGAGTATGCCCAGCAGTGTGGTGTATCGCCCTATGATGAGCAAACAAAGCGGGGAACACTGCGCCATATATTCCTGCGCCACGCCGAGAGCTCGGGACAGGTAATGGTGGTGCTGGTGGTTACAGATTTTGAGCTACCAAACCATGATGTCCTAATAGAAAAACTCACCTCAGTATGTCCCGAAATAAGCGGTATAATTCTAAATAAAAACCCCGATGTTACAAATGTTATACTTGGAAGAAAAAACAAGCTGATGTGGGGCAGCGAGCTATTGCAGGACGAGCTTTGCGGAGTTTCGATAAGCCTATCCCCCCACTCGTTTTATCAGGTAAACCGCAGAGGAGCCGAGCTGCTTTATGCCGAGGCCGCACGCATGGCCGAGCTGTCGGGCAATGAGATTTTGCTTGATCTTTACTGTGGCGCCGGCACAATAGGCCTATCTATGGCCGATAAGGTGTCCCGACTAATTGGGGTGGAGGTAGTGCCCCAAGCCGTGGAAAACGCCAAGGAAAACGCCGCCCGTGCAGGGATTAAAAACGCTGAGTTTTTATGTGCCGATGCGGCCCGTGCCGCCACAGAGCTTGCCGCACAGGGGCTTTTGCCCGATGTAGTGCTACTTGACCCACCACGCAAGGGTTGTGACATTTCCACCATAACGGCCGTGTGCAGTATGTCGCCACAACGCATAGTGATGGTCAGTTGTGACAGCGCCACCGCCGCCCGTGACATCGCAATTTTTGAGCAAAATGGCTACAAAGCCAAATTATGTCGAGCAGTGGACATGTTTCCAAGGACAGGGCACGTTGAGATGGTATGCTTGTTGTCACATAAAGACCCCGAAGCCTGATCACCATTTAAGTAGAGTGGAAATTGAAATAAAATAGACTTAAGCGGTGTATCTGGCTTTCCACATGGAAAATCATCAGTTAAGGGCATGGCAGCGTAGCGGCTCTTTTCAATTTAAAAATTCAAGGGCACCTATTGAGGGTAATCAATAGGTGCCCTACTGCTATTATAAAGATTTTATGAGTGTTTGCCGTTTGTGATTATCGTGAAGGATTTATCGTTGGCTCAATACAAGCTTTACAGCTTTGTGGAATGACTTTTTAGGGTGCAGGATAGGTGGTGGGGTTACAGGGTTACCTGCACACCGCCGGCGGTGGCCGTCACTGCCACGCCGTCGGCGGTCTGCTTTATTGTGATGTGTATCGTGTTGCCATCGGCCTGCTGTATCAGGCTGGCTATTTGCTCGGCGGTTAGTTGCATGTCGGCTATACTGCTGTTTATGCTTAGGCTTTGTTTGCCGGCGAGTGCGGTGGGGTCGAGCTTTACTATTATGCCGGTGGGGCTTTGGCCTGTTACTGTTATCACGTTGCCGGTTTCAAGCATTGCTGTTGTGTCGGCGGTGTCTACTATTTGGGTGTAGGTGGGCTGGCCGTCTGCACCATTTA
>CAYJGQ010000098.1:0-7997 GCA_964369885.1 uncultured Oscillospiraceae bacterium
CCATACCCTTATTATACGCCCCCGCAAAGGTTATTGTATCTATTTGGGGAACAATGCTATTGCTTGAAAAACCAAGCGCACCATAGCCTATGCTTGGCGTGCCCTCAAAGGTTATTGAGGAAATGTCAGTCTGAGCAAACGCATAACTACCAATTGAGGTTACGCCGGAGGGGATGGTGATGGAGGTGAGGGGGGAGCAAGCTTCAAACACAGAAACTCCAATCTCTGTAAGCTGGCTGCCGGCTGCAAAGGTGACTGTTTTGAGCTTGTCACAACCCTGAAATGCCCCCTCCTCAATTGTGGCAACGCTGGCGGGAATGTCGATAGAAATTAAACCGGCGCAAATCTGAAACGCCATTCTCCCAATTGAGAGTAAGGTGGTGGGGAGGGTGACCGAGGTGAGGGAGTAGCAGTCAGAAAACGCCCAGGATTCAATCTCTTTTAGCTGGCTACCGGCTTCAAAGGTAACCGAGGTGATGTAACTATAATAAAACGCAGAACTACCAATTGAGGTTACGGTGTAGGTGTTTGTACCGTCGCTAACGGTGGCGGGGATGGTGATATCTCCTATGTAGTCGCCACTGCTAAGTTCTATCACCTTTACAGTGCCGTTGCCGCCACTGGCGGGGGCGTCCACTACCTCGTAGTTTATGCCACCCTCCATAAATGTAGTCGCCCCAAACGCAACGCCCTGTAGTAGGGTAAGGCTAAGTGTTAGGGCGAGCATTAAAGCAAAAAATCTTTTCATTTTCATTTTTCTCCTTTTTTTGATTTTTCAATTTTAGCATATTTGGGGCTGGGTAGCAATTAAAAGGTGAAAAAAGTGTTGATTTTTTGCTTTTAGGTAATCTGTTTTAAGGTGGGGCGCAGCCCCGACGGCCGCAAGGCCGTCCCCCCGCGCCCTTTGCGGGGGTGCACATTTGCCCGCCCTTTGGGCAAATGTGCGGGCTGCGCCATAACGGTGGAGTTTGATGACGTGGGGGTGGGGCTAGCGGCCACCGAGCGTGCGAGGTGAAAAGCCGCCGCGGGCGGAGCCTTGCCCGCGGCGAACAAGTGCCTGAAAATAGAAGAGCGGCCAAAAAAACTCCCCCACCCGCGTCAGCGGGTGGGGGGTAAAAGTTTTACTCGATTTTTTTCAAAAAATCGCGGGGTTTGGGGCGGCGCCCCGAGGTCTTGACCGTAGCGGTGGCGGCGCCCCGAGGTCTTGACCCTAAATGCTGTCAATCAGGCGCATGTCGTCCTTTACTACAGGTTCAAGCTCGGTGACATTACAGCGGTTGAGGGTGAGCATACGGTGCATCTTTTTTTCCTCTTCCTGTGCATAAAACAGGTAGGATACTCCCTCTTTTTGGGCACGACCTGTGCGCCCAATGCGGTGAACGTAGGCCTCGTTTTCCTGTGGCATATCGTAATTAAACACCGCTTCCACATCCTCAACGTCAATGCCTCGGGCGGCCACATCGGTGGCTATAAGCATTCCTATCTCCCCTGCCCTAAACTTTGCAAGTATCTGGTTGCGTTCGCTTTGGCGCATGTCGCCGTGAATACAATCGGCACTCAGGCCCATTTCGATCAACTGCTCGCTAAGACGAGCGGTGGTATACTTGGTGTTGCAAAACACCATAACCTTTGTATAGCCCTTCTCCTGCATAATGTTGGAGAGGTTGGCCAGCTTTTGTCTGCCCATACACTTCATAATATACTGGTGTATGTTGGGTCGGCTCTCCTGCACGGGGCGCACGGTAACCTCCTCGGCATCACGTTGGTATACCCAACCTATGTCCATAACCTCGCGCGATATAGTTGCCGAGAACATGGCCACCTGCTGTTTGGCCTTCATACTGTCCAAAAGCTTGCGCACATCCTGAAAGAAGCCCATGCTCAGCATTTCGTCGGCCTCGTCCAGCACCGCCATTGTGGCTTTGGATATATCAACAGTGCGGCGCTTTTGGTGGTCAAGCAGTCGCCCGGGGGTGGCCACCACTATGTGCGCACCCTTCTTAAACTGGTTTATCTGCTTTTGCATTGGCATACCGCCTGTAGCCGCCACAATGCGCACCCCGGGCAAAAAGTGTACCAGCTCCAAAAGTTCATCTCTTATCTGCATGGCAAGCTCTCTTGTTGGGGCCAATATAACGGCCTGCACATGTCGGGCACTGCTGTCAATTCGCTCTATAATAGGTATGCCAAAAGCACAGGTCTTGCCCGTGCCGGTGGGGGCCTTGGCAATTATGTCCCTGCCCTCTTGTAGTATTGGTATGGCCTTTTCTTGTATTTCGGTCAGGGTGGTAAAGCCCATGCGCTCAAGTGCGCCCAAAATTTCGGGTTTCATCTCTATGGGATAATCAGTCAAAATATTGCTCTCCTTACTTTTTGTGCTATGTCCCCACCTGTTTTAATTTTTTTGCGGCAGGACCTACGTTTTTATTTTTTGTGGCAAAGCCCAAGTCCTATAAAAAATGCTATGGGCCAACCCCAAACAGCAAAACTTTTTACAGGGTTGCTCACACAAAACCACATATTCCTCTTTATTTTACCATATATGGTGTCGGTTGTCTATTTATGACGCATTGCCCTGCCCGGCCGAGCGCCTAAAGTGCTTGCGCCCAGCCACCATTAGTATGCCACCTATTAAAAACAATGAAATTATGGATAGTATGGCAAAGGAACTGCGCCCCGTGGCTTGGCGCACCCCGGCGTATATTGCAGGGCCCAACACGGCCGCAAACTTGCCAAATATATCAAACACGCCAAAATATTCTCCCGATTTATCCTTTGGCACCATTTTGCCAAAATGAGAACGTGAAAGAGCCTGTATACCGCCCTGCACAAGTCCCACCATCAGTGCCAGTGCCCAGAATATTTTTGTGGCCTGTGCAATGCTTAAAAACTGCTCCTCAATGCCATATCCCATGTAAAAACCTGTAAAGCAAATCACAAAATACAGTCCTATCGAGGCGGTTAAGAGGTTTACCGTGCCCACCCGGGCTGCCAGTTTGCCAAACAGTATGGCACAGGGAAATGCCACAAGTTGTGTCACCAAAAGTGCTAAAATCATGCCGGTTGAGTCCAGCCCCAGGGTGGTGCCATAGGCCGTCGACATGCTTATGACGGTATTCACCCCGTCTATGTAAAAGAAGTATGCCAGTATAAAAAATAGCAGGCCCTTGTCCTTTATCATTTGTCCAAGACTCTTTTTTATGGAGGAAATGGCATCTACCACCAATTTGCCCTTTGGCATATCACTGCCGTACTGTTGGTGGCAGTTTTTTAGTAGCGGTATGGAGAAAACACCCCACCACACCACCGCTATAAACAGCGATATTTTTATGGCGGCAACCTCACCAATGCCAAAATTTGCACCAAAGGTTATAAGCCCAATAGATAGCAAAAACGGTATTGTACTTCCCCCAATGTAGCCCATGGCATACCCCCAAGAGGATACCTTGTCCATGCGCTCGCTACTGCTCACCTCTACCAAAAAGCTGTCGTATAGCATGTTTGAGCCACAAAATCCTATGTGGGATATCACATATCCCACCAACATAAGCTGCCAGCTACCCACCAAAGCACATATGCCTGTAAAGGCTATGCCAAGGATCAAAAACACCGAGAACAACTTCTTTTTCATGCCCTTGTAGTCGGCTATTGCCCCCAAAAACGGGGAAAATATTGCCGCCACGCCGGTGGCAATAGAGGTACCAACCCCCCACCAAAAGTCGCCATCCTGCCCTGCACTGGCGCAGGTGGCGGCAAAGTATATGGGGAATATAGCCGCCAACATGGTGGTGGCATAAACCGAGTTTGCCCAGTCGTAGGTTATCCAGCTTCGCTCCTGCTTTGTAAACTTCATTCAGGTAGTACCCCCTCAAAATTCTCCGCCATCAATAGTTCAAGGTCGGCCTGTGTGCACCGCTTATCCAGCAGTAAATCTATAAGGGCCGTGGCTTTGGCAATCGCCTCATCAAAAAGCGGGATAAGGCTCTCGGCCTTGTGCCCAATCGGCAGGCTTTTGGGCATACATAGGGTGGAAAATTTGTCGGGTTTCCCCATGACACGCTCGGCAATTACCGCCGGCAGGGAAAAATCAAGTAGGTGGGTAAACCTTGCAAAGGTGCTCACCGCACGCTCTATTTGCTCGTGGGACATATTGGTATATATAGCCCCCAGCGCAGAAATATCCACACGCCCACTTGGAACAAGCCCCCCACGCTGCAGGGGCCTTGCAAAGCGTGTCAGTACAATCATATCAAAGGCCGATTCCAGCCGCTGGTGCTCCACCGAGGTTGGTGCATCAAGATTTACCTTTGGATGACACGCCCTGTCCAGTGCATAGTGACAGCAAAACCCCATAAGATAGGCAATTTGGGCCGGGCTCCACACCGAGCGATTTTGCCACAACGGAGCAAAAAAATCGGCGGCACTTTGTCGGTGAAGTTCATGCCCATGTTCCGCCACGGCATTCTTTTTAAGTGGTTTGTGGTAAAAAAGCAAATCGGGCCCCTGTGTGCCAAGGGCAAACATCTCGATATGCTCCGAAATATATCCCTTTGCCAAATTTGATGCATTTTCTGCCGCAAGTCTTCCAAAATGATAGTGCGCCGCAACAGCCGGCATATTACCACCCCTTTTAATTATTGTAGCCCCTGTGCCCGTTATTATTTGAACAAAGTTATGATTAAATATAGACCACACAAATCATACCATACAATTGGTAAAGTTAAAATACAAAAGAAAATATTTTGCCTTTGTTTTACATAGAAGATAAAATTATTAAAGGTCGGCACAATATTGTGCCGACCTTTAATATATCTGTGTAGATCTAAATTTATATTTACTGTTTGCTCTTTAGGACAGGGTTTATATTACAGTTTAGCAACCGCAGCCGCAGCTGTTGTTAGCGTTAAGTGTAGCCACGTTGTTGCCAAAGCTACCTGCAAAAACAACCAATACGATGATTATTAGAAGAAAAATCCAAAGCCAGTTGTTTCCAAGTCCAAAAGAGGAACCGCAATCTGTATTGCAACCATTGCCGAACATAAGCGTACCCCCTTAAAAATTTATCTTACACCACATACTATGTCAATCACCTTTGATGGGTTACAAATAGCATAAGTCGGCACAAAAATGTCAATATTAATCCTGCATAGCTTTTGGGAGGAACATTTATGTTTGAATTTAACGGTTTTAGCCGTCGTACAAATTTAATAATCAATCACAGTATTAGCCTTGCGGCATCGTTTGGTCACACCTATATTGGCAGTGAGCACCTCCTGCTTGGCATATTAAAGGATGGTAGCGGTGCGGCATTTCATGCGCTTTCGGGCAAAAACGTGACCTTTTTACCCTGCAAAGATGCCCTTTTGCGCCTGGTTGGCAGAGGTGCAACCTCCTGCCTAACCAATGACGACTTTACCCCTCGCTGCAAAAAAATTCTTGAAAACGCCACGGTTATAGCCGCAAACAGCGCCCGTCCACATGTAGGACCTGAGGAACTTCTCACCTCCATACTACGGGAGGGTGATTGCCGTGCCAACGCCCTATTAAAGGGCATGGGCACCACGCCCGAGCAGGTGTTACTCTCGCTTCAGGCGCTACCCGGCGGCGAGTGTGCAGGCGAGCCCATAGGACCCGACAAGCGAATTCGTGGGGTGGCCCCTCCACGTCAGGTGCGCACCGCCGCACGCACAAACCTGCTGGATCGTTACAGTCGTGACCTCACCGATCAGGCGCGCTTTGGGCGGCTTGACCCCGTGGTGGGGCGCGATAAAGAGATTGGGCGGGTGGTGCAGATACTCTCACGACGTTCAAAAAACAATCCCTGTATTTTGGGCGAGGCCGGTGTGGGCAAAACCGCCATAGCCGAGGGACTGGCACAGGCCATTGTGGCCGGCAAGGTGCCCAGCAACCTAAAACACACCCGCCTGCTCTCACTGGATCTTAGCAGTATGGTGGCCGGCACAAAATACCGTGGCGACTTTGAGGAGCGCATCAAAAGCATTGTTGAGGAGGTGGTGGCGGCCGGCAACATTGTGCTGTTTATAGACGAAATTCACAATATTATAGGTACCGGTGCCGCCGAGGGTGCCATTGATGCCGCCAACATTCTAAAACCACAACTTGCACGAGGAGAAATTCAGGTGGTGGGGGCCACCACCCTTTCGGAGTATCGCAAATATATTGAAAAGGATGCCGCACTTGAGCGTCGTTTTCAAAGTGTGGCGGTGGAGGAACCCAGCGAGGACATGGCCATAACTATATTAAACGGACTGCGCTCAAACTACGAGCGACATCACGGACTTGCCATCAGCGACGAGGCCATAAAGGCGGCTGTGGCGCTCTCGGTGCGGTATCAGCCCGACCGCAGGCTTCCCGACAAGGCCATAGATCTTCTGGATGAGGCCTCGGCTCGTCTGCGTTTGACCAGCGTTGAAATCCCCCCAAATATCGAACAACTCGAGGCACGGCTTAGCACCACACTCGACAAAAAAGAGGCGGCGGTTTGTGGTCAGGATTACGAATTGGCCGCCACCCTGCGTGATGTAGAGCAGTCCATGCGCACCGAGCTTGCCTGTGCACGCCGACTTTGGCGTCAACGCAACAATCGGGGTAGCTTGCAGGTAATGGGTGAGGACATTGCCGAACTGATGAGCGAGATCACCGGCATAGACAGCGCCGTAATTACCGAGGATCAAAGCCTGCGTCTTTTGCGCCTTGAGGAACTGCTTCACAACGAGGTTGTTGGACAGCAAGAGGCGGTAGGCTCGGTGGCCAGAGCAATTAGACGCAACCGTGTAGGGCTTCGTGACCCAAACAAACCCATCGGCTCATTTTTATTTCTCGGCCCCACCGGGGTTGGAAAGACACAGCTTTCAAAGGCGCTTTCCCACAATCTGTTTGGGGACGAAAAATCCCTCATCCGCCTTGATATGACCGAATATATGGAGGCGCATAGCCTTTCAAAGCTAATAGGTACGCCACCGGGATATGTCGGGCATGATCAGGGTAGCCATGCGTTTGAACAAATTAGGCGCAGGCCATATTCGGTGGTATTGTTTGATGAGGTGGAAAAAGCCCACCCCGATTTGTGGGGTATTCTCCTTCAGGCCATGGACAACGGGGTTGTAACCGATGCCCAAGGGCGCAAGATAAATTTTCGCAATACCGTAATAATTCTAACCTCAAACCTTGGGTATCAGCATATAACCGAGGGGCGAGAATTTGGTTTTGGTGGTGTGGATGATAACACACGAAAGGCTGTGATGAAAAAATCCGTCATGACCGAACTGCGCCGAACATTTCGCCCCGAGTTTATAAATCGCCTTGACGATATAATAATATTTGAAAAACTCTCACGCACCGAGGTGGAGCAGATTGCAGGACAGCTTTTGTCCCAGGTAACACGCCGCCTTTTACAGCGTGGTATAGCCGCCGAGTTTTCAAAGGAAATGTTGGTAGCACTGACCGATCAGGGATTTGATCAGCAATACGGCGCACGCCCCCTGCACCGTGCAGTGCAGAATATTGTGGAAGACCCTCTTTCGACCGCCATACTAAAGGGTGAGCTAAAAAGCGGTGAAAAGGTGCGCTGTGGCTACCGTGACGGCCTGGTAATTGAGAAAATCCAAACCACAGCGGTGGGCGGCAATCCATTTATGGAGTAATCCTGCATGCCGGGTGCGTGATCGCGGCGGAACTCTCCCCTCCCGTGCTGTGGGGCGCACTGTCCTCCCCCACAGGGGGAGGCGGCGGCCGCGTGATCGCGGCGGAACTCTCCCCCGTGCGTGGCCGCACTGGACGCTCCCCCCTCCCGTGCTGTGGGGCGCACTGTCCTCCCCCCCCGGGGGAGGCGACGCCGTAGGGTTTGATGAAGTGGGGTGACTTTGTGTGGCCGTGGGGTGTTTGTGCGGCTTTGGATTATGTGGATTTGTATGGGCAGGGCTTTGTGGTGGGGGGCAATATCTTTCTGATTTTACCTACATATAAATGATAAGTTT
>CAYJGQ010000099.1:0-7868 GCA_964369885.1 uncultured Oscillospiraceae bacterium
GACACTAACCCCGCCACTGCGTGGGGCATTTGCGGGGGGTGTGGGTGGTGGTGAGATGTCGGGGGTATCGGGTGCGGGTGCAATATCCCCCGCAGGCGTGGTGGTGCCAGGGGTAATCCCGCCTGGTGGGGTGCCTGTGCCGGGCACAAGCCCACCCGATGGGGCTGCAAATGTCCCCAAGGGCAGTGTGGTGGCCAGCACCGCCAAACATAGCAGTAAAGCAAGCAATTTTTTTGTGTTCATAATATATAAATCTCTCCCTATTTTTCATTTACCTTAAACGGTAACATCTTTGCTATCATGAGTATAGCAGATGAAAAATAAAAAATCTCAATTACCTCAAAATTGAGGCAATTGAGCGCAGATTGCATAAAAAAATGGGTGGAATTTGGTTAGAGCGGATAAAAATTGAGGGGGGTGGTTGCGGAGCACGGGGCAATGTGTGGTCTGAAGTAATCCCCCCAACCCGAAATGGGTTGGGGGGATCTGTGCGTGGGCGATATAGGACTTAACGAAAAAATCAGTAGTAATGAGTTTTTGCAGACAGTAGGAAGCAGTATTTACCCCAAATATCTACAAAAAACAACTAATTTCTTCTGTTTCTGGTAATCAGGAGGAGTCTAAACAATTGTAGCAAAGAAGCTGCAACGGCGGCTACATAAGTAAGGGCGGCAGCACCCAATACCGACTTTGTTGCAGGTGTTTCACTATCCACTAATATACCTGTACTCAAAAGAAGTTTTACTGCTCGCTTTGATGCATTAAACTCTACCGGAAGGGTAATTACCTGAAATATAACCGAGGCTAAAAAGGCGATAATGCCTATTTCAATGATAAGTTGTGAGGTGTTTCCCGTAAAAAACATTCCTATAATTATTAGTGGAATGGCGGCCATGCTGCCAAGTTTGGCTATTGGTACAAATGCTGTGCGCAGTTTAAGGGGAACATAATTTTTGTCGTGTTGTAATGCGTGCCCACATTCATGTGCAGCAACACCAACAGCCGCAATAGAGGTTTGATTATAGGTCGCATCGGATAAGTTCACCGTTTTTGTACGGGGGTCGTAATGGTCGGATAAATTGCCACTCACATGCCGCACACTTACATCATTTAGGCCTTGATTTTTCAGTATTGCTTCGGCGGCCTGCTTGCCTGTATATCCTCTTATACTTGCGACTGCCGAGTATTTTGAAAAGGTTGATTTTAACTTTATTTGTGCAAAAATTGTTATTACAACACCAAGTATTATTAAAATATAAGTGGGGTCATATATCATTCTAAACATGCCAAACATTTTTATATCTCCTTTATTTATTATTTATTAGGCCATCATAAAACGTTCTGCTACTATTAAAAACACACCAAGTGTTGTAAGAACTGTACCGGTTGCTCTATTTAAAACCATAGGTTTTGCTTTGTTTGCAAATCTTGACCCAAGTAGTGCAAATGTAAGCGTAGATACAGCACATATAGATAAAACAGTTAGATCAGGAACAATTTGTGCAATTGAAAAGTGTGATATAGCGCCGAACAATGCGGTAAATGTCATTATAAATACACTTGTACCAACAGCTTTTTTATGCTCATAACCAAGCACACTCATCATAAGTGCAAGCATCATTATTCCGCCACCTGCGCCAATAAATCCACATATAAAACCTATTGCAGCGCCACATAAAATAGGTAGTATGATTTTCAAGCATCCTGTAACAGCCGGTTTTTGTTTTGGGGTATCGGTTTCTTTTTTTCGCAAAAAACTTATTCCTAATATAAGTGACATATACACTGCAATGTTACCCATAGAGTCTGCCGGAACCAAACTTGCAATAAATGCACCGATAAATGTAAAAGCTAATACGCTCACCAAAAGAATTTTGCTGTTTTTTATATCCACATTATTGCTTTTCTTATATGTATAGGCCGATATAGCACTTGCAAGCACATCGGACGCCAGTGCAATGCCAATAGCTTCATATGGGTTCATTCCTAAAAAGGTTATTAGCATGGGGGTTATCACAACGGCGGCACTCATCCCTGCAAATCCCGTTCCAAGCCCTGCCCCTATACCTGCTAAAATGCATACTATTATTGTTTGCATTACTCTAAATCCTCCTTTAATCCATTTATAAAAATCTTGGTTAGCCTAACAGCGGCCTCAATTTTCTGCTCTTTTTTGTCTGCATCGGCACTGTCTTGCAATAAAAAAGAAAAGCTGTTTTGCATTATTACGGTAAAAGCTATAATATCATCTTGAGTGATACCCCTGCCAAACTTCATATTGCTTGTAATCTCTTTTAGCCTTTTTGTGTTGCTGTTTGCCAATGTTTGCCTTATTTTAATTAGCTCGCTTGCAAGATGATCAGGTTTTCTCGATATTATAAAATTAAAAAATGTCCTGTACTGTGGGTGATCATCAAAAAACTGTAATCGTAGCTTGACATTTTCGGTTATCATATCGGCGTTTTGGGTGGGATTTTGTAAATTACATTGCAAGTACTGCATGTACTGATCTATACACAGTTTTGCACAATATAAATACAGCTCATCCTTGTTCCCAAAATAATGATACAAAATACCTTTTGATAACTGCGCCTTTTTTGCAATATCACTTATCGATGTGCCCGCATACCCATGGATATTAAACAGCTCAATGGCACTCGCTACTATCTTTGATGATGTTTCACTGATTAAAACTTTTTCTTTCATATAATTTTCTCCTCCGCATAAATTGACCAATCGTTCAATGAATGCATTGTAGCAAATATTGAACAATTGGTCAATGAGTATTATATATACAATTTATAAACAGTTTATAAACAAGGGTAGGCAGAATCTGTTAGATGTTAGTTGATGTGTGGTGAAGCGCTACAAATGATTATCACTCTATGTGCGCTTAATATTCCATTATACTGCCCCCGAACCTTGCGGCCCTTGCATTTTTATCATCGTTTTTCATGGATATAATATCACAAATAGTTTATGAAAATGTAACCATTGGTATCGCAATATCTGTTATTATAGCAATTGTTCGTATTTTTTGGACTACCGTCAAACATCGTGTGCCAAAATAACAGCTGAGAAATGGGGAAACAATCATGCTATTCACCATCATAAGTATCATTTTAGTAATTGGCTTTGGGTGTGTATTTGCTTTTTGGGGAAGTAAAATATTTTATGCTTTAATGGGGATATGGGGAGTACTAACCGGTTTTTTAATAGGCATATCATATACAGATAATTTCCTTTTGGGAGCGGTAATTGGACTTGGTATAGGAGTAATCTATGCATTGCTAGTGAAATTTTTATATAAAGCATCACTGGGAATTACAGGTGCATTCCTTGGGTTCTTACTTGCAAATCAGCTTTTAGGCTTTGCGCCTATGATTACATCCCCATTTACAGATATTATTAAGATAGCAGTTGCCATAGTTGTCGGCATCTTATTTGCTCGCAGTAGTGAAATTGTTATCAGTGTTTGCACATCGCTTTATGGTGCAAGCATAATTGCTCCGACCGCCTTGCTATTTATAACCAACCTTACAAGTTTAAGCAGGTTTGAAGTAGCGGGCAATTTTTCGGCTACACTAAATAATGTTCTTTCATATTCGCAAAGCAGTTCAGCAGTCGCTTTGCTAGCGGTGATTATTATAACTATAGTAGGCACCCGTATACAGCTTAAGAGAGAGAAGCAAACACATAACGGTGTGTCGTATAGATAGTGTTTGCCACTCAATAGCATGAAGCAGAGCGAAGCGAGAGCTAAATGGTAGCGCAAAAAGCAGGTATTTATTATGAAATATAGCTCGTTTAATAGTTTTATTAAGACATATCTTTGACATCCTGAAACCTTTATGTAGTAAACAAAGGTTTTATTTATTGGGCGCTGTGGGGAGCAACAAAAGAGCAACAAACACACCACCATGTTTGTTGCTCTTTTTCTATTATTCGATATATATGCTCTTATATGCTACCCTATGGAATGTATTTTGTTTTTCAAGTTAGCCTTGTTATGTACTGACAATATACATAGACGTTTTGGATTTTTTTTGCTTCAGATTTCAGAGGTGTTTCTATTATAGGTTGAGTTTCGGAGGGTGTGATGTAAAGCTTAAAAGCAATTGCATCCTGCCCAGGTCTCATATTTGATACTTTTTTGTAGTCAAATTGCATTCCATTGATATCAAGATATTCAAACACAATTTCTTCAAGAGGATCTCCTGAAAAAGCCCTTACAACCATGTCGATATCGTACATTTCAACTATAGCCTTTGCCTCTTCAAAACTCAGCATACTACATTTGTACTCACCTTCATTTATGATCCTGCTCATTGTGCTGTTATCAAGCAATAGCAAGGGCAATTTCTTATTAGACATATTAGACATATCGGACACTCCCCTCAATTTGGTGGTAATATATTTGTATCTCTATTATAACCACAATAACTAAACTTGTCAATTTAGTTATTTTTTTAACTCAATGATGAAATAAATTGTTCTGATTGAATAATTGTTGCAAAAACATAGGACAGATAAGAGCATAAAAAAACAGCAGTGTGCTTCTGATGTCTAAGAAATTAGTTCAGAAGAGACACTGCTGTTTATTTTCTGTAATGCCTTTTATAGCGAATACGCCGCCTCAAACGCCGTGCGGACAGCGCTTTCGATTCGTCCTGGAGCTTTCGCGTCGCCAATTACGACGACTTTTTCGGTGACGCTCTTGCAAAGTGCTTCCACCTCGTTTACAGAAGCGACGCCCATTGCAAGGACGACATAGTCAACGTTTTGCCTTCTCTGCTGCTTGGTTTCCGCCGATTCAAGCACGATAGCATCCTCCAGAATCTCCACAAGCTTGGTCGAGGGGAGATAGTTTACCTCGAAGTGAGAGAGCCTGTCCATCGCATCAAGGTAATGCTGAACATAAACGTTGCCGCCGATTTTATCGAGCATTTCAACTATGGTAACCTCATTATTTTGCTCACAGAAGAGATCTGCGGCTTCAAGTCCTGTAGCGCCCGAGCCGATTACGGCGACCTTCTGCCCCGATATCGCCTTGCCCTTGAGTAGTGCCTCGTCAACGGTGAGCACATTGGCAAGATCGATGCCGGGTATAGATGCGGGGCGAACGGCCTGTGCGCCGGTCGCAATCATGATAGCATAGGGCGACAATTCGTCGAGAAGCTCCTTAGTTGCAGGGGTATTCAGGCGCACCTCCACACTCAGCTTTTCGAGTGCAGTCATCTCATAATCGACAATCCAGTTGATCTTATCCTTTTTTGGTGGCTTATTGGCGACATTGATCTGTCCACCCACCTGAGAACTCTTTTCGAGCACCACCGGCCTAAAGCCGCGAAGTGCCAGTACACGTGCCGCCTCAAGCCCTGCCACGCCGGCGCCAATAATTGCAACCACCTTGCCCTCGCCGTTTTTATTGTCGAAGGGATAGCTTGTTTCCCTGCCTGCCATAGGGTTTACAGCACATTTTACGGGCCCGCAATCACCGACAATTGTATCAGACACCAAGGTTTCAAAGCAGAAAGTACAGGAGATACAGCGGTTTATTTCGCACTCACGCCCCTCTTTGGCCTTGAGTGCCCACTCGGGATCGGCCACCACGGCACGACCCAGACATGCAAAGTCAACAAGATCATCGCTGAGCATCTTCTCGGCCATCCAAGGTTCTTTTATCATGTTGACCGCCATAACGGGAACTTTCACAGCATCGCGGATGGCTCTAATGAGCGGTGTGCGACAGCCCTGGTCGTAGGTCATGGGCTCGGACAGCGAGTTAAACGATTCATAGATACCGTTTGACACATTGATATACGCAATACCCATATCCTCGAGCATTTTGCAGACCTTCACGCCATCATCAATATCGAAATATTCCTCGACGCCGTTGGGCTTTAAGAGCTCATCCACGGTAAGGCGCATGGAAATGGGGTAATCCTCGCCACAGGTTTTTCTGATAGCCAGTATAACTTCCTTCACAAAATTAAATCTGTTCTCAAAAGAACCGCCGAATCTATCGCTGCGCTGGTTGGTGTAGGGACTTAAAAATTGCGAGAAAAGATAGCCGTGTGCGCCGTGAAGCTCCACCCCGTCACAGCCTCCTGCCTTTGCTCTTGCCGCACCTGTGGCAAATTTTTCGATGATTAGCTCAACTTCCTCGGTTGTCATTTCATGCGTTTCTGACTGGCACACGCCACAAGCGCGCGAGGAGGATGACCATACGGGTTCGTCCCCGTTGAGATTGCAAAAGGTCTCACGCCCCGGATGGTGTAGCTGTGCAAACACTACCACATCGTAGCCATGCAGCATGTCTGTGGCTTTTTTCAAAGGGGCAATATGCTCGTCTCGTGCCACGCTGACCTGACATCGGGCCGCCACGCCATGCTCATCATCTACGCGCGTGTTTTCAAGAATAATCATACCCACGCCGCCCTGGGCACGACATTTCAAATACTCGTAAAAAGCGGGCCCAATGGTCTGATCGCCCTCGGCACAACCCATCGCCAGCGGTGCCATAACCACGCGGTTTTTGAGCGTAAGTTTTCCTATACGCCCGGGGGTGAATAGTTTTTCGTAAATCATTTGATTGCCTCCTATTATTTTTTGCTCACAATTTGTTAAATTATTAACATAATCATATCATAACAGAAAAAACACTCTTTGCAATGCCGTTATTCCATACAATAAAACACTATTTCCGTACAGTGGAACAATTGCGCTTTTTTCAAGATTATGATACACTGTGAACAAATCGGCCGAAGAGGGGAGTTTATCAATGGAACAAAGTGTTAGAGTAGCTGACCGTATATTTGCGCTTTTAGAGCTGGTGACCTATGCGCAAACACCACCGTCGTTGAGCGAGCTTTCCGAAAAACTTGGGCTGAGCAAATCCACTGTGCATCGGCTGCTGCAGTCGCTCTTGGTGTGGGGATATGTGGAGAAAAAAGACGATAGCACCTATACTTTGGGTGGAAAATTCATCGAATTGGCGGGTCATCACATCAACTCATTGGAACTGCAAACCGAGGCTTCGCCATATCTATCCATGCTCTATTCGCAGTTGGAACTATCTGTTCATCTCGGTGTGCTCGAAGACTATAAACTTAAATATGTGACTAAGCTTGACCGCTTTCCCACCACGAAAAATTTTGCCAGAGTGGGCTATGAAACCCCGGCGTACTGCTCTTCTATCGGCAAATGTCTCTTAGCCGCACTTTCGGGCGATGATCTTTCGTTATACCTAAAAACCCGACCGTTTCACCGATTTACCGAGAACACCATAACCGATGGCCAAACCTTGCGTGGTCACCTTAGGACGGTGCGCGCACAGGGCTATGCGATGGATCTTGAGGAGTATCAGTTTGGCCACAGATGTTGCGCTGTCCCGATATACGATTACAGGGGCAATGCTATTGCTGCCGTCGGTATTTCCGGAAATACCGAGCAGTTGTCGGATGACAAACTCCCCGGCATCATCCGCGAACTGCAACAAACCGCGGGGCAAATTTCGGTGCGGATGGGTTATAGGTAAGCATCTCTATTTCGCCGCTCAAACTTTAAATACAATAGCGGCATGAAATAAAGGATGTTCGCTTTGATAATACACGGCACGGCTATAGTCATTTTCTGCTTTGAGTTTTTGCCTGCGTGTAAAGGCGAGCGGAGAGAGAGCTAAATAACTGCACATAAAAAAACAGAGTAGCCATAAGGGCTACTCTATTTGGTGCGCGTGGGCGTATAGAACTTATCAAAAAACCAAGTGTTTATGCGGTTTTACAGACAGTATGAAGCAGTATTTACCACGGGTAGCTATGCTGTAAACAATAGAATAATCAAACACAAAGGACATTTCACTCCAA
>CAYJGQ010000100.1:0-2434 GCA_964369885.1 uncultured Oscillospiraceae bacterium
TTTTTCAAAAGGTGGCAGGGGTGTGGGGACAGCGTCCCCACGGTCTTGACCTTTCATGTGAGCGACAGGGGTAAAGCCCCACGGTCTTGTGTGTGGTTAGTTACATTTAGAGTAGCCACAGCTACGACAGCTCACACAGCCACCCTCGTGCTCAAGCAGTTCGTGGCATTCGGGGCAAAAGCGTGTGTCCTCATGGTCGGTGGGGTTTTGGACGGGCTGTGTGGCGGTGGTGCTTTGCTCGCTGATCATGGGTGCTGCCTTGGCTTTCTTTTGCTCCTCAAGATGGGTTTCCACCTTCTTTATGGCACGGGCAATGGCATCAGGACAGGAGGTGCATTCCATCCCCTTTTGACGAATGGTTGAGGGGCAACGAATACCCCGCAGTTGATGAAGTATTTCATCAATATTAATACCACTGCGCAGAGCAATAGAGGCAAGACGAGCCGTGGCCTCGGACTGGGAGGGGCAACCGCCGGCCTTACCTGTTGAGGTAAAGACCTCGCATATGCCGTTTTCATCGTAATTTACGGTGATGTACAAATTACCGCAACCAATGCGGGTGCGCTGGGTTATACCATAGGTAACGGCAGGGCGTGGGCGGGGCAGAATTTTGCCGTACTCGGTGGAGGGGGCGCTCTCCTTGCCGTCGTTTACCTTGCCGATGTTGAGCACCTGATTGTCACGGCTACCGTCACGGTAGATGGTAACCCCCTTGCAGTCCTGGTTGTAGGCCAACATAAACACCTGGCGCACCTCCTCGGGGGTGGCCTCATTTGGGAAGTTTACGGTTTTGGACACAGCGTTGTCGGTAAAACGCTGGAAAGCGGCCTGTATTTTTACGTGATATGTCGGAGAGATGTCATGCGAACATACAAACACACGGCGCATGTCCTCTGGCAACTTCTCAATATGCGCAAGACTGCCGGCCTGTGCAATTTCCTGCATCAGGGCATTGTCTTGCGACAAATCCATGCCATCAAGGGTTTCCTGAAGTATGGGGCTTAGCTCTACAAGCTGGGTATTATCCATTACATTGCGTATGTAGGCATAGGCAAACACAGGTTCTACCCCTGAGGAACATCCGGCAATTATAGACAACGTGCCGGTGGGGGCAATTGTGGTGACGGTGGCATTGCGCAGGGGTGGGCCATCCTTATAGGTGCTTTGGTCAAACAGTGGGAAAGCACCACGAATTTCGGCCAACTTTTGGGAGGCTGCGCGCCCCTCCTGCGATACAAATTCCATGACCTTTTCGGCAAGGTCTACCGCCTCGGGGGAGTTATAAGGAACTCCCATGCGCAGTAGCATGTCGGCAAAACCCATCACACCAAGGCCTATTTTGCGTGTAAGACGGGTGGTGTGGGCAATCTCCTCAAGGGGATATTTATTAACGTCTATTACGTTGTCCAAAAAGTGCACAGCAAGCTTTACGGTGCAGCGCAGCTTGTCCCAGTCCACCTCAACACTGCCGGCATCGGCCGTGAGCATACGCCCAAGGTTTATCGAGCCAAGGTTGCAGGATTCATGGGGTAGCAGGGGCTGTTCGCCGCAGGGGTTGGTGCTTTCAATCTCTCCCTGAGAGGGCACCACATTGTCACGGTTAAGGCGGTCAAGGAAGATGATACCCGGCTCGCCATTGCGCCATGCGCCCTGCACAATCTTGTCAAACACCGCGGCGGCGTTTAGGCTACCAACCACGTCGCCCGAGTGTGGGTCAACAAGGTTGTAATCACTCCCAAGTTGTACCGCCTGCATGAACTTCTCGGTTATGCCCACCGACAAATTAAAGTTTGTAATGTCAACATTGTCCTTTTTTGCATCTATAAACTGCAGTATGTCGGGATGGTCTACACGCAAGATACCCATATTTGCGCCACGGCGTGTGCCACCCTGCTTTACGGCCTCGGTGGCCATGTTAAACACCCTCATAAAACTAATGGGACCTGAGGCCACGCCACCTGTCGAGCGCACGGTACTGCCGCTTGAGCGCAGTCGGGAAAAGGAAAAACCTGTGCCGCCCCCGGATTTATGTATTAGTGCCGCCTGCTTTACCGCCTCAAAAATATCCTCCATACTGTCGGCTATGGGCAGTACAAAACAGGCCGAAAGCTGACCAAGGTCCCTGCCGGCATTCATAAGCGTTGGGGAGTTTGGCAAAAACTCAAGGTCGGTCATGGTTTTGTAAAAGCGGCGCGAAAGCTCGGCCGTGTCGGCTTTTTTGTCGTAGATTAGGTCGGCGGCGGCAATTGTGTCGGCCACACGTTCAAACATATCCTCCACACGCTCGCAGGGTTGTCCGTTTTCATCCTTTTTAAGATAACGTTTTTCTAAAACTGCTATGGCGTTCTTTCCAAATTTCATCTCTTTACCCTCAACTTTACTCTACCTTAATATATTTTGATTTTACCTCTTTGGGTCTATTATATATTGTAGT
>CAYJGQ010000100.1:2534-5743 GCA_964369885.1 uncultured Oscillospiraceae bacterium
AAAACCCCACCCCGAGCGCCCTTCGGAGAACGGGGCTTTGGGTGGGGGTTTTAGCTTAAAACATCAGCCTATACTTTTAGGGCTTACTTCTTGCGGATGATCATAGCACCGCCGGCAATAAGCGAAACAACAGCCATAGCAGCGGCCACGCCTACAATATCGTTAGCGCCGGTGTTGGGGTTTTGCTCGTTTTTATCCTCGTCGGTGTCCTCTTCGCCTGCAACATCCTCGCCGGCTTCCAAAGCAGAGCTTACCTTATCGGCAGATACAACATAGCTACCAAGCTTAGAGGTGCTCCACTCGTAGGTGTTGTCATCCTCGTTTAGCTTGATGTTTACTTCGCGCAGAGTGCCGCCTACATTCTCGTAGACAAACAGGTCCTCAAAGTAGTCGGCATCCACAGACAAAGTGGCGCTGTTTTGTAGCGAGGGGCTACCCTCAAAGTCAAAGTAGTAAAAATCAAAGTCGCCATCTTCATTGTACTTGTCCTCAACGTCATCATCGGAATCTTCGTTGATGAATACAAATACTTCTTCGTCACGGTCCATCTTTAGCAGAGCCTTTAGCATGGTGGAACCCGAAGTGAAGGCTACATAGCCGGGGTACTCGCTACCGCAACGGTAGATGGTGTTGTTAAGATCAGCCGAATACTCATCTGCATCCTCGGCGTCCTTCATGCCCTCAACGTCCTCAACACGGTTAGAAACGCTCAGCATATCGGTGCCTTCGCTTACAAATTCGTACTCGGTCTTGTGGTCTTCCTTAGAACGTAGGGTGATGGTGCCCTCAAGATCCTTAGCAACATCAATGGTGTAGTTCTCGTGAAGGGTGATAAGCACATCGCCGTCGGTATCATTGATGCGCACATCGTCTACCATAGCACCGCCAACGGTCCACTTAACCGACACGGTGTAGTTGTCACGGTCAATGGCGTCCATAGCAACGGGATCGCCTGCTGTCACCTGTGTAAATTTTGCAGCCTCCAAAGAAATGGTGCTGCCGGGGGCGTAGGTGTTGCCCTCGATGGGAGCGTCGGCTGCCATTGCAACCGCACCCATGGTTGCTACCATGGATAGGGAAAGAGCCAGAGCAATAATCTTTTTCATTTTTCGTTCCTCCAATAGGAAATTATCGAGGCTGACCTCTCCGACAGTCGGCCTGTGAGAGCAAGTTTATGACAAGATGGCAACAAAGGCAAGTCCAAAAGTTACCGTTTTGGCATATTGGAAATAACTTTCACCACCTACTGGATTATGATGGGGCAACAGGCAAAATACGGCGCAGTTTGCGACAAAAAAACCCTGAATTTCCAATGCGACCAACAGCCAAGTTCGTCGGGGTGGGTGCAAAAATTTACGCCTATGTGGAATTTGGGTTATTTTACGCACAGTATTTTTTCCAACATTTGGATAAAATCAGTGTTGTTTAGAGCAAAACATTTATTTTTAACGAAAAAAACGAGGAAAAACATTACATTTAAGGAAAAAAACTTAATTTGTATTGCAATAAAATGCGTTGTATTGTACACTTTATATAATAAGGGACTATAATATCCATCTAATGGAGGTTTTGCAGTATGAAAAAACTGTTTGCACTACTAAGCGTTGTATTTTGCATTTTTGTTATTAGCACCACGGCCATGGCCGCCAGCGAGTTTATACTTGATAGTGGCACCCTTGGTCTTGAGGATCAGCTCCTGCCCGACACCACATATCGCTACGAGCTTTATGTTGATGGGCATAAGGTTGATGTAAGTAGCAGTAATTTTGAAATTGACAAGGAAACCAACGACGGTGGTTCCTATATAAGCTCATTTGGCACAAGTGGTGGCGAGGTTGTTGTGTCCACCCGTTCGAGCTATACCATCCACTCGGATGACCCCAAATATATAAACCTTGATATGGATCTTGAGGCCCGCAAGGATATTGAGGATGGAAACGGTAATGTAATTGTGTATGAGGGTGATCGTTTTAGCTTTGACATTTCCGAGGACTACGGCAATGATTTGATTATTGTTACAGGTTATGACTCCATAAGTTCGGCCGACTACTACGACGGTGGTGCAGGCAGAGCTGTTTACTACGCAGAGGATGAGCGCGGCTATGTTATCTTTGAAGAAAGCAGCATGGATGCCGCAATAAAATTCAACACCGGCGAGCGCATATATGTTGATATATATACAAACCCCATCTCGGCTGTGAGTGACAAGTACGACACAAGCGGCGCGAGCATTGATTACTATCAGTTTGCAGGCAAGCCTGCCATACGCAATACCGCCACACTTACCGTAGGCGGAGGTTTTTCCTACGTTTACCACATGGAGGACGACGGCACCCTTACTCGCTTGGATGCCGATGAGTCGAGCGGCAAGCTTACATGGGATGTAAGCGGAAACCTTGAGAGCTACGTGGTGTCCACCAAGGCTTTGGTGGCCGAGTCTACCGGCAGCGATGACTCGCAGAGTGGTGGCGAAACCACAACCGAGCAGTCGCAGGCGGCAACCACCACGCCCTCCACACCCTCTACAACCACACCTACAACACCCTCGGTCACAACACCTTCGGTGCCCGCCACAGATAATACCATCGATGGCCCTGCACCGGTTGACCCTGCAAAGCAGGACCCCCCCGAGCAGTCCTCCGAGGATGACAGCCTGATTATAAGCAGTGCACCCGAGCAGGAAATTCCCACAATTGGGGAGACTACCGACAGTTCGACACAACCCTCCTGGCTTGTATTTGTGCTAATTGGCCTTTGCATTGTGGTTGTTGGCGCCTGCATATTTGTTATAGGTGGCGGACAGGGCGGACGTCACAGCAAAAAGTAAGCCCTTTACCCACAAACGCATAAAACTAAAACAAAACACCGACACCACAAATTAGTGGCGTCGGTGTTTTTTAATGCGCTGTGTGTCCTTTGCCTTTATGCCCTTGCCAATGGCAGAGCCTATAAAAAATTTTATTTTAATTGGTGCAGGGGTATTGTGCAGTGTGGCAACCGCCCCATGCGTCAAACAAATCTGATAAGCCCATTTGATAATGTATATGTGGGGACTGGCGACAGGCGACGGGGTGGTTGCTCGCCGAGCCTGCGAGGCGATAAGGCAACACGGCCGGAGCGTCACCCGGGTCGACGAATATGCGCCTGTGAGCGGCAAAAGTTTTCGTCCACCTTTTTCAAAAGGTGGCAGGGGTGTGGGGACGGCGTCC
>CAYJGQ010000100.1:5753-7614 GCA_964369885.1 uncultured Oscillospiraceae bacterium
ATTTGGGGGGGGTGGGGGCAAATTTTTTGGCCCCCCTTTTTAAATCGGGGGGGGGGGGGGGGGGCCGGGGGCCCCCCCGGTCTTGGGTCTAAGCGGTAGAGGACAGTTCCCCTGCAATGCTTATCAGTAAAAGTCCGGGCAGGCGCAGATGGGGTGGAATAACCGCATCTATGTGGTGAAAATAAGGCAAGGCCGCTTCATAGGGCAGGTGCTGTATGATGGGTAGCGACAGGGTAGCCAGCTCCTCGGGGCTGTTTTCCCACTGCGTTATGGAAAGAGCGGCGCTGTCGCTCAAATTATAATGCTGTGAGCGGAGTGCCGTGAGAATAAACCCCCACACCCCAAAAAGTAAAATTGCGCAAAACCAGAATATCATAACTGCACGCCCCACTGTTTTTTTCATATATATGATCATTCCTTTCCGGCAAGTCATAAAATATACCTCTGAAGAATGGCCATATTTTATGCTGTGTTTTGGGCTGTTTAAGTTAAATGAGAAAAATTGTCCCCCAAGTTTTAGTTTGAAATTTATTTTGCAGTTTATGCCCTGCAAAAGTAAAAGTTTATCATTCCTGCATACTCTCAATAACCCGCGCAAGAGAATTTGCCGTGAGCATGGCCGCAGCTTTTGCCTCGTGTAGAGTATTGCCCACCGAACCGATTTCAATCAGCAGTGAGCCGGGGCTTAGCTCGAGATTATATTGACGGTAGTTAAAAAATATGGGTCGTGCAAGGGTGGGGTAATCCCTTTCAATTTGATTTTGCAGTTCCACAGCAAAACGCAAATTCTCATTCCAATTTGGAAGATCAATAATCTCGCTCTCGCAACCTGTGGCTATCATAATTTGGGCCACCTTAACACCATCTATGGTGGTTACAGGTTTTATGGTGGTGGTTTCATCGGGCAAAATTGCATCACGGTGCAGGTCAATAACCACCTTTATTGAGGGGTTATCGGCCAAAATTTCACTAACGGTTTGGGCGCTGTTGTCATAAGAGCCGTTATATGATGGATAGTCGTGCAGGGTGGTGTCGTGAATAACCTCGATGCCATGCTCCTTCAGGGTATCGGCCATAACCTCCCCAACGGCACACATATTTTGCTCAGAGTTAAGGGTGCGCCAGTCGCTTCGTATGTCAAAAACTTCGCGGTCATACTCTTCAAAGCTTTCGGTGGCATGGGTATGAAATATTAAAACCTGTGGTCCCTCCTGCGATATCTCAAACAGCTCGGTTTGCTCAATGGTGCGCAGTATATCCTCCTGTGTAAGGCTGGTGTAGTTATGTAAATATCCCTCCCCCACCGCTAAATGCCCCTCGCTCTCGGAGCTTAGAATGGTTTGGCTCAAAAGACTACCAACAAACTCCTCGGGGATGTCGGGGGGTGGGGCATTGGGGTCTTGAGGCTGGGAGGGTATGGGGACAGGATTTGGCAGATTTGCCGTGGGAGGTGTGGGGGTGGCATCGGTTTGCTCCTGCTGGTCGGTTGAGGGCTTGGGTGTGGGGTGGTACAGCTCGGAGGAAAAGTGTTCACGCAGTGCTGTAAGTCCTGCATCGGGCACCACCGCCACACTGGAAAAAAGCACTGCCTGCTCCATGAGGTTTTGCAGGATGGGAGCAAGTGCCCACAAGGCTATGCCTACAAATAAAAGGCTTAGCAAAACCCCGGCGCCCCTACCCGACTGCACAGCTCGGCGTTTTCTTTTAGCAAATCTCACTGCCCGTCCACCTCCCGCCCTTTTATCGTCCCTACCATTAACTCTATTCGCAAAATACGGGAGGTATGCTATAAATAATGCGTAGCATTATTTATTAGCACATCTGCACCCAAATAAAAAGCCATGCAGATCTGCCCGACAGG
>CAYJGQ010000101.1:0-7485 GCA_964369885.1 uncultured Oscillospiraceae bacterium
GCACAAACACCCCACGGCCACACAATCATATAAAACACATCAAATTTGCCCCGAAACCCAGATGATAACGGGCAGAATATAGACTGCCAGCAAGAGGCAAACCACCGATGCTCCAAATGCGATGGGAGCGGCTTTTTGCAAAACCATAGGTGCCCACAGCTTGCCGGTGCGCCGTTGCCATACGGCAATTACCACAGCACCAACCGTTGCAATACCTAAAATTCCAACGCTCCACCATATGCCGGGTGGGGTGTAGCTTAGTGAAATTTCGTTTATTCCCACATTAAGAGGAATCGCCATAAATCCATCGAGTACGGTCAGTATCTGCACAGGATCGCCATTAAGTGTGGCGGTAAAACCGGGGTCGTAGGGCATGGTGAGCATTAACACTTCGCCCTGCGATGCCGTAGCGGAGATATCAAAACTATGTGGGCTGCCCTGCGTAATTTCTGCAGTTTTCACCTGTGAAAGCGCATGAAGTGTGTCGGCCACATCAATGCCAAACACCCCAAATGATGCCACTTCAAACGACTTTTTGACTATTAGCTTTACCGACACCGGCTCATCCCGAAACTTGCCGAGGCAGAGTAGGCCGTTTTGACCCTGATTTGGGTAATCATCAGAAATTTTGCGATCATTTACCCACACCTCAAGAGCCTTGTAGTAGCTTTCTCCAAGATCATTGCTAAGAGCCCCAAAACAGTCGAGATAGAGAAGTTGCTCCTCGGCTATATAAATATTATACTCAAGGGTAGACTCACCATCCTGCCCCATCAATGGATGAATCTGTAAAATCCCTTGTGTGGTGGAGGTGCTCACAACTGTATCGCTGGTATTGGGGGTATAGCTGTAAAATAAATCTTGCCGGTCACCAAAATAAATTTGCGCAATTTGTTTTTGATTTTCTAGTCGATTAAGGCTGTGGATTTGCGATATATCATCGGCATTTTCGCCCTCGATAACCGTGGCAAGTGGTAGTGTGCCCTCGGCCTCAACCAGTGCAAATGTTGAGTTTTTGTAGACAGTATTTGCATCTTCGGTCAAATTGTTTATGTGATATATCGAATATTTTATGCCAAGCAGGGCATCCGAGAGCATTGTTCCACCGTTAGAGGAAAGCTCCATCCAATAAGAGGAGTAGCCCAGCTTTTTTTGCGCAAACATGGTGGTTTGATCGGTAAGTGAGGTGTAGTGGGCAAATGTATTGTAACCTGCCGCCCCAATCATGTTTATATCAAACCTTTTTTCCTGCGCCTTTACCCTGTATAGAGACTCATCATCTATGCGACCCTCAAGATCCAAAATTTCTATTGGGGTGTCCATTATTCGTATGGGTGTCATCATATATATGGTGGTAAAAAAAGCGCCCTGCATAAGCACACAAATGCATACAAATGTTGTAATTACTCTCTGAGGTAGCAGGCGCCCTCGGTGAAGCCAAAACAGTACCCCCCACATACCAAACAGCAGTAGGGCAAATGGTAGCATGAGCAAAAATGATTCCCTGTCGCCCCAAAGGCTGGTGGCGTAGGCATCAAGGGCGTCAAGCTCCCCAAGAAGTAGCCAAAAACCCAGTCCGCCTATTGCCGCCGACCATAGGGTCAAAATGGCAACTCCACCGGGTGTAGATAGGGGGGACTGCAGGGTGTGTGATTTACAGCTGTCACTGAGGAAGAATCCCATTAACACAAGCCCTACAAATACTGTCATGTAGCCATAGCGCAGCGGAAAGGCCTGATAACTGCCTGTATGCCACATTTTGTTTATTGGCTCAATGACTACAGGGAGCAGTAAAAGTAAAAAAAGTATCCCACCGGTTCGCACCACAGGATTCCCCAGTTCCTTAAATAGCAATATTACTACAGCAAGTATGCCAACACTGCAAAACAGCAGTGGTAGGTTGGTGTATATATGGGAAAAAAACTCGCCACCCTTCAAAGATTGCCAGATAGGGTCACCCCTGCCCGAGCGAAGATATGATAAAAAAGCCGGGAGCCAGGCCACCGAGGAAAACATGAGGGCCAAAATACTGGCAGTGCCCAACCGCAGTACCGAGATGCGCCATGTGCTTGGATGGAAAATTTGCAAATAGAGCCAACTTGCCAACAAGATAAAGAGTATCACCATGTAACTTAGATAAAAATTTACAAAGATTGTGGCGGTAAGGCATATGGTGTATGGGGCTATTTTCCCGCTTATGGCAAGGTGGTAAAGTGCAAGGCACAGTAGTGGGAAGAGATACATCATATCAAGCCAGACTAAGTTTTGGTAAAACAGCAGTCCATACCCACAAAGGCCGTAGGACACCGCAAGAGCGGTTTTGCGTGCGCCGCTTAGTGCGGGCATTGTTTTTAGTAAAAATAATGCTGCTGTAAGGGCGCAGGTCATAAGTTTTAGTACCACCAGAAGGTTTGCAAAGGACCACATCATGGTTTTGGGAACAAATACCACAAAAAATGAAAAGGGGCTTGAGAGAAAAAATAAAAATACCCCCCAAAAGTTCATACCACCGGCATTTTTAAGGCTGTAAAAAAAGGAGTCACCCTCGCTTAGAATGTCCTTCATTTGTAACAAAAGCGGCACTACCTGCTGATTCATATCGGCCCAGGCAATGGTGTTAGGGCCAAGTGGCCATACCTCAAAAATTCCAAAAAGGCATAACAAAATCCCCCCGGTTACAGCAGGGGCTAAAAAAAGCGGATATTTATTTTTTGTGAAATCATTCATCATAATTATGTGAGTGTGGACATCCTTTAATTTTTACTTAGCTTCGGTATGTATTGTAGCATGTTATGGGGTACAATACAATTGACTGACCAAGTATATCTTCATTAAACTTGTAGTAGCCAATAAACAATTCTAAGGATTATTTTTGGCGCTAAAAAAGTCAGACGCCCAAGCTACACTGACCTGTGGCAAGGAGGATAATGCAGCTTAAGGCAAAAGATGATTCCCAAGTGGCAACTTTTGATTACAGCACTTAGGCTATGGTGGTTATTTTAGCAAATCAAATTTAATGAAGTATGGGCGCATTTTGGGCAAATCCTTTGCAGTAAAAGATGGGAATTTGGGATAAAAAGTCCCCATAATGATCTATGTTATCTCTAAATATAGAGTGACAACACAAACGCCCTCAAATATATCAACCCCTATGGTGCTGATTCTCCGCCGATGGGGAGGATGCACGGCCAAGCCGTGTGGGTGGGGGAAAGCCCGGTGTGCTCACGCAGGTGGGAGAGTGTGACACGACCAGGTGGCCGCCCTTGGGTGATGCTATCATTTATATGCCGACATAGGTGCACGGTGACATATATTTATCAGTGCAAAAAAGCGATATTAAGAGCATTTATGATATGGGTTATACATCGGTGTGGGACGAATAAAACAAATGGGCAAAGACCGATTATTCTCGCTTCTTTGCCCACAGTGAAAATTACATGGCGTTATCATAGGCCACCTTCATGGCCTCTAAAAAAATACCAACATCAATTGTTACTGATGACACAAGATCGGCCTCATTTGGGATGTTATCACCGCGATCTTCAACGGTTTTTACCTCCATGCCGCTTACCTCGTCAACCGTCTTGCCAACCATCCACTCCTGCAGGGCATCAACCTGCTCATACCATTCCTTGCCTATGGCGGATGCAGGTTTCATATTGTAGTCGTCGCCCAGCTCACGTTTGGTCTTTATAGGGGCTGAAATATCGGTTGTGAGGGCACCCTGCGCATCGTAGCTCACCTTGCACTCGGCAACGTCGAATGTTATACTAATAATGGTTCCGTCGCTGTCAAAGGAAGCCGCACACATGGTCACATCGGCCTGGGCGGCTGCCGATGCGTCGGTTGTGGCTCCCCTGGAATTTTCCAGGGAAACCACGCTGCCCAAGCCGGTTTTAAGTGACATGGTGCTTGTTTGTGGGTCGCTTGATTCGGAAAGCTCATCCTCACTGCCGGGTGTGCTGCTTTCGGGGGCACTACTGCTTAAATCTTCGGTGGCAGATGAGGAGGAAGACCCTGAGTCTTCATCGTTGTTCATACATGCGGTCATGCTCATGGCAAGCACAAGCACGGCAACGATGCAAAAAAATTGTTTCATGGTTTTTCCTCCACTGTTATAGTCGGCGCTTTTTAGCAGGTAATATAGCCACAAGGCGCAGACATTGGCTTGAAGCTATCAACAAGCATGATACCCATATAATCAGCAAATATTATAAATATTGTGGCAAAGGATTGCCAAAGCTGTTTGGGTGTACGACCTTGTCGATAGCTACAACTATATATTTCCCACAGGGGGTAAAAAATATGAAAAGAATAATATCATTTTGCATGGCAATTTTTTTGGCAATACTACCCTTGAGTGGATGTTCTCAAAACCCAAAACATACAAAATTTCAAATGCAATTTTTTGATACATTTGACACCTTAATTCAAATTGTAGGGTTTGCCGCCACACAGGAGGAGTTTGAGGTGTATTCCGAGCAGGCTCATGAGCGATTTATTGAACTTCATGCACTGTTTGACAGGTTTGAGGATTATGGTGAGAATGGTGGGATAGCACACATAAATAGTAATGCGGGGATTGCCCCCGTAAATGTTGACCCAGTTGTGATGGAGCTTATACTTCTGGGCACCGAGGGGTATGAGCAAACCGACGGCATGGTGGATATTACGGCAGGGGCTCTGACAGATTTGTGGCAGGGGTATATATCACGTTATGGGGCATCTGATAACGCCCAGATCGAGCTTCCACTGCCAAGCGCTGCAGAGCTTGATGCTGCTGAAAAGTTGTGCGGAATGGATAAGCTGATTATTGACAATGCCGCCCAAACAGTATATCTAACAGAGAAAGGGGTACTGCTGGATGTTGGGGCGATTGCCAAAGGTTTTGCCACAGAAATAGTGACCCAAGAGCTTGTGGAGGCAGGCTTTGAAAGCTTTTCGATAAGCAGTGGTGGGAATGTTAGAACTGTGGGAAGGCAGAGCGATGACAATACCTTGTGGGGTGTTGGGATACAAAATCCTTTTGATGGGGCTATTTTGGGGAATGATAGCTCACTTTTGGATGTTGCGTATGTGGTGGATACGTCGGTGGTGACAAGCGGTGACTACCAGCGATATTACATGTCGGGAGAACAACGAATACATCATATTATAGACCCCATCACCAAAATGCCCGGGGAAAATTATCGCTCGGTCACGGTTATAAGCGAGCATTCGGGTTGGGCCGACCTGCTTTCCACCGCAATATATTTGATGGATTATGAGACAGGGGCGGCGTTTGCGCTTGAGCGAGAAATTGGAGTGATGTGGGTTATGCCTGATGGAGATGTGGTGACAAACGAGTATATAACAAAATTTTTGCGTGACAGAGGTGGCGCAAAACCCTGATGATATATGCTTTGGCAGTAAAAGTATTTAGTGAAGTGAGGGATAGGTTGGGTTATTGATAAAATCTTGAAAATTCTTAAATTTATACAAACAACCACAAACTACAACAAAATTACTTATATTATGTTTTGATCAGGCTGTGATGCAAAGGATATTATTTACTTTTACTGCAAAAAACTGGGAAAAAGCTATCAAGAATGACAAATTAACGAAATTTACCTCAAAATTGCCATTTTGTGCAGTATTGTATTGATTTTTTTGGTAAAAGAGCTTATTATTAACTTTAGAAATAGTGTTGATTAGAGGTTTGCTTTGCTGACAAGGGGTGTTAATTATGGCTGAATATGTAGAATCCAGGCCGTTTTCAGGATTTGTTGATCTTACTGATTGCCGTGTAGTAATTAAGGCGCAGGATACCGATGAAGTTATATTTGAAAGTAAAGTAATATCGCATGATAAGCACTATCATAACATTAGGATAGGTGCGCCCAGGGGGACAAAGGGCCGTGACCGTGTGACGGCTATTGTATTTGCAGAGGATGAAGTTATTCGTTATCTTGGTACAATGCGCAGAACCGGCATGGCAGGCGTTATGGAAATTGCGCTTTATGCTGGTGAAACAAAAGAGGATAGACAGGCAAAGCGATATACAGTGAACCTCCCGGCTATTGTTGATGGCATAGTTTTTTCAGAGCAGGTGGTTGATCTTCGTACCCCACTTAGTGTTTTGGTGGGTAATATAAGCACCAGTGGTGTCATGGTTGTGGCACAGGCCTCCAGTTTTTATAGTGATAATATAATACGTGTAAAAATTGATACCGACACCATGAAGACAATGCTTTATGGTTTGGTGGTGCGTATTCGTGTAATCGATGGAGGAATGGAGGAGTACGGGTGCAGGTTTGTCGATTATGAAATTCCTGCCGAGGGGGACTCATCCGATGAGTGATAAAGCCGATAAATTAGTGCCTATTGCCTTTGACTATCTGTACGAAGGCATGGAGGTTTTAGATGATATCTATAACTTCAACGGCCGCATAGTACTGCTTAGGCGTGGTGCAATACTCGACGCCAACAAGCTGTACAGAATTAAAAAATTTAACTCTGATAGGCGTAATATATATGTTATGCCCTCAATGCACGAAAGCTTGAGGGAGCATAGAAATTTGCAAGAGAGTTTTAGTCAATCTTATCTTGAAAAAGAGGTAGGGTATACCCATCTGCGAGATGCGGTGGGAGATTTTTTATTTGAAGCAAAATATGTAAAGCAGATTGAAAGTAAACAGGTAAATGAGCTTCAGGATGAAATATCTAAAAAGGTTGAACATGTAGATCCTGTAGATTTGTTTCAGTGCATCAATGCCCCAAGGCCATTGGATCAGTATTTGCAGCGCCACAGTATAAATGTTGGTATTATTAACGGACTTATGGCCAAGTGGCTTGGAATGTCCCCGGAGGACAGCGAAGCACTGGTTTTGGTGGGGCTGACGCACGATATCGGCAAGACCAAAATTCCATTTGAAATACTGGATGCCCCACGAAAATTAACCCCCGAAGAATATGAGGTAATAAAGCAACATCCGGTATACTCCTACGAACTTCTTGGCAAAGAGGGCGTTTTTGAGGAGCGGGTGCGCCAAGGGGTGCGCCAGCACCACGAACGTCTGGGCGGAGAGGGTTACCCCGATGCCATCAGCGGTAGAACTATTTCTGACTTTGCAAGAATTACTGCAATTTCAGATGTTTATGATGCCATGGTGTCGCAGAGAAGTTATAAAATCTCCCACAGTCCATTTTCCATACTATCACAGTTTAAAAACCAAGAATTTCATGGCATGGATGAGTATTACCTGAGTGTTTTCCTTCGTAACATGCCTGCACAGTTTATAGATAAATCTGTGCTTATGAGCGACGGAACAATTGCCGTAATTAAACATGTGTTGCCCAATGATTTGGAGCACCCGATACTCGATATTGATGGGAAAATGTGTCAGTCAAGCGATGATTGGTACTGTGTAAAGATTATAATTGAAGATCCCACATTTGATGATCTTGAAGAGTTTAAGATTGATCTCGATTTGGATTGATGTGCAG
>CAYJGQ010000102.1:0-7332 GCA_964369885.1 uncultured Oscillospiraceae bacterium
CCCCCCCCCCCCCCCCCCCCCCCCCCCCCCCCCCCCCCCCCCCCCCCCCCCCGCAACCTTTATAGGCTGTGTGGCAGGTGGCACGGCAGGGGTGGTAAAAAGCTCCTCGGCCTGTGCGGAATTTGGCAGGGATATGTCAACCGGTGGGACAACAAATACACCGCCGTCACCCTTTTGTAGGGCATCGCCCGTGGGCTTAAAATCAAATTTAGTGGCACTGTCTGCCGATATATTTGAGCTTGCAGGGGAGGGAAAGGCCGGTGTTATGGTGGCCTCGCCCGACATGGCTTTGGATACAAGCTGATCTATTTCGCTTTTTTGAGGGGTTATGGTTTGTTCCTCGGATATTTCGACGGGTGGGGCGGCAGGTTCAAGCGGGCTGTCAAGTTTGCTGGCCGAGCGCAGTAGCTGATCACGCCCCGAGGGGTCGGCAGTTGTTGCGGCTACAGAGGGGGCGGACGTGGCGACAGCGGCCGATTCCGTGTTTTGTGGCGGTGCAGGTGTATCCAGTGGGATATCTATGTCAAAACGGGCCGCCGACTTGGTTTTTTCGGGCTTTGCGGCGGTGGGGGCTTCGGCTTTTGGTGCAGAGGGTTCACGCATTGCATAGGCCTGACCAATCTGCTTTACCGGTGTGGCGGCGCGGCGCACAAGCCCTGCTATTGTTCCACCGCTTATTATCATAATGAATAAAAATATTAATAGGCTTACCATAATGGCGGCACCTGTAAAGTCCAGCAGAGCGAGCAGTGGTACCCCCAGAAGCAGTGAGAGCACGCCACCGCCGTTTAGCGACTGACCCTGATGATAAAGCGACTGAATTACTTCGAATATATTGCCAATTGGTTGCCCGTCGGCAAATATTTGGGCGGCGGCCGAGATAAGCAGTATAAGCACACCTGCCTGCCAGGCTCTATGGGTTGCGGGCAGATCCTCACGATTCAGCGAGGTGAGCACCGCCACCATTATGCAAAGAGGCCCCACAAAATAGGCCGAGATGCTAAATACACCCAGCAAAAAATCGTGAAAAAGCTTCCATCCTCCGCTACCTTCTATAACAGCCAGTAGGAGCAAAAATAGCCCTATTGTAAATATGAGTATGGCGCGCAGTTGTAGTTTTGCGGCCTCCTTTTTTGCGTTGGCCGCACGGGTTTTGGCGGCCTTAGATTGTTGCCTTGTTGCCATGTGGACATCCTCCTAAATTATTGCATGTGGTGTTGCGGTGGGCTTTGCCCCCATATGTTTTATCTCCCCATTATGTTGCCATAGGCCCAGGGGATGTTTGTCTTGTTTGTTTTAGCTTTTGGGTTTTTCGTGCCTCAATAAATACCGCCAGTAGCACTATTATATCAAGGCAAAAAATCCACTGGGTGGCCACTATCAGCCCACGTCCTCTTATGCCGTTTTCCTTGTAAAATCTCATTATACCTATCGAGGAGTAGAGTGAGGTTATGAATAATACCATGACATCAAGAATAAAGACAATCATTGTTATGTATATAAAAAGTGGAAAACCAATTGTGCCCAAAACACCGAATATGCCTGCGATATAGTTAAATATGTACCATGGAATAAGTATTGTCTTACTAATAAATGAGATTTTCATAAATGTGTAGCCACTGCTTGGAAGTTTTCGCAAAAAGAATAGCGCCACAATGCAAAGCAGATAGGCTACTGCAAAAATATATATCGAAATAATATTGTGGTAAACGGTATTTATAACGAGAAAAAAGTATAGACTGTGTGCCGATAGTGATAATATAATTATGGGCCATGACCAAAAATTTTTCATAACAACCTCGATGTGAAATAAAAGTTCAGGGAGAAAGTGACCTGCGGCAAGCACTAAAGCAATAAAAATGTAAGCGATATTTTTTTACGGCAGTGATGGACAAGGGTTTATCAACCAAGCTACACCGTTATGTCGTCCTCTATAAAAACGGTGTCGCCGGTGTGGGAGATGATTATAATACACTCACACATTGAAAACTCCTTGCTTGATAAAAAGCCACCGTAAGTTACCATGTTATAACCAAAATTCTCAGATATTACTGTAAAGCCAAGAGGGTTAAACTTTTCAATAAAATCCGAAAGAAACATTTTGTGGGCGGTAAAACTCCCCGCATTTCCCTGAAAATCCATCACATATGCAAAGGAAAAATCAAAATCTACACCGCATAGCACTACATGTCCATCCACCGCTTCATATGGGGGATGTGTTGGAATAATGCCGGTCTGGGAGCGCAGGATAAGATCATCACCTAAAATTTCAAAGGATATGATATTCATATCATGTAGGCTATATGGAGGGTTAATATTCTCCATTACGGTTTTTTTCATAATCGCTCCTTACATCATGGCCAGGATGGCGGCTCGAACCGCACCACCCGATATGTGTTCGTATATTCCAATGCCCAAAACCGCAACGCCCAGTATTAGGGTGTAGACCGAGAAAATGCGCAGGCCGCCGTTTTTGACCAAAAGCTGTACAAGGCGAATGGCACAAAAGCCCGACACGGCCGCCACAAGCACCCCTGCTATTGCCACGGTGGGGTCTATGCTCATCTGACCCGAGGAGAGGTCAAGCAGCTCAAGCAGGCCGGCACCAAGCACGGCCGGAACCCCCAAAATAAAGGAGTAGGAAACGGCATAACTGCGATCAAGTCCGCACAGCAGGCCCGAGCATATGGTGGAGCCCGAGCGAGAGATGCCGGGCACAGTGGCCACACACTGGGCAAGGCCGATGGTTATGGCCGATTTTGGACTCATGTCGGCGGCGGTGGTTTTGCCACCCGAGGCCTGGCCTGCAAAAAACAACAGCGCACTGGTGCACAAAAATGCAATGCCCTCCACCACAATATCGTTATCCTCCATAATGCCGGCCACAACATCCTTTAGCACTACGGCAAAGGCCAGGGGGATTAGGGATATCAGCAGCATAAAAATCATGCGGCGGTGGGGATTGTTGGTAGAAATGGTAAAACGGCGGGTAAATATATCCCTAATAATGGCCAAAAACTCGAGGATAAGCTCCCAAATAAGCTTGTAAAAGGCGGCCACAACCGCAAGAAGTGTGCCAAGATGAAGCAAAACAGCAAACATGCTCGACTGCTCCGAGCTTAGTCCTGTGAAATACTGAAAAATTGACAGATGCCCCGAGCTTGATACCGGCAAAAACTCGGTAAGTCCCTGTATTAGTCCCTGTATTATTGCGTCAAGAAGTGACATGTCGTTCCTCCCGTTGGGTATGTAGTGTTATGGCGTGAGCTTTGGTGCCGATAATGCGCTGCCATAAATGCTTAAATTATGTAGGGCAGGTGGCATTACTGCCACCGTCCGCCCGGGGTGTATCGTGGGTCCAAAAAGGCCTTGGGGTCGGTAGAAATAAGCCGACAGACCTCACCGCTTTGCCAGACCTCCACATACCATCCCGATTGGGAAAGGATGTTTCGTGGAGGGAGGTTGGAGTCTTGAAAAATTTGATCGTGCGGAACAATTGAGTGTATTATCATTTTTGTGTTTCATCCTCCGGTTTGCAAGAATCTTCCGGGGGCTCCATATCTTCAATTAGCTCATACAGTGCCTCTATGGTGTCGCCAAGACTGCCCAGACGGTCAATAAGGCCGCACTCCACGGCCGTCTCACCGCTTACCACACTGCCAACATCGGTCACAAGTTCCCCTGTGTTGGTCATAAATTTTCGAAACTGTTTTTCGGATATATTAGAGTTGTGGGTGACAAAATGAATAATGCGGTCCTGCATTTTATCAATATAACTAAGCGACTGAGGCACACCAAGCACAAGTCCGTTCATGCGCACAGGGTGAATTGTCATGGTGGCCGATGGTGCAATGAAGGAGAGCTTGGCGCTGCATGCAAGGGGAACACCAATAGAGTGGCCGCCCCCAAGCACAAGGGAAACGGTGGGCTTTTTCATTCCCGAGATAAGCTCGGCAATTGCAAGCCCCGCCTCTACATCTCCCCCCACGGTGTTTAGTATTATAAGCAGTCCCTTTATGTGGGAGTCCTGCTCTATGGCCACCAGTTGAGGGATTACATGTTCATACTTTGTGGTTTTATTTTGGGGTGGTAGGGTGTAGTGTCCCTCAATTTGGCCCACTACCGTAAGGCAGTGGATAACATATTTCCCCCCCTCAGAGGTAACCGAACCCGACTCAACTATACCTTGACTAAGGGTTTTTTCCTGCTCGGGGCTATCTTCCTGTGGTGCATCGCAGTTTTGAGCTTTAGTGGAACGTTCATCCATGGTGGCGGCTCCTTTGTTTATGGTTTGGGCTTTAGTGTTTGCAAAAACCATTAGGATATGCTCGCCACAAAATTAGGGTGAAAAATAATAACATTAAGACATCTAATAATACCACAATTTTATTAAAAATAAAACCGAAAGAGGTAAAATATGAAACATTTGGAGGGTTTGTTTTGGATAAGGGTGCGGTTTTTTACAATGTGATTTTAGATGAGTGAAGCGTTTTTTAGGGTTAATAAAAAATTTCCACCCACAACAATTAGTCGTGGATGGAAATCTGTTTTAACTGATTTTAGGAGATTTTTAGCTTCCTGAGGGGTGAAGTAGGTTTGTAAGATTACAGCTTTCAAGCAGTGCGTTTAGCTCAAGCTGCATTTTTGAAAGTCCCACATTTATGCCGCAGGGTTGGGCATCGCTGTTGTGTGCACAATCAAAGTCATCCGATATGCAGGCATTAAGTGCCCAGTTTTCCCCCATAACCTCCATCAGCCTTAGCAGAGAAACGGTAGAAAGATCTGCAGTCAGGCGATATCCTCCACCTGCACCCCTAATAATTTGCACAAGACCGGCTGAGGATAATTTCTTTAGTATCTTGTAGGCAAACTGGGTGGGAACTCGCTCGACGGCACAAATCTGGGTTATATTTCTTTGCTGTCCGTCCCGCAAAGCTCTTAGTATGCGCAGGGCATAATCGGTCTCGCGAGTGATAATCATGATTTGCGCCTCCTTTTTTCAGGCTATGGTTTATTTGCGAATTACAAATTTTAGGAGTATTTTCCTGTCTTTATAATAACCCTATTGGAGTAAGATTGTCAACTGTTTGGAAAAAAAAGTATAAATTTGTAAATTATATGGGATTTATAAGATTGCTTGATACTAAAATCGACAAAACGACGGAGGTTTTTCGCAAATATAACGAACAAAAACACAAATTTAATTTTTTATGTGTGATAAACTAAAAAAAGACATTAATTTTTGTGTATTTGGTGGTAAAATTGGAATGTAAAAATAAAACCTGTCCCGGTTATTGATTGACAGGTGAGCAATAAATACTGTGTGAGGTGGAAAAATGGAGTTGTCCTGCGGAGTGGATATAATTGAAATTGAGCGCATAGCATCTGTTATGAAAAGTGATTTGTTTTTGGAAAAGCACTACACAAAGACAGAACGTGAGTACATAGCAAGTAAGGGCAGTGGTGCTGTGCAGTCGGCCGCCGCATTTTTTGCCGCCAAGGAGGCCTTTGCAAAGGCACTGGGCAGTGGGGTGCGTGGTTTTTCGCTTTGCGAGGTTGGGGTGGCTCATCTACCAAGCGGAAAACCCTACCTTGAGTTTTTTGGCCGAGCCGCAGAGCTTGTGGAGGAATCGGGGTTTAGTTTTTCGCTCAGTCTTTCGCACAGCCGTGATTATGCCGTGGCCAATGTGGTGGCCGTGAGGCAGCAATGAGGAGGGGCACATGCGTATATATAATACACAAAATATGAAGCAGGTAGAGGCGGCGGCCGACAGTATGGGGCACAGCTACCGCACAATGATGCTGATGGCCGGCAGAGCGGTGGCAAGGTGTATAATAAAGGAGCGCCGCTTTGGAAACCCAAAGACCTGTGCTGTTTTTTGCGGTGCAGGCAATAACGGTGGTGATGGTTATGTTGTGGCCCAGTACCTGGCACAACGTGGCTGGAAGGTGGTGGCAATATTTGCAGGGAAACCATCTGCCGATGATCTTTGCGCCGAGATGTATGCTGGGGCAAGGGCGGCAGGTGTGCGAATGCTGCCACACGATTACATAGGCCTTGAGGATTTGTGCAAAAATGCGGCGGTGCTTGTGGATGCTATGGTGGGAACCGGATTTTCCGGTGAACTTCGTGGCGCAGTCGCAGACTGTGTAGCTGTTATAAATGCTGCACCCGGGCGGGTGTATGCGGTAGATCTGCCTACCGGAGTGTCGGCCGACAACGGTAAGGCGGCTTGTGGTGCGGTGCGTGCCGATGTTACCTTGACATTTGATTGCAAAAAACCGGGACATTTTATTGCACCCGGACGTAATTTGTGCGGACGTGTGATGGTGCAGGATATAGGTATACCCACAGCGGCCAGAACAAAGGTGATGCGCCATAATTTTTATGTGGGTAAAAAATTTGTAGCACATAAAATTAAACCACGCCCTAAGGACTGCCATAAAGGGGATTTTGGTAAGTTGTTGGCGGTGGTTGGAAGCGGTAAGTATATGGGGGCAGCCCTTCTTTGTGTGCAGGGGGCACTGCGAAGCGGTGTTGGATATGTCACAATGGCGTCACCCAAGGAGGTTTGCAAAATTCTTCTGCCCTCCGCACCCGAATGTATTATGATGCCCTGCAGTGCCACAAGAGAACAGGAGTTATCCGAGCAGGCGGCGGAAAAAGTAATTGAGCGGGCAAAAATGAGCACAGCTGTGGTAATAGGCTGTGGTATTGGTACGGGTAAAGGGGCCGAGCGGGCGATTGAGGGGATTATTAAAAATTCCACCTCGGCTGTACTTATAGATGCTGACGGGCTTAATTTGTTGGCTAAGAATATGGATTGGCTAAGTGATTGTGCCTGTCAACTTGTACTTACTCCACATCCAGCCGAATTTGCTCGTCTACTTGGATGTAGTGTGGATGAGGTGCTGGCCGATAGCTATAACTTGGGACGTGATTTTGCGCGGCATCACGGTCTTACGCTTTTGTTAAAGGGAGCGGTTACATTGGTGTTCTCGCCAGATGGTGTGTGTAGATATGTGGACTGCGGCAATCCCGGTATGGCCAAGGCTGGGAGCGGAGATGTATTAGCCGGCGTTATAGGTGCACTGTTAGCACAGGGGATGCGACCCTTTGATGCCGCCGCTTGCGGAGGATGGTTACATGGCCGAGCAGGTAGCATAGCGGCCCAAAAATACAGCACTACAGCTATGCTGCCACGGGAACTTGCCAGCGGCCTTGGGGACGTGTTTTTGTCCATTGACCGCTGATACCTCTCCCTGTCCCCACACCCCTGCCACAGACCGTGGGGCTTTGCCCCTGTCGCTCACGCGAAAGACCAAGACCGT
>CAYJGQ010000103.1:0-7139 GCA_964369885.1 uncultured Oscillospiraceae bacterium
GGCAGGGGGCGTGCATAAGTTTTGGGTCAAACTTTTTTTCAAAAAGTTTGTGGGGTGTGGGGCAAAGCCCCACGGCCTTGGTCTTTCGCGTGAGCGATCGGGGCAAAGCCTTAAAAGTCGGCAGAGCCGGTAGTGCGGGGGAAGGGGAGGACGTCGCGGATGTTGGAGATGCCTGTCATGTACATTATCAAGCGCTCAAATCCAAGTCCAAAGCCGGCGTGGGGTACACCGCCATAGCGACGAAGGTCGAGGTACCAATCATATTCATCCTTAGGTAGCTCAAGCTCATCCATGCGTGCACAAAGTACATCCAAACGCTCTTCACGCTGGCTACCACCAATAATTTCGCCAACACCGGGCACCAATAAATCCATGGCGGCCACGGTCTTGTTATCGTCATTCACCCTCATATAAAAGGCTTTTATTTCCTTGGGGTAATCGGTTACAAATAGCGGTTTATTATAAATTTGCTCTGTCAGGAAGCGTTCGTGTTCGGTCTGAAGATCGCATCCCCAGTACACAGGGTACTCAAACTTATCCTTATGTTGTTCCAATATCTCAATGGCCTCGGTGTAACTCACACGTCCAAAATCCGAGCTTGTCAAAAACTCAAGACGCTCCAAAAGCCCCTTGTCATAGAACTGATTGAAAAACTCAAGCTCTGCGGGGCAACGTTCCAGCACATAGCGCAGCACAAATTTTATCATATCCTCGGCCAGTTGCATGTCATCCTGAAGGTCAGCAAATGCAATTTCAGGCTCGATCATCCAAAACTCTGCGGCATGACGTGCGGTGTTGGAGTTTTCAGCGCGGAAGGTAGGCCCAAATGTATACACATTTGAATAGGCCATGGCCATACACTCAGCTGCAAGCTGCCCCGACACGGTCAGGCTGGTTTGCTTTGAGAAAAAGTCCTTGGAATAATCAACCTCTCCCTGCTCATTTAGGGGAGGGGAGGCAGGGTCAAAGGTTGTGACATGGAACATCTCGCCTGCACCCTCGCAGTCACTACCTGTGATTATAGGGGTATGTGCGTAGACAAATCCACGGTCGTTAAAGAATTTGTGTATGGCATAAGCCGCCACCGAGCGCACCCTAAATGCTGCACCAAAAGTATTTGTGCGAGGACGCAAATGTGCCACTGTACGCAGATACTCAAGGCTGTGTTTTTTCTTTTGTAGGGGGTAATCGGGTGTTGATGCACCTGCAACCTCAATGGCGGTTGCGTGTATTTCAAAGGGCTGTTTTGCGTTGGGGGTAAGCACCACCTCACCGGTAACAATAAGGCCACAACCAACGTTTTGGCGGACTATTTCCTTAAAATTTTCAAGCTTTGCATCCTCAAGCACAATCTGCAAATTCTTAAAGCAGGTGCCGTCGTTAAGCTCAATAAAACCAAGTGCCTTGGAATCACGGATGGTTCTTGCCCAGCCGCATACGGTTATTTCGGAATCGATGTAATTTGTGACCTCAAAAAACAGATCTTTTATTTGTGTACGCCTCATAAGCCCTCCTGTGGGTTGTTTTTGTCTATCGGGTACCCACCCGACGATATGAAGTATATTATAATACAAGCCGTAGCAATTATCAACAAAAACAACACAAAAATTGGTACCGATTATATTGGTGCAAAATGTTCACACAGTATTAATTAATACACCGACAACATTTGCTATTATTTTACCTTGACAGGTAATATATTAAAAATTCATTGTAGTGAATTAAAATAATACCCTTTATTATGTAAAAAACGCTTGTTATTTATGAATTACTGCGCTATAATATATCCTGTTATCATTTTACGGAGGTGCAATATAAATGAATTTTCAACTTTTAACCGAGGCCGCCCCTGCAGATCTTACATCTCAGTTGGCTACATTTCTACCCCTTATTCTTATCTTTGTAGTATTTTATTTCTTCCTTATCCGTCCCCAGAAAAAGCGTGAAAAAGAAACCCAGAAAATGCGCTCTACCATTGAAGTGGGTGATGAGATTGTAACAATCGGTGGTATCATCGGTACAGTTGTAAGCTCTCGCGAGGACATGCTGGTTATTGAGACCGGCGGCGACCGTAACAAGGTTCGCATTACCCGTTGGGCTGTACAGCAAAACAACACCGCACACGACGCCCCCGCAGCAGAAAAGAAATAATTATCCTGTGTGGTTATTAATGCCTGTTTTTTTTCATAGGATGTAAACAGCAAGAGGAAATCCCAAAATGCGGATTTCCTCTTTGTTTTTTACTAAAGGGGGAAAACAGTGTGAAACCTACAAATAATATTCAAAAAGCGGATGGCGCGGTTTTTATGTATAAACCGGTGCTTTGGTCATGCTTTTGGGGCATTGCCGCAACAGGACTGCTACTATCCCTATTTGCTTTGGCCTATTCGTTATACGACCTACCCCTTGAGCTAATGGGGTTTGGTGCAACAATATCGCTGGCGATTGGGTGCTTTACGGCGGGCTTTGTCTGCGCACACATGAGTCACCAAAAAGGGATGATGTGGGGCGGTATCTGCGGATGTACACTATTTATACTGCTACTGATTATCTGTGGTTTACTGCCACAGGCCTTTGTTGGTATAGCTGCATTTTTTCGCCTGTTTTTAATGGCAATATCGGGCATGATTGGTGGTATTGTTGGGGTGAATTTTTTATCAAGATGACAAGATTCAGGGTATATTGATTTGCTAAAGCCAAAACAGTGTTATTTTGGGGGATTTTTTAGTTGTGGCGTGAGATATTAAAGCGCATAATGCACAGTGGCTGTAAAACAAAAAAAGGTTGAAAAGTGATGTTGGGTATGGTATAATTACGTCAAATATCTACCATCAATGTGACATTGACTCACTCAGGGAGGAATTATTATGAAGCACGTAAAGACACTAAATAAAGCAAACCTAAAGGAAAGTGCAGTAAAGGGCGGTTGTGGCGAGTGCCAGGCATCCTGCCAGTCGGCATGTAAGACATCCTGCACCGTTGCAAACCAGAAGTGTGAAAAGAAATAAATAATCGGCATTAAAGAGGGGGGCATCTCGCCCCCCTGTTTTTGTGTAAAAGGAAAGGTCAAAGTATGATACACAGCTACACCCTGAATGGGTATAATATAGTCTTGGATGTTCACAGCGGAGCGGTACATGTTGTGGACGACTGTTTTTTTTCGCTTGTAAATCACCTAAAAACTCTGAATTTAGATACACTGCCACAGCAATGTCCCGGTAGCGCCGTGGCTGCACTTGAAGCTACATATACTCCAAGTGATATAGCCGAGGCCTATGCAGAGGCACTGCAGTTACACACAGACGGCCAGCTGTTTTCGGAAGATGACTACCAAAAGTTCACCGATATGATGACCCCATCCCCAATAAAGGCCATGTGTTTGCATGTGGCCCACGACTGCAACCTGCGCTGTGATTACTGCTTTGCCTCGACAGGCGATTTTGGTGGTGCTCGTGTGCGCATGTCGGCCGAGGTGGGCAAAAAGGCCATAGATTTTCTCATAGCACACTCGGGCGATCGCCACAATCTTGAGCTTGACTTCTTTGGTGGTGAACCTTTGATGAACTTTGATGTTGTAAAAGAGGTTGTGGCCTATGGTAGGGAGCAGGAGAAGCTGCACAACAAACTTTTCCGTTTTACCATAACCACAAATGGACTGCTGCTAACCGAGGATAAAATTGATTTTATCAACAAAGAGATGTCAAACGTGGTATTATCCATCGACGGCCGCCCCGAGGTAAACGACCGTGTGCGCAGTCGTGTGAATGGCGATGGCTGTTATGACACCATTATGCCCAAATTCCAGGAGCTTGTGGAAAAGAGAAATCATGATCAATACTATGTGCGTGGCACCTTTACCCGATACAATAAAGATTTTGCCGATGATGTTTTGCATTTTGCCAAGGCAGGATTTGATCAAATATCGGTAGAGCCTGTTGTGGCTGATCCTGCACAGCCATACGCACTCACCCGGGAGGATCTCCCCGAAATATTTGCAGAGTATGAGCGCCTTGCAAATTTACTAATAGACATGGAAAAAAGGGGAGAGGGGGTTAACTTCTTTCACTTTATGCTTGATTTAGAGCAGGGACCCTGTGCCATTAAGCGCCTGCGTGGTTGTGGCTGTGGCAACGAGTACTGCGCCATAACCCCCGATGGAGAGATTTACCCCTGTCATCAGTTTGTTGGGCAACCTCAGTGGCTTATGGGCACACTTGACAAAGGCGATTTTGACCCTAAAAAACAACTTGATTTTTCAAAAGCTACGGTTTACGGCAAGGAAAAATGTCGTGACTGTTGGGCTAAGTTTTATTGTAGTGGCGGATGTAACGCCAATAATTCGCAGTATATGGGCGATATACTATCCCCGCATGAGATATCCTGTGAGCTTGAGAAAAAGCGTCTTGAGTGTGCAATAATGATAAAGGCCGCCATGGCATAAAAAACTAAGGGGTGAAAATAATGCAACTTGGAGTAATTGGTGCAGGCAACATGGCCACCGCCATAATTCACGGCATAATTAAGGGTGGACTGTTAAAGCCCGACCAGATGGGCGTGTACGACATAAACCCTGAGCGTGTGAAGGATTTTTCTGATTTGGGGCTAAGCGGCTTTGATAGCCCCGGTGCCCTTGCAGCAAACTCAGAGTATCTGCTTCTCTCGGTTAAACCTCAAAATTTTGAGGAGTTACTAACGTCCATAAGGTCAGATATTCCGAGTGACACAGTAATTATATCCATTGCAGCCGGTATATCGCATGAGTATATATCAGGGCTGCTGGGGCGGCCTGCCAAGGTGGTGCAGGTTATGCCAAACACCCCACTGCTGGTGGGCAAGGGTTCCACCGCCATGAGCTTTGTCCCGCCCACAACACAGCAGGAGTTTTCCTACGTTGCCGAGTTATTTGGTTGTGCCGGAGCCGTGGAGTGCATTGATAGCACCCTTATGAATGAGGTTATACCGCTAAACGGTAGCTCGCCTGCCTATATATACCGCTTTGCTCAGGTGTTTTGCGACCGCGCCCTGGAGCTTGGGTTTGATCGTGATGCGGCAAATCGTCTATTTGCCCATACTTTAATAGGGGCGGCCGCCATGATGCTTGAGACCGATAAAGATCATCAGAGCCTTATAGATATGGTTACATCTCCCGGTGGCGCCACATTTGAGGGGCTAAAAGCCATGGAAAAACATGACTTTAAGAAGGCCATGATTGACACCTACGATGCAACTGTAAAGCGTGCCTACGAGCTTGGAAAATAACTCTTTTACCGCATAATAGCATATTAATTGGCCACCTGTGCATACAATGAGCACAGGTGGCCAATTTTTTTGAGGGGAGCGGTAAAAGATGCGGACAACCAATCAATTTAAGGGAAAAACAAAAGATGCCATAAAACATCCACAAAAGAGCAAAGCCGGCAAGCTGGCCGAGTATGGTATACTGCTTAGCTTTTTTGGGGGGCTTTTAATAGGCCGTTTTGCGGCCGGTACCATGGCCAACGAGAATGCTGTTGCAGTCCAGGAAATGCTGTTTGGCTACCTGAGCAGTGGCACCGGCTCAACATTTAGCGAAATATACATATCGGGTATGTCGGGCAACTTTTTACTCCTGTTAATCTTACTGTTTTGCTCCTACTGTGCCGTGGGAATTCCCGTAATATTTCTTGTTATAATATGTCATGGTGTTGGTATTGGCCTTAGTTTTAGCTCAATACTGGCTATGTTTGGCACCGATGCACTGCCATATATTGCAGTTGTGTTACTACCGGGCACAGTAATAAACACAATTGTATTTATTCACTGTGCAGGTGATGCCATGCGCCGTTCAAAGCAGGTGTTTGGGCGAGTGTTTATCAGCAGGGGGGTGACACTTCCCCCTTTTTCACAGGAAAAGCTGATTGTAAAGTATTTTATATTTACAGCTGCTTTGGCGCTCTCATCGCTATACTACACCCTTCTTTGCCTAAATTTTCCGCCACTATCGTCCCCAATTTAATCCTCGGTATCATCATTACCCCGCTTTTTGCGGGGTTTTGCTTTTTCTCCTGAAAGTGGCGAGGCTTGTGAGGCCAGGGCAAGCTGCGTATTGGATACATGGGTATAAATTTCTGTGGTACCAAGATTTGCATGCCCTAAAATCTCTTTTAATATGCGTATATCAACATTGCCATGCTGATACATCAGTGTGGCGGCTGTGTGGCGCAGTTTATGGGGCGAGTAACCCATGCCACCAAGTCCTGCCTTTTGCAGGTTGTTTTCGACTATTTGCTCCACCCTGCGTCCGCTTATACGACTGCCGCGCTCGGACAAAAAAAGGGCATTTTTATGTTGATCTGACTTTGGATGTTTTCGCACCTGCAAATAGTCACTAAGCGAGAGCAGGCAGGCATCATTTAGGTAAACAATGCGCTCCTTATTGCCCTTACCCAGCAGTTTTACGGTGTTTTCCCGTATATCATCCAGATTGATGCCCACAAGCTCTGACAAGCGCATACCACAGTTTAGTAGTAGGGTTATCAGGCAGTAGTCACGGCTTTGCTGTGGGCCGTCAACCACCGCCAAAAGCTTTTGGGCCTCATCAAGAGTTAAATACTTTGGCATTGATTTGCGAAGCGTTGGCACCTCAAGGTCCTTTAGAGGGTTTTCAGGCAAGAGTGTGGTTTTGGTGTTGAGATACTTATAAAAGGAGCGCAGTGCCGAGGTTTTGCGCGAACGTGTGGCGGCCTGGTTTCCAAGCTGTTGTTGTGTACAGTGTAGGAAGGCATATACATCGGATAGGCTGATCGATAAAAATATATCACTTGGCAGATCGGAACAATCTACCTGCGAAAAATCTTCCGGGATACTACCCAAAACCTTCTGACACTTTAGATAGCGCATGTATGTACGAAGATCGATGTGGTAGCCATCGACGGTGCGTGGGGAACGCCCACGGATGGTAAGCATGTAGAATAAGAATTCACGCACAGATGCCGGAACATCGTGAAATGAGTTTGTTTGCAATTGTGTCACATCCCTTAAAAAGTGTTTTTATTAATCGGGGTAGTTTTTTCTCCCCTGCATTGCGGTAAATTTTTATTTAGCGAAATCGCTACAATTAAATTTTACCCTATAAAATATATAATGTCAATATCAAACCT
>CAYJGQ010000104.1:0-7129 GCA_964369885.1 uncultured Oscillospiraceae bacterium
CCCACGATGTTTTTTGGGTCAAAGGATTATGCAGATAAGGCCGGAACAGCCCTCGTTTATAATGCGCTCAATGGTTTCCTGCATTTTAAGGCGGGCATCGGTGGGCATACGGTAGAGCTTGTTGTGCAGCCCCTCGTTTACAAGCTCGTGCAGGCTTTTGCCAAATATGTTGGATTCCCATATTTTGTGGGGGTTTTCCTCAAACTCTCCCAGCAGATAAAGCACAAGCTCCTGCGACTGCTTCTCGCTGCCCACCACGGGGGAAACCTCGGTTAGTATGTCGGCCCGCATCATGTGAATGGAGGGTGCGCTTGCCCTCAGGCGCACACCGTAACGCCCCCCCTGCTTTACAATTTCGGGCTCCTCAAGATGCAGTTCGTCCATGGTGGGCATTACAATGCCGTAACCCGTGGCCTGCACCTCCTCAAGGGCGCCCTTCACACGCTCGTACTCCCTTTTTATATTGGCAAGCTCAATCATGCAGGGGAAAAGCCCCTCCTCGCCGCCCACCTCAAGGCCGGTGGCCTCGCCCAAAACCTTGTAAAACAAATCGGCCTGAAGCTCAATGCTTATGCGTGCCGTGCCTGTGCCAAGATCAATTACAGGTTGGCGCACCGCCGAGATATACTCACACTCCCGCAGTATTTGGTGGCGTGTGCGCACATGGTGCATACGCTCCATGCCCTGGGCGGTGTTTCTTACCTGACTGTACACAGCACTGCGCAGCCAATGCCCACGCTCCAATGTCATGACCCAATGGGGAAGATCTATCGACAGCTCCCTCATGGGGAACTCATACAGCACCTGATCAAGTATTTCGCGGATATCACCCTCATCAAGCTCGAGGCAGTTTACTGCCACCACGGGAACGTCGTAACGCTCCTCAAGTTGCTCCTTTAGCTCGCGCGCCTCGGGACTGCGTGGATTTTGGCAGTTTAGCAGCACGGCAAAGGGCTTTTTCAGCTCCCGAAGCTCGGATATAACACGCTCCTCGGCTTCGGAATACTCACTGCGTGGGATATCGCTTATACTGCCGTCGGTGGTGACCACAAGGCCTATGGTGCTGTGCTCGGTTATAACCTTGCGGGTGCCTATCTCGGCCGCCATGTTAAAGGGAATTTCTCGGTCAAACCACGGGCTCATGACCATGCGGGGGGTGTCGTCCTCTATGTATCCAAGCGAGCTTGGCACTATATAGCCCACACAATCTATCATGCGCAGATTAAAGGAGGCCGCCTCGTCCAGCTGCACCTGCACCGATTCCTCGGGTATAAACTTGGGCTCGGTGGTCATTATGGTGCGGCCGGCCGCACTTTGAGGCAGTTCGTCTATGGCTCGCTCCCTCATGGCCTGCTCGGGTATATTTGGTAGTACAAGGGTTTCCATAAATCTTTTTATAAAGGTGGATTTGCCGGTGCGTACCGGCCCCACCACACCCACATATATATCACCCTGGGTGCGCTTGGCAATGTCCTCGTAAATGGTTTTGTATTCCACTTTGTAAGCCCCCCTATTTTTGTGGTAGTCGCCTTAAAGTACAGGTACAATCAGCATGGTGCGCCGCTGTACCGCCTCGGCCGTCAGTTCATTTTCCTCAACAATTTGATCAATGCTGGTGTTGTACCTCTTGGCGATGTCCCACAACTCCTCGCCGGCCTCGGCAATGCATACATACAGCCCCTTTTCCACGCGGCTTTGCTTGGGGCGTTCCTCGTTTAGGCTAAGCTCATAAATCATAGCGGTGTTACAGCATCTGTACACACAGCCGCTCACCCCTATTTCGCACCGCACATCAAGGGTGCAGTCACTGCCAAAATTGTAGCCCTGACCCACCACCCACAAATTAGGATGGAAAATCACCCCGCCCTGTGATGCCAACTGCTCACCCAGGGGTATGCGGTCCTCAAACTCCACCATCTTTTCGTAATACTCCACCTCGCCGCCGTTTTCCTGCCCAAAAAGCGAGATGCAAAGTTTGCCCATAATAAGGGCGTCGGCCCCTTCAAAATGCACATTCCAGTCGGTAATTTGGCACCATAAATCCACAACACGGCTAACCCCTTGGGGCAGTTCCATGCGGTCGCGATACATAAAACAACGCTCCACTGTTTGGGCAAGCTCGAGGGTGTTTGTCATTTTGGTCTGACAACCACACTCGTAATGTGTGGAGTAACAATCGCTGGCGCAAAGGGCCTCGTAGTCCTTATGTACATGCACATGGGCATTAACATTACAGCTTATGCTCAGCAGGTGCTCCTCGCCGTGGGTTTCGCAGCGTTTTTCCACAAAGGCGTTTTGCAGGCTGAGCCGGGCAAAGCAGCGGCAGGTGTCGTCGGCCTTTTCGCAGTCTATCATTTGGCTGATGGGCAGTGTAAATTCCATGGTTTCGCAGTTCCCCTCAAGGTTGCGGTAAAGAAAGTTTACATTGGCCTCTCCACGCAGTATTACCTTGCCGGCAATTATCTTGGAGTCAAGCAGTTTGGTGGTGGCACCCACACGCAGTATTGCCCCAATGCCACCCTTGTTTTCGGGCAGTTCGGTGTCCTCGCACAGCGATATGGTCTTGCAGGTCTGCATGATGGTGCGTGTGGCGGTGCGCACCTGTTGGCGCAACTGCATACCCATGCCCCCGGCCGCCGACACCGCCTGCTCCTCCTTCATGTTGCTTACACAAACACGCAAATTCACAGCTCCACGGATGTCTATGCGCCTACTGCTAACCGCCCTGCAGTTTACATAGGAGCAGCTGCTCTGCACCCAAACGGCTGGGCAAACGGCCTCGTCTTTTAGCTCGGCCGTCTTGGAGAAGGGGATTTTGTACTCACTGCGGCAAAGCTCCCCCTCGGGATTGCGGTAGTAAACCGTGGCAAGGCAGATACCCTCCAGAATAAGGCGGTCGTCCTCCACCTCGCGCCGAGATAGGGTGGGCACAAGGGTGCACTTGAGGATTTTTTGGATGTCGGGGCAGTAGTCGGGCAGAAGAACGTCGCATTCAACCGATTGTTCAAGGTCGGCTTCAAGCAGGGTTTCGTGTATGAAAACGGGCTGTTTGTTGACAATGAGCTCCATGGCTTTACCTCTCCTCACTCAAATTCATTTGGTAAAAATATATGTAGAGGTAGTCCGTGGTATACCTGTTTGGGGATTATTTATTGCCACTTGTGGGAAGAACCATATAAATACCTTGTTTTTCATGCCCCTGCCAAAGGCAGATGTGCGATATAAATAATCTGTATAACAGATTATTTATAAAAAGCAGGGCTGTGTGGTAAAGGTTAGAAAACAGCTGGGAGAGGGCAGCGCTTTTTACCACCCTTGCAATTTACACTAAAATGGTATATAATAAACCTGTCCAAGGCCAAAGGTATGCCTAAGGCCAAGGATGAGAATAATATCTACGTTCTGACGGCTTGGGTTTTCCCTAGCAAAAAGGCGACGGAGATCATCTTTATGAGCGTTCCGCGTCTTTTGGCGCGGATTTTTTTGATTTACGCCGTGGCCGAGCAAAAAACGCCCCAAACTGCAGGGTCTTTATGGCTACATTGCAGGGTGGGGCAGGGAGCAAAAACCTAACTGCAAAAATAACATTTTGAAAGGACGAAATAAAAATGAAGAAAACAGCACTTGTTTTAACAGCACTGATGCTTACCCTTGCCATGTTGGTGGGTTGTGCACAAAGCGAACCGCTGGCCCCCACGGGCTCTGATAGCGAGGCCACGGCCCAGCCCCAGAGCCAAGAGGAGGGGCAGTCCGAGGAAGAACAACCGGTGGATGTAGCGCCGATTGCCATTAATGTAGGAGGGCTGACAGGCCCTACCACAATGGGCATGGTAAAGCTAATTGAGGATGATGAGCAGGGTGTGGCTCTAAACGACTACACCTTTACCGTTGCAGGTTCGGCCGATGAGATAACCCCGAAGCTTATTGGGGGGGAGCTTGATTTTGCAACAATACCCTCAAACCTTGCCTCGGTGCTGTATAATAATACCGAGGGCGAGATTGTTGTGTTGGCCAGCAGTGCAATGAGTGTGTTGTATGTGGTGGAGCAGGGCGAGGCCGTGCAGAGTGTGCAGGACCTTGTCGGCAAGACAATTTATGCCACAGGCAAGGGCTCTACACCCGAGTATGTACTGCGCCATGTGCTGACCCAAAACGGCATCGACCCCGACACCGACCTTACCATTGAGTGGAAGTCCGAGCCTGCCGAGGCGGTTGCACTGATGCAGCAGGATACAACCGCCATTGCCATGTTGCCACAGCCCTTTGTTACGGCGGCAGGTAGCCAACTGCCAAACCTGCGTGTTGCCCTTGACATGGGTCAACTTTGGGACGACCTTGGCACCGACAGTCAGGTTGTAACAGGTGTGCTGGTGGGACGTCGCAGTTTTATTGAGGAAAACCCCGAGAACACAGCGGTGTTTTTACAGGAATATAAAAACTCCCTTGAATATGCAAACACAAATGTGACCCAGACCGCCGCCTTGGTGGAAAAGGTGGGCATTGTGGGTGCGGCCGTGGCCGAAAAGGCACTGCCCGAGTGCAATATTACCTACCTTGACGGGCAGGAGCTACGTCTGGCCCTTGAGGGATATTTGAAGGTGCTTTATGAACAGAATGAAAGCTCGATTGGCGGAGCCCTCCCCGGAGATGACTTCTACCACATGGTATAAAAAATATCAAAAACCCTTGGCAGTGGCGGCGGCCGTGGCCGTTTGGCAGATCGCCGCCCTGCTGATATCTCAAGAGCTTTTGCTACCAAGCCCTGTGGCGGTGGTGGCAAGGCTTTTTGAGCTTGTGCCCACTCTTGCCTTTTGGGCGGGGGTGGCTTTTTCGGTTGCTCGGATTATGGCGGGCTATCTGGCGGGGATATTTGCAGGGGTGGTTTTTGCCTTTCTTGGGGCGCGCTTTGGGGCTGTAAAAGCTCTGCTTTGGCCCTGGATGTCCCTGATAAAGGCCACCCCTGTGGCCTCCTTTACAATACTTTGCCTTATCTGGCTTTCCTCGGCCGAGCTCTCTGTGTTCATAGCGTTTTTGATGGTACTGCCAATTGTCTACACAAACCTGCTTACAGGCCTTGAAAATATTGACCCCAAACTGCTTGAAATGGCGGCGGTGTTTGGCATGAGTCGTGGCAGGGTGCTGGGTTACATCACACTGCCCCACCTGCGCCCATATATAATGTCGGCCTGCGGTGTGTCGCTGGGGCTTGCCTGGAAGGCCGGCATTGCCGCCGAGGTAATAGGCATACCCATAGGCTCAATAGGCGAACAGCTCTATCAGGCCAAGGTGCACTTTAGCTCCCCCGATCTTTTTGCATGGACATTGGCCGTGGTACTGCTAAGCGTGGGGCTTGAAAAACTTCTTATGTGGCTACTAAAAAGCGCATTTGGCGCATGGGAGGGGCAGTAATGGGAGATATAATTATAAAAAATCTTTGCAAATCCTACGGCGACACGGCCGTGCTTAGTGATTTTTCGGCCCGTATACCACAGGGCGAGATGACGGCCGTTATGGGGGCGTCGGGTTGTGGCAAAACCACCCTTATGCAAATTTTGTTGGGGCTTTGCCCCTACCAAAGCGGCAGCATAGAAAACCTGCCTGCCACCGCCGCAGCCGTTTTTCAGGAAAACCGTCTTTGTGAGATGTTCTCCCCCGTGGTTAACCTGACCATGGCCTGCAAGGGGCTTACAAAAGCTCAGGCCGCAAAGCACCTGACAGAGCTTGGTCTTGGGCAGACCCTAACACGGCCGGTGTCACAGCTGTCGGGCGGACAGATGCGCCGTGTGGCCATAGCCCGTGCCCTACTTAGCAGTGGGGAGCTTTTGGTGCTGGACGAGCCCTTTAAGGGGCTTGATTCCCAAACCCTTGAGCAGGTTATGGACTACCTGCGTAAAAACCGTCGTGGGCGCACCACACTGCTTGTAACCCACCACGAGGCCGAAAGCCACAAACTATGTGACTCGGTTATACAAATGGGGTAGGACAGGAGGCAGGTATGACCGATACAAACAAAAAGTCCCTCTAATGAATAAAATTCACTAAAGAGATTTGGGAGGCATAGAGTAATGTTTAATAAAATTGACATGAAAAGCTGGGGTAGAAAGGAGAGCTACTCCCGATATTATAATGACATTCCCTGTACATACAGTATGACCGTGAATCTTGACATAACAGCCCTTATGGGGGCGATTGATGCAACCAACTACAAGTTTTTTCCCACAGTGTTGCATGGGATTTCTCAAACCGTAAACATGCACAAGGAGTTTCGTATGGATTTTGATGAAGATGGCGGTGTGGGGTACTACGATCATTCCAACCCCTGTTACACTGTTTTTCAGAGCGAAACACAAACCATAATAAATCTGTGGACCGAGTACTCCCCCGACCTAAAAACCTTTTTACAAAGCTATGACGATGACATGGCAAGGTATAAAAATAATGCTCATGACTCAAAACCTGTGGCAGGGAAAAATTATTTTAATGTGTCCTGCATACCATGGACAAGCTTTACGGGGTTTAACCTAAACCTGCAAAAAGGGTATGATTTTCTCCCACCCATTTTTACAATAGGAAAATATTTTGTGGAGGGCGAGAAAACATTTCTTCCCTTGGCGGTGCAGGTGCATCATGCGGTGTGCGACGGGTTTCACCTTTCGCAGTTTATAAACGACCTACAAAACTATATGGACACATTCACAAAATAAAATATAAACGCAGGACAGGCAGACACAATCAAGGGTTTATGGTGTCTACCCGTTTTTTGTGTAGGGGGGTACAGCAAAAGAAGATTAACAGGGGTAAGTGCCCTGCAAAATTGCCGACGCTGTGAGCCCTGCATAGTGGTAGGAGGAGGGGTGGCGTAGGCCGTCACCGCCCAAAGGTGGTGCGCCCTCTGCCGTTTTGGCAGAGGGCGGTTGCCGGCCGAGCCTGCAAGGCCATAAGGCAACACGGCCGTGGCAACACCGCCGCCCTGCAAAGTGGGAGACAGCAAAAACTTCGCCCCCGGCCGCAGGCAGGGGGCGTTTGGAGTTTTGGGCCGCCTTTTGCAAAAGGTGGCAGGGGTGTGGGGACAGGGTCCCCACGGTCGGTCTTGATGTAGGTTACTCCTCGGGCGGAGGTGCGGTGACCG
>CAYJGQ010000105.1:0-7076 GCA_964369885.1 uncultured Oscillospiraceae bacterium
CCGCCGCCTCCCCCGAGGGGGAGGAAACCCAGCGAAGTCGTGTGGGTGGGGGGAGAGTCAGGTGCGGTCACGCACGGGGGGTGTTCCGCCGCGACCACGCGGTCGGCAAGACAAAATATGTGCTTACTAAAATCAAATTGCACAAATGTGCATAAAATATACGTTATTATTGCACATAGGTATTGACTTTATAGGTGATTTTTCACATAATTAACTTGCATACAAACTCAGCTTGCATGTTTTTTGACAGATGGACGCAGCAGCCGCACACTGTTGCGTCCAAAAACCTATTGAATACATCCAATTTCATTTTAAGCCGAAAACACGGCGGAATGGGGCATTTAAATGACTAGTAGAGAGCGTGTAAAAAAGGCAATAAATTTTCAAGAGCCTGACAGAGTTCCCATGGATTTATGGGGATCTGACAGCCGACTAAATACTAATTTTTATCTGCGTCTTGCGCAGGAAATAAATCTCGACCCACTGGGCGAGCGCATTCGTCCCGGCTCCACCTCGGAGTATGAGGATTATCAGCTAAGCGACATGATACAATCCGACTTTAGACACATAAACATCGGAAAGCCCGATGGTTTCAAATCTTATGTCGATGACGATGGCAACATCATTGATGAGTGGGGCGTCGGTAAGAAAATTATAGGCAGCCATCCCTCTTTTACCCTACACCCATTGGCCGAGGCCACCGAGGAGGATTTGGAAACCTACAATTGGCCTAATATGAGCGATGAAGGTCGATTTAGAGGCCTTGCCGAAAAAGCAAAAGATTGGTATGAGAATACCGATTTTGCTATAACTGCCACCTCGGCCACCTCGGGCACTATCTTTGAGTGGTGCCAGTATCTGCGTGGGTTTGAGCAATTCTTGATGGATCTTTACATCGAGCCCGAGTTTGCTGCCGCCCTTATAAACAAGGTAACAGATCTTTTAATTGAGCTGAATGTAAACTATGTAAAGACTGTGGGTCCATGGATTGAATGGATTGAGTTCACCTCTGATTGGGGCACTCAAAACGGCCCATTCATCTCCCCTGATCTTTACAAAGAATTTTTCTTAGAACCACACCAAAGACTTTTCTCGGCCATAAAGAAGGCAACACCTAACGTAAAAATATTCCTGCACAGCTGTGGCAGTGTGCGTTCCCTTATGCCTCTATTTGTGGAGTCGGGGGTAGAAATTTTAAGCGCACTTCAGCCACTTGCCGCAGGCATGGACTCGGCCGAGCTTAAGGCCGAATATGGCGACAAGATTGTATTCCACGGCGGAGTGGATATACAGGAAGCGCTTCCCGGTACAACCGAACAGCTTGAGGCCGAATGCAAAAAACGCATCGAGCAGTTCTCTCCGGGTGGAGGCTACATCTTCTCCCCCTCAAATCACTTCCAAAATGACGTACCTGTGCAAAATTTCTTTGACATGTACAAATTTGGCGCAAAGTACGGCGTTTACGAAAAGTAACTAAGCCTATGTTTTAAGCCATCCTTCCCCACGGCTTATCACGGCTTAAAACTACCTAACCCAAATATTGACATATCCCCTGTGCCCAAAAGCACGGGGTTATGTTTGTATTTAAACAGCACAGTGGCTGTAAATTATATTGGAGGGTGGCACATACTGCATGAATCAGTTTAGCAGTCGCAAATACCTTGTACAGGTAGCAAAACTTTACTATGTCGCCAATATGTCACAGGAGGAGATAGCCACTACCATGGGGATTTCTCGCTCCAAGGTGTCACGTATGCTTACATTGGCAAAAGAGATGAACGTAGTTCGTTTTCAGATATGCGAATACCCCGACCTCTGCACAGAGCTTGCACACAAAATAAGCACACATTTTAACCTTAAAATGGTTGAAGTGGTTCCCTCGGCCTCCACTGCGCAGGAAAGCAAAAAAAATGTTGGCAAGGCGGCAGCCCAGTACCTGCTAAAAAACCTAAAAAACAACATGCGCATAGGCCTTGAGTGGGGCTCAACAATGGAGGCCATGGCCGATGCCTACACAGGAAACCCAGATATTTTAGGACTTGAGGTTGCCCAGCTTACAGGAGGGGTGCATGTTGCAAACAGTATGAAGGACGGCCGTGAACTTGTGAAGTTTCTTGCGCAAAAAATGGGGGCAAGTGTGGCACTGCTACAATACCCAATGGTGGTGCGAGACCGCAGGCTGGCTGCCATGATTCTTGAAAACGAGTGTAGCGAACATATCGAAAAACTAAAGCATATGGACCTTGCCTTTGTGGGTCTTGGCTCCAGCGTTCCCTCCGAGAGCGCCACATATCTCGGTGGTTATATTACCCTCGACGAGGCCGAGCACCTTGTAGAGCAGGGAAACGCCGCCGATATCTGCGGACATCGCCTTACACGGGATGGACATCCCGCCAAAACCCTGCTTGAGGGACGCCTGATAACCATCCCTGCCGCCGACCTTAAGGCCTCGCCAAATGTGGTTGGCCTTGCCACCGGAGAGCAAAAGCGTGACTCAATAGTTTCGGCCGCAAAGGGTGGGTTTATTAATGGGCTGATTATTGATGAAGTTGCGGCCATTGCAGTGGCAGGTAGCCAAAACATCATTTAGGGTCAAAACGGCATTTGTTTGTCGCTATTGCACAAAACAAAATCAATATTTTCTATTAAATAGCTATATCACACAATTTCATTGCACAAATGTGCATTTTATTCTTCGTATACTCTTGAAATATGTTCTTAATATGCTACCATTGACTACAATAATACTGTATGAAAAAGGAGACAATGCAATGGCAAAAAACAAACTGGTACTATGTGTATGCGGAGCAGGTATTAATACCTCACACAACGCCTGCATGACCATCGAGGAATTCCTCGAAAACGAGGGCATTAACGACTATGAAGTAAAATTCATACAGATCGACCAAATGGCCCCCTACAAGGACCGTGAAAACATGGTAGTTGTTTGGATGACACAGGTGGACGAAAGTTTTGGCGCCCCCTCGGTGCAGGGTCTTTCCTACCTTATTGGTGGCAAAAAGGCAAAACTTGAAACAACCCAGAGGGTTATCGCCCTGATGAACGAAATTTATAAGGGCGACTAAGGATATACCCACACCCAATGCATCGTGCGGAATGCTTTGGCGTGAGGAATGCTTTAAGAAAAATGTAAGATGATTTTTGATGCAGAATTTATATTATTTTGGAGGGTCCTGTTATGAATTTGGCAGCATCTGTTTCGGCGTTTATCGGAAGTTTGGGTAGTTCAGTTCTTGTTGCGGCGGTAATGTGTATTCTTGGTCTTGTGTTTAGAGCAGGTATTTCAAAATCTATTCGTGGCGGTCTTTATGCCGGTATCGGACTTGCAGGTTTGTTTGTAATTATTAATAATGCAACAGCCACACTAACCCCTGCCATCATCGCTTTTTCTGAGCGTTTTGACACCAACACATCGGTTACCGACGTGGGCTGGGGTAGCTCGGGCATAGCATTTGCATGGCCCGGCCTTGCCTTTGTAATTCTTGGCACCTTGGCCGTCAATGCCATTTTGGTACTTACAGGCATTGTTAAAACCATGTGGACCGACATCTGGAGCATCTGGCACGGCAACGTTGTAGGTGGTTTTGTTTGGGCCCTCACCGGCGGAAACATCACCCTTGGCGTAGTAGCCGGCGTGCTTTTCTTGACCATCAACTCCTTTATCGGCGACTACACCGCAAAGGATTACCAAGAATTTAACGGACTTCCCGGCATCTCGGTACCATGTACCGTAACCGTACTTGCAGTTTTTGCAAAGCCTGTTAACTTTGTACTTGAAAAAATCCCCGGCATCAACAAGATCAACGCCGCCCCCGACGTAATTCGTAAGCGCATGGGCATTGTTGGCGAGCTTGGTGTTATGGGCGTTATCATCGGTGCTATCATCGGCTTCCTTGGCGGATATACAGTACAGGCCGCTTTGCAGCTTGGCATCGAGATGGGCGTACTTATGGTATTCCTACCCAAAACCGTTTCGGTTCTGTGCGAAGGTGTTATTCCCATTGCAAATGCAGTTACAGAGTTTGTACAGGATCGTTTTGATGGCAAAAAGTCGGTTTACGTTGCTGTTGACTGTGCCGCACTACTTGGCCATCCCTCGGTTATGGCATCGGCTGTTTTGCTTTACCCCTTGGCAGTTGTTCTGGCCATCTTCCTTCCCGGCAATGCACTTATCCCCATCGCATCGTTGGCCGTTATCCCCTACTGGTGTGGCGCCATTGCCCCCTACTTCAAGGGTAACGTATTCCGTATGGTGCTCTTCACCGTGCTGTGGATGATCCCCGTACTACTAATTGCCACAAATATGGCTGATCTACATACCTTGGCTATGGGCAACCTCGGACTTGCCGATCCCGCCATTGTTAACTCCAGCTTTGATATGGGCGGCGATCCCCTTGGCTTCCTGATTATCAAAATCTTTGGTCTATTTGCCTAATTAGTTAAATACACGCGCCCCCGACCGGCGTCGGGGGCGTATTTTTTTAAGAATAAATTAGCAGGAGAGTGTCAAAATGGTTGAACTTGATGCACGCAATATAATATTCGGTTTAGAGGCCGACAGCAACGATGACTGTATACGCAAAATTGTAGATGTAATGGCCCAAAACGGTTTTGTAGATCCCGAATATGCCGACTACGCCATAGAGCGTGAAAAAACCTATCCCACAGGACTTCCCACCGATCAGGTCATAACCGCCATCCCCCACGCTGCCAAGGGCAAGGTGTATAAAAGCGGTATTGGCATGGCCATAATGAAAAAACCTGTTGGATTTTACAACATGGCCGATCACAGCGATCTATTGATGGCAGAACTTGTGTTTGTTTTGGCAAATGAAGATCCCGATAAACAATTGGGCGACCTTAGAAACCTTATGAGATGTTTTTCAAATGGGGATTTGTTGGTAGAACTTAAAAATTCCACAACCCCTGAGCAGGTTATAGACATTTTAGCACGCATGGATGCGGAAGACGAGGACTAAAAATTCATTTGGGCGGTGAATATCCTATGAAACAACAGGTACTGATTGCCGGCGGACTGTGTGGTAGCACCATGCTTATTGCCGCGCAAAACATTGAGGAATGTTGCCAAAAATCGGGTATCGATGTCGACGTGACCATCCATAACCTATGGGAGGGCGCCCAGCCCGACTGCCGTAAATACAACCTTATTATCGAGATGTTTCCCTATTTTGAGGATATGCCATGTCCTGTTATTTCGGGCAAGCCGTTTATTGCCCATATAGGTGAAAAAGCTCTGCTCTTGCAGATAGTAGAGCTGCTTGAGAAAAGCTCTGCGGCGTAGTTTTTCGCTATTAAATTTGTTTATGGGGTGGATTTTATGAAGGTTTATGCAGACTACGCCGCCACCACTCCGGTGGCCGATGAGGTGCTGCGGGATATGCTCCCCTATTTTGGCGAGATGTTTTATAACCCCTCGGGACTTTATAGCGGTGGGGCACAGGCCAAATCATCCATTGAGCAGTCTCGCAAAATTTTGGCCGACTACCTTGCCTGCAAACCCGATGAAGTAATATTTACAAGTGGTGGCACCGAGGCCGATAACCTGGCCCTTGTGGGGGTTATGCGTGGGCTTGAGGCAGCTGGCAAAACCCACCTTATTATCTCCTCGGTAGAGCATCATGCCGTGGGCGAGTGCGCCGCCGCGCTGGAAAAGCAGGGTTTTTCCCTCACGGTGCTGCCCTGTGATGCACAGGGTATTGTACAGCCTTCGGCGCTACAATGCGCCATGACCCCCGCAACGGGGCTTGTGTCTATTATGTGGGCAAACAACGAAACAGGTGCGTTACAGCCCATACAGGAATTATGTAGCATAGCCCATGCCGCAGGCGGGCTATTTCATACCGATGCCGTGCAGGCACTTGGCAGTGTGGACATTGATCTTGAAAAAACGCCTGTAGATTTGCTCTCGCTTTCGGCCCACAAAATATATGGGCCAAAGGGTGTGGGGGCACTTTTTGTGCGCAGTGGCACCCCTCTGCTCCCCTGTCAACACGGTGGACAACAGGAATTACACCGCCGTGGTGGCACCGAAAACACCCCTGCCATAGTGGGTTTTGGCAGTGCTATTAATCTGCTCATTGCAGAAAAATCTGCGCGCCGCCAGCACCTATGCGGTCTTACATCGGCTCTGCGCAGTGGTCTTTGCGCCCTTGCAGACGCTCGGATAAACACCCCGGAACGCGGGGCAATTCCCGGGGTGGTAAATGTGAGTTTTAAGAATATAGAGGCCGAACCGCTGATGATACGCCTTGGCATGGCCGGCATAATGGCCTCCATGGGCTCGGCCTGCAACTCCCAAAGTGTTGAGCCATCCCATGTGTTAAAGGCCATGGCGGTTGCACCCGATTACATCAGAGGTAGCCTGCGCCTCTCGCTTGGCAGAGGTAGCACCCTGCAGGAGGTTGAGTATATTTTGGAAACACTGGCCGACATCCTGCCACGAATAAATAAGGGATAGCATTGGCAAAGGTAATACGTTTACTCCCCCATTAATTTAGGCAAACACCACCAAGCTTTCAGGGTGGTTTATATACTCAGAAAGGTTATTTATCAAAATAGCTTTTAAGGCAGTGGCTGCAAAAATATAGGGTTATTTTACTAAGCGCTACAATTTTTTTCGCACCTTGCTCAGCTACAATCACCCCAGTGTTTATGCGCTTTTTTGTGTTTTTATTCTCCCTGAGCTAAAGCATTTTTACCCCTTTTGGAATTTTTTGTCTTGACATTTTTATGTGTATATGATTATAATATACAAAACCGATGAAGCGGAGATTAAACCAAAGGCGCACTCACAGAGAGTCGGGGGTAGCTGGGAACCCGATAGGAAAGCGAATTGGCAAATGGACCGCTGAGGGCGGGGTGAACGGGAGTTTTCCTAAGTATCCTACGACGTGAGCTCACGTTACAGAGCGAGGGGTGTGTTGGCACTCCCAAGAGAGGTCGCACTTAGTGTGACAAACAAGGTGGCACCGCAGATTGCTTTTAGCGTCTGTCCTTGATTTTATATCAGGGATGGGCGTTTTTTTGTTTTTAAA
>CAYJGQ010000106.1:0-6820 GCA_964369885.1 uncultured Oscillospiraceae bacterium
ATCTTTCGATGCTACGTAATCAAAGCCCCACAGCCTCAAAAAATCGGGTCGATTGCTCTCGACCCGATTTTTATGGTTGTTAGCTAATAGCAGTTATGCCTTCAAGCAGCATATCCTTGGTCACCGACCCCCTTGCTGTGGCCACAAGTTCGCCCTCGGCATTTACAAACATGGTCATGGGCACACCTATGACGGTGTAGGCACGGGCGGCTTGGGTGTCGGTGTCAAACAGTATGGGCATGGTGTAGCCGGCATCGGTCATGAATTTGGTGGCAACCTCAACCGTTTCCCTGTCGTTGTCGGTCATGTTTACCATCATAAATTCAACCTCATCCCCCATTTCGGTGTAAAGCTCCTCGAAGTAGGGCATTTCTTCACGGCATGGGGGGCACCAGCTGGCCCAAAAGTTTAGCACTACCGGCTTTCCTGCGTAGTCTGATAGCTTAACCGCCTCCCCTGCACTGTTGTACACGGTAAAATCGGGTGCCATTTCAAGCTCGGTCTGATCTGTCATTCCCTCGGCCTCGGTAATTACCGAAAGGCCTGTTCTGGGGTCGGTATCGTAATTTAGCACCTCATACAGGGTGCCGGCCACAATAAGCAGCGCTCCAAGTGCGATGACAATTGCGATAAATCCGTTGTTTTTCATAATTATGACCATTCCTTTCTGCGACAGGCACAAAACAGACCTCTGACAAGTGATCGTATTTTATGCCATGTTTTTCGGTTATCCCAAAAGGATGAGAAAAACGGCCTACTAATTTTAAGTTTGAGTTTGCATTCAAACTTAAAATCTTCTTTAGATGTTTAGACAGATTAGCTTAAAAGCTTAGCAGACTCAAAAAACGCCCCATAACTCCGGTCATCATAAGTATGCCTGTGATCACCAAAAACAGCCCTGAAATTACCTTTATTGCCTTATAATTGCGCTTTATAAAATCAAATGTACCTTTTAGCCGGTCGATAAGCAGTGCCGACATTACAAAGGGTATTCCAAGGCCAAGCGAGTAGCACAGTAGCATTACCACACCCTGGGCTACAGTGCCTTGCTGTGACGCCATCAGCAGTGCCGAGCCTAAAAATGCCCCCACGCAGGGTGTCCACCCCACCGAGAATACAACACCAAAGATAAACGCCGAGAAAAAATTAAGATTTTTTGGGCGGTAGTCGGGTTTTAGGGTGCGCTCCAGCAGTGATATTTTTAGCACCCCTGTAAAATTCAGCCCAAGCAGTACCACTACAAGCCCTGTCACAATATTTATGGCGGTTTGGTATTGCAGCATTAAACCACCAAGGGTGGCGGCAAATGCCCCAAGGCTTACAAAAACCACGGTAAATCCCAGCACAAACCCGAGGGAATTTTTCAAGGCCTTGGTTGAACCCTCTGAACTACCACTTGTATTCTCTCCAAGGAAATAGGAAACATATATAGGTAGCATCGGCAAAAGACAGGGTGAAATAAAGGTTATTACACCCTCAAGAAAACTCACTATGTACTGCATCGTGCTTCACCTCCACTTTAACGCTTTCAGTTATTGGTAAAATTAAGAGTATTTTTGTACAATTTATGCTAAAAAAACACCCGCCCTAAAAACAGGGCGGACGATTTGTGTTTTCAAGTTGCAGTTTATGCAAACAGTGCCAAAACCTCTGCAGGGGTCTTTGCGTTCATAACAGCCTTGATGTTTTCCTGGTCAACAAAGAACTCCATCAAAGAGGGTAGCATTTTAATGCTGTCATCCATCTTTTTAAGTGCCAAACAAACAATAACCTGAACGGTCAGCTCGTCCTCTTTGTCGCCCATGTTAAAGAACTTGGTGGGGTTTTTGGGCACACATATTGCCACAGCCACTTCATTGTAGTGCTCGGGGTAGGTGTGGGGTACAGCAATGTTGTACTCGCCCATGGGCAGTCCTGTGGGGAACTCGTTCTCGCGGCCCAGTAGACCCTGGTAGAAGGTATCCTTGGCAATGCCTTTTTCAACAAAAACCTTGGCAATGTTTTCAAGAACCTCGTCGCGGGTGTTGCCCTCAACCCCCAGCAAAATCATATCCTCACGGATAAGGTTGGAAAAATTAATGCGCTCGCTCATGAAAATTCTCTCCTCATCATTGTTTATATATGTTGTGTAGGTGTTGACTACACATTATCACCTGTCTGCTCTACCGAGTAGCTTGGACGCTGGGCGCCCCAATCTTCACGCCCACGAAATTTTATGTGGTTTGGGTTAAGTTTGCGCTCTATATAGTAGCACTCGGCCAAAAGCTCGTCCCTGTCGTTAAAATAGCGATAAGCCAGCCAGTAGCGGGAGCGCATCCCCTTGTTGTCGGCCACACGGATAAAAATAGAACCGTTTATGCCAATCTCCTTTATCTGAAAGGAGGTTAGCTGGGATATTTCATAGGTATGCTTTATTCGCCCATCGGTAAAATAAATTTGGTGTTCGCTAACCCCAACCTCTCGGGGGTTTGCCACGGTTACAAACTGATTTATAGCACCATAAACCGAAACCAGCAGTACAATCAGCCAAATACTAATGCCAAAGTCGGTAACTATCTGAAAAACGCTGTATAGTGCAATGGCGATAAGTGCATAGCCTGTCAGGGTGTTGCGGTATAGGTATAGCTTGGGATCGTATTCGAAAACATGCATATTCCAAAGCCCTCCACGGCCCGAGTATTCACAAGACATAACCGCAAGGCTCTATCATTGTCAATCTCTTAAGTTTTCATTATTATAATACACACGGGTTGCAGGTGCAACTGTTTATGGACATTTTTTACAATTTAGCCCCAAAAAAAGCGTTTTTCGATCAATAATTCACACTTTGGATTTATTTTACAGTTTCAAAAACTCCCCCCATTGGACGCAGGAGTTGTGCAATTCGCAGAAATTTGTTGCTATTTGCCATTTTAGCGCAAAATACACCTTGGCACACTTGCACTTTTGGGTTGTGTGTGATATCATTTATGAAAATTTGTGAGGAGGAGTAAACATGTATTCGGAAGCCGTTTGTAGTACAACCGTTTGTTACGCACATCTGGCTTTACTAATATGTATACCCCTTTATTTCACATTTGTTTCACCCCTTTTTCATTTTTGAAATTGTCGGGGTGATTTTTTTTGTGCAAGACAATAACATGACCCAACGCAAAATTTGAGGAGGAACTAAAAAGTATGGAAAATCAAAAACAAGTTATTGGAGAAACCGGCATACATGACGCCCGTAGCCTTGGGCTTCCCAAAATGCTGATTCTGGGCTTTCAGCATGTCTTTGCCATGTTTGGCGCAACGGTGCTCGTGCCCATCATCACAGGCCTTAGCGTGGCCACCACCCTGCTAATGGCAGGCGTGGGCACACTGCTGTTTCACCTGCTTTCAAAGGGTAAGGTACCCGCATTTCTTGGCTCGTCCTTTGCCTTCTTGGGTGGCTTTGCCCTTATTGCCCCCAAACTGGCCGACGAAAACGGCAACCTGACCATCCCCAACACCGAAATGCTGCCCTACGCCTGCGGAGGCGTGGTTGTGGCCGGCCTTGTCTACATCGTGGTGGCACTCTTTATCCACCTTTTCGGTGCCAAAAAGGTTATGCGTTTCTTCCCACCCATCGTAACCGGCCCCATCATCATCTCCATTGGTCTTATCCTTGCTCCCTCGGCCATTGCAAATGCCTCCACCAACTGGCTTTTGGCCGTAATTGCACTTACCATTGTAATTGTGTGTAACATCTTTGGTAAGGGTATGGTAAAAATTCTGCCCATTTTGTTGGGTGTTCTTGGCTCCTACCTTGTGGCCTTGGCCATGGGCGTTGTCGACTTCACCTCGGCCGTTGCCGCCCCCATGGTTGGCATTCCCCTGAACCCTTCGTCCTTTGCAAAGTTTGATCTGGGCGCCATTCTTACCATAACCCCCATCGCTCTGGCCGCCATGGTGGAGCACATCGGTGATATGGCCGCCATCAGCGCCACCACCGGCAAAAACTTTATTGAAAAGCCCGGCCTTGCCCGTACACTGATGGGCGACGGCATTGCCACCAGCCTTTCGGGATTTTTGGGCGGCCCTGCCAACACCACCTACGGTGAAAACACAGGCGTGCTGGCCCTCACAAAGGTATACGACCCCCGCGTTGTGCGTATAGCCGCCGTTGTGGCCGTGCTTCTCTCCTTCATCCCCAAGTTTGATGCCCTAATTAACTCAATTCCCACCGCAATAATCGGCGGCATCTCGCTTATTTTGTACGGAATGATCTCGGCTGTTGGTGTGCGCAACGTGGTAGAAAATCATGTTGACTTCACCAAGACCCGCAACCTTATAATTGCCGCTGTAATTCTGGTAAGTGCCCTTGGTTTTAGTAGCACAGGCGGACTCACCCTCTACTCCAGCGAAAGCCTAACCATCAGCCTTTCGGGACTTGCCATTGCCGCAATACTGGGCATATTCCTAAACGCTGTACTGCCCGGCAATGACTACGAGTTTGGCAAGGACATTGTAAGCGACACCTCGGCCAACATGCAGGTGTAATTGTCCACAACCAATTGACCAAGCAAAAGCCGACATCTGTTTTCAGGTGTCGGCTTTTTTGGATTTATTTTGGGCGCAAAAATCCCCCACCGCCGTGGAGCTGCCTCGGTGGTGGGGGATGCCATTTGTACTTTGTGCTGTGTAGCAATTTACTTATCGGAATCGATACGCTTTACAAGATCCTTGGGAACCTCTGCGGTGCCCTGGCCGTAGAACTTGAACACGCCAACAGCCTGCTCAATTTGTGCGGCATTCATGTGTTTCATATCGCCACCCATGGAGCGTGCAGCCACGTGACATTTTGCGGCCTCTTCCATGTAGATACATGCGTAGAGCGCCTGCTTTAGGGAGTTACCAACAGCCATAACGCCGTGGTGACGCAGGATAACAGCCAGACTATCGCCAAGATACTTAACGGTGTCAATACCCATGTCGATAGAAGCGGCCGAGCTAAAGGGGGTAACGGCTACGTTGCCACAGGTTGCATTTGCAAGGGTGGTAACATTTACCTTGAACTCGTCCTCTACAAGACCAATTGCGGTAGCGTAGGGCTGGTGGGTATGTATAACAGCGTTGAGGTCAGGGCGGTGCTTAAATACATAAAGCAGTGCATCGGTATCAACCGAGGCCTTGCGCTCACCTTCAATTACGTTGCCCTCAATGTCGACAACCAGAACGTCCTCGGCTACCATATCCTCATAAATCATGCCCGAGGGGGTAACAAGAATTTCACCGCTCTCCATACGCACACTTACGTTGCCGCCCGATAGGGCAATCAGGCCGTAACGGTCCAGCTTAATACCGGCCTTTATAACTTCTTCTCTCTCTTTTTTGAACATCATGGCAAAAAACCTCCGAAAAAAAATTAAATTTATATCGTTTTATAATCCTATCCAAGGTGTAAATTTCTCCACACGGATAAGACAAGTACAGCTCACAATTACATGACCTGCCCATCATTGTTAATGATATCACGAATATATCAGGCGCACAATAGGTTAAACATCCAAAAAAAATTAAATAAATTAAAACTATTGCATACAAAATTTTAGCTGGTTTGCAAATGATAATTTCAGTCGGCAAAAATCCGCCTTGTAGGTTCTTTGTTCCACCCCAAAAAAGGTTTATGTTGCGTGGCACAGGTTAAAGCTACCATTATAGGAAACAATATACTGTGTCTATGCGTTGACATACTCCCCATATACAGGGTAAAATAGAAAAAGTGGCCGTGCTATTATAGAATTTTTACAAACATATACCATAAATCCAAACCCGAAAGGTAGAATTATATGAATAAAAAAATGTGCTCTACCCTACTTTGTTTTTTGCTGGCTCTTGCTTTGATGCTTAGCGGCTGCACCTCACAGGGCGATGCAAATGGAGATGCAGATGATCAGTCCTCGAGCCAGACCGACGACACACAGGGTGGCGAATACCCCGTAGAACTGCGTGGCACATTGATACAACAGCGCCCCGACAGCGTGGTCTCGCTCTCCCCTGCCCTTAGTGAACTTGTGCAGGACATGGGGCTTGGTGGCAGGCTTTCGGGGGTCAGCGACTACTGCGACAACCCCGATAATCTGCAAACCTGTGGCAGCCCACAGCAGATTGACTTTGATGAAATTTTCCAAAGTGGCGCAAACCTTGTAATAAGCTCGACCGCCCCCACAGAGGAGGATATCACAAAGCTTCAGCAGATGAATATTGATTTGTTGGTAATTTCCCGCGCAAGCGATCTTGGTGAGTTAAAGAGTCTTTACCAAGATGTGGCCATAGCCCTTGAGGGTAGCCGGAGCGGCACAAAAATAGGCGATGAGTATTGGGGCGTTTTTGAGTCACGCTTTGAGGAACTTGCACAACGAAGCGAGAGTTATGCCGCACAGGCCGACGGCCCACCAACCGTAATATTTTTGCGCATACTCAACTATACCATGGCCACCGGCGACACCTTTGAGAGCAGGCTGCTAAGCGAGCTGGGTTTTGAGAATTTGGCTCAATCCTATGGCGACTGGACCTACCCCGAGTCCCAAGCCGCCGCCCTAACCCCCGATTTAATCATATCTAATCTTGATATAACCATACCAATTCTTGAGCAAAACTCGGTTTATCGCTCAACCCAGGCCGTTATACAGGATCAGGTGGTAACGGTGGACATGGCGGCCTTTGAGCGCCAGACCCCCCGTATGCTGGATGAGCTTGAGCGTGTGGCCGATTTCTTGTTTGATGGCGATGTTAGCGCACGCTCCCCACAAACCGAGGAGGATGACAGCAGCAGCGAGGGTACTGTAATATAAATAAT
>CAYJGQ010000107.1:0-6291 GCA_964369885.1 uncultured Oscillospiraceae bacterium
CCTGCACGCATGACAGAGGGACTAAACCCCACAAGTGTGGCCACAAATAGGGAGATCAACCCACCGATGATGGCAAGAGGCCATTTGCCGAGTCCACGGCGGGCCAGCAGGCGCAGGATACTGCCACACACCACCGATAAATGAAGCCCCGACACGGCCAGAACATGGCCTGCGCCGGTTTTATACATATTATCCGACACCTCCTGCGGGAGCATGTCCCCCTCGCCCAGCAGTACCGAGGCCACAAAGTTGCCATTTTGCCCCGGCATTAGCTCCGAGATTATCTTGATCATAGCCCCACGCAGGTAAATACCGAGCACAAATAGGCTGTTTGGCGGATTTTTGGAATCAAAGTTCTCGACAATGCGCAGGGCATCGCCCTCGCTATAACCGCTGATATACTGCCCGTGGCTGTACATGTAACGTCGCTCACCCTCATCCCGTGGTGGGGAGAACTCGACCAAGCCAATTAGTTTATCGCCAAGTTGGTAGTCGTAAACGCCCGGCGTGAATATGCGCATTTCGCTTTCGGGAGGGGAGGAGGTAGACTGCGGTGTGTCGACGGTGGCACGCAGGGTGACAAGGCAGTAGGAGTCACGCTGGTCCACCCCTGACACAACCCCCGACACCTGAAGGGTTTGACCCTCAAGTTTGGAAAATGGAACTACATACAGCAGTGTGTGAAGCTGTATAGTGCCTATGGCCAACATAAGGCCGGCGCAAAGTAGGAAACAACGCCCACGCCAAGGCGCTTTTAGCCTTAGAATAAGTGAAGCGGCCAACAAAATGGCCCCAAAAACCGCCAGATAAAGCAGCATTTGGGGCAGGAATATAAGCCCTGCGCAGGACAGGGCGAAGGATATTGCAATGTAAAATATCGCTCTATTCATTAGAAAACCCTCCGAGGTGGTGGGGGGCCTACACAGAGCAGACCACAAAACGACATCTTCTTTATCCATTATATATGACTTTGCGGTGTAATACAAGAAAAAGCGCACCCCACAGTGTGTGAGATGCGCAATATTTTAGTGAAGTTTAGCCCGGGGGCCAGCTTAGCATACGTCCGCCAAGCACATGGAAGTGCAGATGCCCCACGGTTTGGTTACCGTGCTCGCCACAGTTGTTTACTATGCGGTATCCCTGTGAGAGCTCAAGCTCACCCGCAACCTTGGCCACCACCTCATATATATGTGCGATAAGGTGGCTGTTGTTGGAGGTTATGTCGTTGGCCGACCTGATGTGCTCCTTGGGAATTACCAAAAAATGCACAGGAGCCTGTGGAGATATGTCGTAAAATGCCAATACTTTTTCGTCCTCATAAACCTTGTTGCAGGGGATTTCTCCTGCAATAATCTTACAAAACAGGCAATCACTCATGGTGTGTATCTCCTTTTTTAAGATTTATTTTTTCTCGGACAACATGTTTTTGATGATTTCGGGGGCCTTTGTCAGCATTTCATCAATGCGAAGAATCTCGGTTGTACCGCCCATGGCGCTGTCGGGGCGGCCGCCACCGCTACCACCTATGGTCGAGAGCAGCTCCTTAATAAGCTTTCCTGCATGAAGTCCGGCCTTTTGAGCCTCGGGGCCAAGTGTTACACAAACACTGCCCTTGTCATCATTAACCGTGGTGATTATCATGATGCAGTGGGGGTTGCGCTCGCGGCCCTTATCGCCCATGGTGCGCAGAGCTTCGGGCTTTGCGCCAACCAATGTAGCGGCAATAAGCTTTAGACCCTCAATCTCCTCGGCGTTTTCAAACAGTCCCTGAATTTGGGTGGCAGCAAGTTTTTGATTTAGGCTATCAATTTCACGATCCTTCTCGCGAAGCTCGGCCATTACCGATTCGGCACGGCCTGCAATCTCAATTGGGTTGCCCACCTTGAGCGCCTGTGCGGTGTTTAGTATTAGCTCACCCTCCTTGCGGATGAAGCGAAGCACACCGTAGCCGGTTGTGGCCTCAATACGGCGCACGCCTGCCGCCACAGAGGACTCGGTAAGAATCTTAAACAGACCTATCTTTGCGGTGTTGTCCACATGTGTACCGCCACAGAACTCGGTGGATTTATCACCCATGCGGCAAACACGAACACTGTCACCGTATTTCTCGCCAAACAGAGCCAACGCTCCAAGTTCCTTGGCCTGCTCGATGGGCATTTCGCGCACATCGGCTGCGGCGGCCTGCAAAATCATATCGTTTACAAGGGATTCAACGCTTAAAATTTCCTCGGGGGTCATGGCAGAAAAATGGGTAAAGTCAAAGCGACACTGGTTCTCGTTTACCATGGAACCTGCCTGATGAACATGGTCGCCCAGCACCTCACGCAGTGCGGTTTGTAGAAGATGGCAGGCCGAGTGGTTACGCATAATGGAATTGCGACGGTCGGTGTCCACACAGGCGGTAACCTTCTCGTCTTTGGACAATTTGCCGCTGATCATGCGGCCTATATGGGCAAAGTGACCCTTGGGGGTTTTTTTACAGTCCAGCACCTCAAAACAGCCGTTAGCAGTCATGATTTTGCCGGTGTCACCCACCTGACCGCCACTCTCGGCATAGAAGGGGGTGCGCTCCAGCACAATTACAGCCTCTTGCCCCGAAATAAGTGTGTCGACGGTCTGACCCTCACTTGCCATGGCAAGCAGGGTGGTGGCACCCTCAAGTTCGGTATAGCCTATAAACTCGGTGGGAGGGGTGGTAAGCTCGGCCAGGGGGTCACCCTCACCGCCAAAGGCCTCACTGCTGCCGGTGGCTGCTCTGGCCTTTTCACGCTGTGCCTTCATAAGGGTGGCAAAACCTTCCTCGTCAACCGTCATGCCGTTTTCTTCCAATACGTCCTTTGTAAGGTCAAGTGGGAAACCAAAGGTGTCGTGCAGTAGGAAGGCATCCTCGCCCGACAGGGAGGTGCCGTTTGAAGTCTTTAGCTTTTCAATCATATCGGCAAGGCGCTCGCTGCCCTGAACCACAGTCTTGCCAAAGCGCTCTTCCTCGGCCAAAATTACCTTTTGAATGTAATCACGGTTCTCCAAAAGCTCAGGGTAGGCCGAAAGGTTCTCGGTGATAACAGTTGCGGCAACCTCGTGCAGGAAGGGGCGTGTTATGCCCAACATACGGCCATGACGGGCGGCACGGCGCAAAAGACGGCGAAGTACATAGCCACGCCCCTCGTTGGAGGGGATAACACCATCGCCCACCATAAAGGTGGTGGAGCGCACGTGGTCGGTGATAACACGCAGAGAGATGTCGTGGCTGTCATTTTGATGATAGGTAACACCTGCTATGGTGCCGATGTGCTTCATGATATTTTGCACCGTGTCAACCTCAAATAGGTTGTCGACACCCTGCATTACGCAGGCCAAGCGCTCAAGACCCATGCCGGTGTCGATGTTGGGCTTTGCAAGGGGGGTGTATGTGCCCTGGCCGTCCGAGTCAAACTGGGTGAACACAAGGTTCCAAACCTCCATGTAGCGGTCACACTCACAGCCCACAGCACAGGTGGGGCTGTCACAGCCGTAGCTTTCACCACGGTCAAAATATATCTCGGAGCAGGGGCCGCAGGGGCCAACGCCATGCTCCCAGAAGTTGTCGGCCTTGCCCATGCGCACAACACGCTCGGGGGCAACACCACGCTCCTTTGTCCAGATGTCAAAGGCCTCGTCGTCGTCCTCATAGATGCTCACCCACAAAAGGTCGGCAGGTATGCCCAGCACCTCGGTGAAGTACTCCCAGGCCCACAGGGTGGCATCCTTTTTGAAGTAGTCGCCAAAGGAGAAGTTGCCCAGCATCTCAAAGTAGGTGCCGTGGCGTGCGGTTTTGCCAATATTCTCAATATCGGGGGTGCGGATACATTTTTGGCATGTGGTTACCTTGGTGTTGGGGGGAGTTGCGGTGCCCAAAAAGAAGTTTTTAAGGGGTGCCATGCCCGAGTTTATCAGCAAAAGGCTGGGGTCATCCTTGGGCACCAACGAGGCACTGGCCATGCGGGTGTGGTTCTTGCTCTCAAAAAATGCAAGATAAGATTCTCGCAGGTCGTTTAGTCCTGTCCATTTCATGTTTTCTTGTCCTCCTAAAGTTTGTTCATAATTTTGTGAAGCCTATCAAAGCATTAAAGGGCTTGGGTTTAAGACTGATAGGCCATGGGGAAATGGCAAAAAAATAAGCCTCCACCCCAAAAACGGGGCGAAAGCGCAAAACTTCCGCGGTACCACCCGAATTGCGACAAAGGTCATCGCCACTCAAATAGGCTTAACGCGCCCACACGTTTCCGCTCATCGCAGAAAAGGACTCGGGGTTGGCCCGATGGATGCTTGGTGGCACACTTTCAGCTGTGTGTGACCTCTCTGTGATACCTACATCAATCTTCTTCCCGTCACTGTCCTATAATTATGTTTCTTACACCGATTATTATAGCCACCAAATTACAAAATGTCAATTTTTTTGTTTGCCACAGTTTTTGACAGTAATTTAACAAAATTGACTTTCCACGTTATGGGAGTATAATGTTATGGTTAGTTGCATTTTTTTAGTGCAAAGAATTGGTGTTGGGTGGCCGATACCCCAAATACCGGGCAAACTCAAAAGCCGTAAATGGTAGGAAATATAGCACCTACATTAAGAGCGACAAGGAGAAAAAATGAATCAATCACAAAATGAACTGCTTGGCAGTATGCCTGTGCAAAAAGCCATAGCAAAGATAGGAATTCCCGCAATGGCAAGTATGCTCATAATGGCGGTATACAACCTTGTGGATACCCTGTTTATTGGTATGCTGGGCGATGACCGTGCACTGTCGGCTGTGGCCGTGGCGTTTCCCATCATGACCCTTATAGGTGCAGTGGGACAGGTGCTTGGTGCCGGTGCCGCTGCCAGCATTGGCCGTGCTTTTGGCGCAGATAATGATGAACACGCCGATAAAATTGCCACCACCACAATATTTACAAGCATTGTGGCAGGTGTTGTATTCATGGCCATGGGTCTTATATTTATTGAGCCTATTTTTAGGATGTTTGGCACAACACCATCGGTTATGGAAACTGCAAAGCAGTACGGCACATGGATGTACATAGGCTCGATATTTTCTATACCAAACCAAAGTTTTAACAACATTGCAAGGGCTGAAACCAAGGCTATACTATCGTTAAAGGCGTTGAGCATCGGCGCTGTGTCGAATATAATTCTTGACCCGATTTTTATGTTTGAGCTTGGAGGCTTTGGACTTAATATGGGCATTGAGGGGGCCTCAATTGCCACCACACTTGCACAGGGTATAAGTTTTGTATTTATTGCCTACTACTTCTTTAGCGGTAAAACCCGTGTGAAGATAACCCCCAAAAACTTTTCGCCCAACACAGAAACCTACGGTGATATACTGCGTTCGGGCGCGCCAATAGGTCTTACACAGGCACTGGGAACGTTGGCTGTGTCGGTTACTAATGTTGCGGCGGTAGGTTTTGCCACCGATATAATAATAAGTGAAAACATTCAGTCGGCCTATGGCATAGTGCTAAAGGTAAGCTCCATACTGCAGTTTATTGTAATGGGTTATCTCATGGGGTATCAGCCCATAGCCTCATATGCCTACGGAGCAAAGGACAAAAAACGATTCTTTGAGTGTTTTAACTACTCACTCAAGGTGGTTATAATCTTTACAATACCCGTAACGGTTATATTACAGCTACTTGCCACCTGGATAATGACCTGCTTTACCAAAACTGCCGAGATAATAGAAATAGGTGCCTATTTTATACGTTATAACAATATCCTATTTATTCTCATAGGTATATCATTTTTTATCATGCTTACTTTTCAGGCCACCGGCAAGGGTGGCTACGGCGCAATAATAGCCCTTGCAAGACAAGGTTTTTTGTACATACCAATTTTGCTCATGCTCTGTGTGTGGATGGGGGTAGAGGGGATGTACTATGCACAGGCCATCGCCGATTTGATAACAGCCGCCATTGCAATAGTATTATTTAGACATTACAGAAGGACACATCTTATACCATACTTTGATGAAACACAACCGTATCAGTATATATAGGAGTGCAGGGTTTTGTGGTGGTGGACAATATCTTTCTGATTTTACCTACATATAAATGATATGTTTAGACAACATAAGTCCGCCCCACCGAGGGGCGGCCGCGTGATCGCGGCGGAACTCTCCCCCCTCCCACACGACTTTGTCGTGTTTCCTCCCCCTCGGGGGAGGCGGCGCTGGCCGCGTGATCGCGGCGGAACTTCTCCCCCCTCCCACACGACTTTGTCGTGTTTCCTCCCCCTCGGGGGAGGCGGCG
>CAYJGQ010000108.1:0-6390 GCA_964369885.1 uncultured Oscillospiraceae bacterium
AACTACAGTGAGTAAGTAGATTACGGCAGGTTATTAGGTTGTGCTACGACCCTGCTTTTCCGCGTTGGACTGCGGGGTGCTTGACGGGAATAACCCCGTGGCCAAGGCCGCCCCACGGGATACATCCCGTCCGGCGCCCCCCATGGCCCAACACAAAAAATCATGGCCGTGGCAAAAAAACATCCCAAATCATAATACAAAATCATAGATTTAAGGAGAGGGCTCATGCAAAAATATATAATGTCACTGGATGCAGGCACCACAAGCAATCGCTGTATAATCTTTAACCATGCAGGGGAGATATGCAGCATGGCACAGCGCGAGTTTACCCAACACTACCCAAAACCCGGTTGGGTGGAGCATGACCCGTCCGAAATATGGTCAACCATGCTGGGGGTGGCAGTGGAGGCCATGCAAAGGCAGGGGCTTACAGCCGATGACATAGCCGCCATAGGTATAACCAATCAGCGTGAAACCACCATTGTATGGGACAAAAACACGGGTGAACCTGTGTATAATGCCATTGTGTGGCAGTGCCGCCGCACAAGTGATATGTGTGATGAACTAAGCCGTCGTGGACTGTCCGATGTCATACGCAAAAAGACGGGACTTGTCCCAGATGCTTATTTTTCTGCCACAAAGCTTAGGTGGATACTAAATGAAATACCTACTGCCCAGCAAAGGGCCAAGGATGGTCAGCTGCTGTTTGGCACTGTGGATAGCTGGTTGATGTGGAAGCTGTCGGGTGGGAAAATTCATGTCACCGACTACTCCAATGCTTCGCGCACCATGATGTTTAACATTCACACCCTGTGCTGGGATGAGGATATATTGCACGAGCTTGATATCCCCCACACAATGCTGCCCGAGGTTAGGATGTCGAGCGAGTGTTATGGCACTACTGCACCCGAGTTTTTGGGTGGGAGCATACCCATTGCAGGGGCGGCGGGCGACCAACAGGCGGCATTGTTTGGGCAGGCCTGCTTTGAGAAGGGGCAGGCCAAAAACACCTACGGCACCGGATGCTTTTTGCTTATGAACACAGGCGATGAGGCGGTGGAGAGCAAAAACGGGCTGGTTACCACCATAGCCTGGGGGATGGATGGCAGGGTGGAATACGCACTTGAGGGTTCGATATTTGTAGGCGGTGCGGTGGTGCAGTGGCTGCGTGATGAGCTAAAACTCATAGACACGTCCGAACAGAGCGAGAGCATGGCCGCTATGGTGGAGGACACAAACGGATGTTACGTTGTGCCGGCCTTTACGGGGCTTGGCGCACCTCACTGGGACCAACATGCCCGAGGTGCTATTGTGGGGCTGACACGTGGATGCAACAGGTACCATATCGTCCGCGCCGCACTTGACAGCATAGCATATCAGGTAGAGGAGGTTTTGGCATCTATGAGGGCCGACTCGGAGATTGACCTTGCCTGTTTGCGCGTGGATGGCGGAGCCAGCGCCAACGACTACATACTAAGAACCCAGGCCGATTTACTTGACTGCGAAGTGGAGCGCCCGAGCTGTGTTGAAACCACGGCGCTGGGGGCGGCCTACCTTGCAGGGCTTGCGGTGGGATATTGGCAGAGTAGGGAAGAGGTGGCAAAAAACCTTGCTGTTGACAAGCGCTTTGCCCCCTCAATTACAGCCCGGCAGCGTAGTGAGCGGATTTTGGGCTGGGGGCGTGCGGTGCGAAGTGTCCGCAGTCACTCGGCAGATGTATAAAAAAAACGGGATGTCGTGTAGACATCCCGTTTTTATATGGTAATTTAAGCATTTGTGTTGTCAAGCAGGCAGGCCATTGTGTTATCGACCCACTTGAGGTAACTTGCCGTGGTGGTAAATTTCTTGCCCAGCTTGTCATTGTAAGTTATGCTGGATTTTTTTGTTTCAAGGTTGTCGTTTGGCAGTTGTGCCATCGGACAATCCTCACAAGGGGTGGTGCGTCCACGCAAAACTTCGTAGCAAATTTTACCCATGCAGTCATCGGTGCCCGATAAGGAGGCCGCCATCTGGTTGAGGAACAATATTTTGTAATCACTTTTATTTATCACATAAACATAATGCTCCAAGCGATCCAAAACCGTGGTAATGGCCTTTAGGTAGTTGTCGGAATCCTTTGTATGCAGATGCTTGTGGTAAAAAATTGATAAAATATTAAATATTGTTATTATATCATCTGTTTCCTGCTTGGATAACGAAATTGGGCGAGAAAGACTACTAAATGTAGCAAATCCCAAGAGATTATCATGATTCCAAAGTGGGAAGATATACTGTGATTTTACGTTTTGCACACTTAGGTAGTTTCGGTGTGATGCCTGGAGGGTTTCGGTGTTGCTGACAAAAAATCCTCCTGAGGCGTCAAACTCATTTAGTAAGAAATTTGGAATTTGCGATTTCTTAAAATTGCTGGCCTCAATACGAGCATTATCACCGCTGAAGGTTGGTAATGATAGCGGTGCTCCGCTGCGCTCTATACAGTTATAAAGATGCGCACGGTCAAACCTATAGGTAGTCATTACAATATTAAATACCGAGTGAATAGCCTCAGTTAAATCAGAAGCATTAAACAGGATATCAAATACGTGTTCCTTGCGATTTTTTACGGTCGTATTTTGGGTGGAAGTAAGACTCTCAATCTCGGTACGGGCAAGAACCGAGGTTTGGGAGGACAGCTCGGTTTCATCATACATTGTATAGGTGTTCTTACCGCTGTTTTTAGAGCGATACAATGCGATGTCGGCATGTTCGTACAGGTCATCAAAATTCGAACCGTGCTCGGGGAAGCGGGCTATACCCACACTACAACATACCTTATAAGGTTCTTCGCTGTAGGCTTCCTCAATGCTCTTACATAGTAGCTTGGCCTTGCTAATTATAACCGATTCTGTGGCGGTGTGCTTCATGAAAATCATAAATTCATCGCCACCAACTCGGCCCACAATATCATCATCACGGAATATGCCGTTTATGATATTTACCATTTTGCAAAGTACCGAGTCACCATAAGCATGGCCCATATTATCATTTACAGACTTAAAATCATCAACATCCAAAATGATAAGAGCGCCATTGGGATTTTGCAAAATAAAGGACATGATTTTATGGTGGGTGGCCTGCTTATTATAGGCACCTGTCAGGGAATCACGCTCGGCACGGTTGCGAAGTTCCAGTTGCTCCTGCTTTTCCTTGTCGATGTTTTTTACCGTAATCAGTGCAACAATATCACCTGTTGGCTCATCAACAGAAATATTGACACTTGTGCCAACCCAAATAAGCTGTCCTTCATTTACACTTCGTCGGTACTCAATCGAAAATTCTTGATTACCGGCATTATGCTCAGATATAATACTTTCCGGCATTAGTTTAGCGGTAACCCACTCCACATCGTCGTCGTGCACAAAACTACGCACAATTTGTGCAATGGCAACGCCGTAGTTAAGCTCATTGCGAATTGCATGCTCCTCGCCAGCAGAATACAAAACCGCAAGGGTATTTTTTGTACAGTTAACCTCATAGGACGACACGGTATCACTAAGAACTATGTTCTTAAAATATGCTTCGCGAACTGCACTTTTTTCAAGTTTTTCACTTTTTTCCTTGTAGGAGTGAAAACTTTGAAGGCGGGCAATTAGGAAAAAGCCCAAATACGATGATATTAGTATTACAAGGGTAACTATTATCTGATGGGGTACAATGCTATTTACAATCTTAGGGTTCTCAAATAATGTGGCATTAAACAGCAGATAAAAGTTAAACATTCCAAATATCAGCACCAGAAAAAGTGAGTTTTTTGGATAAGTGATAAGTGATTCAAGGTAGCGTGCGGGAATAATTTTTGCCACCATCATTGTAACAATTATGAGTATCATGGTGGAAACCCCAAGTGTTATAAACACAGCACTGCCAACAGAGAGGCTGTAGCAAGAAATTCCGGTTTGCAGTGCATAGGTGGCGGTTATTATTGTCCGCATAGCTATTACATGCAGTGATATTGCCATAGAGCATATAAGGGTGGGGAGTGGATGCGCCTTAAAACATATAAAAAAGCTAATGGTGAAGACAACTAAAATTGTCAAAAAGGTTGGGGCAGATAAAACGGTGAAAATTGTGAGGGAAACAATTGTTGATAAAGCGTACACTGCGCTGCAAATAAGGGAAACATATTTGCTTGTTCGCCAGGTCTTGAGTATTTTTTCCACAAGATAAAAGGCGGCCAACCCATGGAAAAAAAGCACGGTAAATAGTATTAATCCCTCGATTGACACATAGCTATACGGCACAAAATTCCTCCCTTCACACAATAGTAGTATTGTTTATTCAGTATATGATTATATCATACTAAAGCGTGGAATTAAAGCTAAATTTTGGAAGAAAAAACTTTTTTCTGAGAATTTGTTCAGTCAGACGCAAGAACCACAATATAATCCTGTTCACCAAAGGTAATACTGTCCGATTTTTTGGGATTTAGAATTATTTCAAAGGTATCATCAAGCTGTTTTTTGTAACCCACGGCAATCTCGTTTTGCAGCCTAACAGCAGCTGTTACGGCGTAAAAATCCATGGGCTGATTAAGTGCTACATAATGCGAGGCCTTTCTTATATATATTTCACTGCCGTCGGTGGTTAGTAGCTCACGGAACACGTCGGCCAGATACCTGTTTTCGGAGATCTGGGCAAGAATTAGGTTGATGATGTTGGAGCCTATTACCAAATCATTTGCCCTTGCAACCCTTGCAAGACGCTGATTGGCGGCATTTTTCATCTGGCTGGTAATATTAAACACCTTGCCCTGTTTTTGGGCTATATCGCGCAGATGGATAAGCTTGAGAAGTGTGATAGCATCGGAGGTTTCGGTGTCACAGTCATCCTCGCTAAGCAGCAGAACATGTCCAAGATCCTCAGCGGTTAGTCGGTCGAGGGTTGCACGGTCGGTGATGTCGCAGTTTATAAATTCAACATTAATATTGCTAAGATTTTGATTCATCCCCGAAATTTCATCATCAATATCACCGCTTGCTACAATGACCTTTGAGCCTGAAATGAAGTAGTTGTCAAGCTCGGCAAGGATTTGATGCAGCATTTCGTTTATGCCCAGCACAAGAATTGTTTCGGGTTTGATGGTCGATGGCTCAAAGGAAAATAGCTTTTCGGCCGCAGTAAGGTCGGGCTGTGCGGGGATGGTTTTGGCCATGCCGTCATCCTCCACCAACAGTATAATGCTGTCATCAGCTCGTAGAATTTCGTTGTTGTCGGGGTTTAGGAAGATGCCATCGCCACGCTTGTAGCCAAATACCACAGCTTCCTCAAACAATGTCAGGGCATCGCCAAAGGGCTTGCCGTCCAGTTCGGGGAAGCTTTCAAAATACAGCTCGCTACCGCTGTAATCAAACAGTTCTATTAGCACATTGGAAAGGCCGGGCTGTCTGCAGGTTTGAGCTATAATACGAGATATTGCATCACGCACCAAAATAAGCTCCACATTGCCCTCGCCGGCAATTGTAGCGGCTTCAAAATTTGCCTTGTAGGTGATGGGTGCAACTATGCATTTGCTGTTACTGGCGATATTTTGCGAGTCAAAATAGCTGTTTATGGCCAAAATGGCCTTGGTGGTTATAAAATCTTCCTGCTGATTTATTATAACGCTTCTGCAGGTATCGATGGAGCATTTTTTGAGCATATGTAGATCGGTTATATTACCTGTGCGGCAGATTATGCGGGTGTTTTTGTAGTCGGTAATCTGTTGAGATATGGCCGACTCGATCTCCTCCTTGTCCTCGGGTGATAGCACGACTATGCAGGCGTTTTTGCGGTTTTCATTGGCGCAAATAATCTCGGATATGATGGTGTATATGTTTTCATTAAACCCAAGAATAATGGTGTGATCCTTCTCAATAACCAGTGAGTTGCCCTTTTTTAGTGATTGTAGTTTCTCCTCAAAACCGGTTGTAATAATACCGATTAATATGCTGGTGATAAATATACCACACAGGGTAACGGCCGACATTATAATTACAAAGACGGGGTTTGCTGTGTCGGTGCCTGTAATTGTGCCGGCATCAATGGTGTGCATTACGCTGGCCCAGATGTTTTGTGAGATGCTACCGTGCCCAAGCACAAAAGCGATTATACCCGCAATTACAATAACCGCTGCCGTGGCCAAAAACAGCACTCCCACAAGAGCAACCGTGCCCTTGGCCATCATATTATCAAACTTATACCTAATGACTGCGCTTAATGACTTTTTCTCCATAACCATTTTCCTCCAAATTATAATACTTTATGTGCTTATTCTAACATTTATTAACCAAATATGCAAAATAATATAAATAATGCGCAGCATTATTTATATCGCACATCTGCGATAGCAGGTGCATCTAAATAAAAAGCCAT
>CAYJGQ010000109.1:0-6344 GCA_964369885.1 uncultured Oscillospiraceae bacterium
CCTCAGCTCTACTGCTGAAGGTTCTCTTTTTGCTTAGTCACACCATTTAATTTTTCTGTTTACGCCAATTCTAATCTTGTTTTACGCCAAATTTACGCCATTCATTTAATAATTTATAAGATTTCCTAAGAACTTATAACAAGCAAAACCCTTTATCTATCAGTGTTTTCGCCTAATTACCTATGCTTTCAGCACTCTCAAGCATATTTTCAATAAAAATTCCAAATCCGCGTGTGGGATCGTTTACAAACACATGTGTCACGGCACCTATTAGCTTTCCGCCTTGAAGTATGGGGCTGCCGCTCATGCCCTGAACAATGCCGCCTGTAGTGGCAAGCAGCTCGGGGTCGGTCACCCGCACCACCATATTTTTTACGTTGGAGCTACCCGAGGTGTCAATTTTTTCAATATAGACGCTGTACTCTTTTGGCTCCGAGCCCTCCACTGTGGATAAAATTGTGGCAGGGCCGGGAGATATTTCGCTCATGGTGGCCACCGGTACCGCCTGAGCATCCAATTTCCAAAGGGTCGAGCCATTCATGTTGCCGTAAAGCCCCGTTTCGCTGTTGCCAACAAGCTCTCCCTTGTCCTGCCCAATAACAAAGCTTCCCTGCAACTCTCCGGGGGCGCCCACCTGTCCTTTACTCACGCCTGTTATATCCACCCCCACAATCTCACCACTCTCAAGCGGCATTATTTCGCCTGTATCCACATCGCACACGGCATGTCCAAGCCCTGCAAAATCCCCCTGGGCAGGGTCGTAATAGGTCATGGTGCCAATACCTGCCGAGGAGTCACGCACCCAAATTCCAGCGCGCCAAACCCCATCGCTGTCCGACTGCACAGGCAAGACAGTAAGCTGGAGTAAATCCTCGCCACGCTGCACCGTCATGGGCATTTCCTCGCCATCACTTTGGGCCACCAAATCCCCCACCATCTGATTTCCGTTTATTTCCTGTCCATCAATTTGCAGTATCACGTCCCCAAGTTCCAGCCCTGCATCACGAGCAGGGTTTTGTCGTTGGCCATCTGACGGCACATCGCTCATGCCAACCACAATTACCCCCCGTGTAAACATTTTTATGCCAAACGGCTCGCCCGAGGGTACCACCATCTTGCGTTCCACCACATCCACCTGCACCGTTTTAAGCACAAGGCCTCCCGGCAGTTGAAACTGCATTTGGTAGTCACTTCCAATGTCACTTGTGACGGTAGATGTCGCTAAATCATCCTGCGCCCAGGCAAGCTCAATGCCGTAACCCGGATCAATGTTTATGCTCTCTCCCCGCACCACGGTAATCTCTCCCGGCAAACTCATGCGCAGATGAAATAAAAAAGCTATGAGTGCACATAATACCATTGCCGAACCTAAACAAAAAAATTTCAAAATACTTTTCATGGTCACCTCCGATAAACCCAAAAGGTTCAGTACTAATTTTCACCGATGCGCAGAATTTATTTAAGGCAATTCCATGTCGGTTTGAGATATTACGGCCACATTTCCACTTCTTCACACAATTTTGCTTATATAACAGGCTGTGGGCACTTTATTTGCCACCCATGCCAACTTTTGTGCTTAATTTTTGTTTATATATACCGTTTTATTTTTTGCTCTGCAAATATAAAATAAAAGAAAGTATATCCCCATTTAAGGGAGGTCTTGAGGTGAAGGTTGCCGTTATTGGCTCACGCACCTGCGATGTATCACTTGAATATGTGATATCCCACATTCCCGGTGGATGTACCACAATAATATCGGGTGGTGCAAAGGGTATAGACAAATTGGCGGCCGAGGCCTCGGCTCTGCTTGGTTGCGAGCTTGTGGAGTTTTTCCCCGACTACGAGCAGTTTGGCAGACGTGCCCCACTACTGCGTAATCTTGATATAATACAAAGTGCCGATTTAGTGTTGGCTTTTTGGGATATGCAGTCCCCCGGCACACGTTACGCACTTGACCAGTGCATAAAACTTCAGGTGCCTGCACGGCTAATCCGCCTAAAATAGCCCCAGCCCTTATAGAAAAAAGTTTACCATCACCTGTTTTTATAACTAAATACCCACAACCACTACGCAGACTGACGGCTCACGGCCGACAGTCTGATTTTTTATTATAAAAAGCCTGTAAGCCCCGGCGATTCAAATTCCAATACGCTAATCAGTAACACCTCTATTTCCTCAAGGCCGGCCGCAAGTTCGGCTCGCTCCTCCCAGCGTGCCATCGCCGGCAGACGTGATGCCACCTCGGTTATACTCTCCAGCTGATCATGCCGCACCAGCCTACTCCACACCCGTTCGGTGGTAATCCATTTATCACACAGCTCTAAACAAAGCTTCTCAAGCTGTTGGGGCGTGGCATCGTCCACCTGCTGTTCTATCTCGCTTATATTTTTTAGTAGCGCCTGCCCATTGCTGTTTAAAAGGCGCAACGAATATATGTTAAATAGCGACAACATGGCTAAAATTACCCCTGCTATTACCACCCTCCTCATGAGCTTTTCACCGCAGGACGGCCGGTGCGCTCCTTGGGAACAATAAGGTATTCCCCGTTTTGATCGCATATCATCAAAAACACATCCTTTAGCAAGATTTTTTCATTGGATAACTGCCTACACAACCAATCGTCGTTTAATTTGCAGTTTCGCAGTGCCCCCGGGTTTAGCTCGCCGTCACTTATCACGGCCTCGGGGGGTGGGCATTGTGTGGGGGGTGGTTCAAGGCCTATCATGTCGGGCGATAGATTGCGGGCATTAAATTTTTGCAGTACCGAAAGTTTGCCATTTGTCTCAACGATGGCATACTCCACCTCGCGCAGATCAAACACCTCGTTTTGGCGCAGTTCCTCCATCAAATCATCCAAGGAAAAACGCAGATCCCGCAGATTTTGCTCAATCAATTTCCCCTGCTCAACCACCACAATTGGGCGGCCCGATATTAGCCGTCTTGCCCAGCGGTATTTCAGCGAAAACCACGAAATAAAAATTTCAAAGCAGACAAGTAGCAGTATTGGGGTAATGCCTCCTATTAGCGGAACACCGGTGTCCTCAATTGGTAACGTGGCAATGTTAGAAACAAGGATGGTCACCACAAGCTCGGAGGGTTGCAGTTCCCCCAGCTGACGTTTGCCCATAAGCCTTAGACCAAACACAATGATTAAATACAAAATAAGGGTGCGAATTGACAGCATTATCACAAATCATCCCACCTTTCACAAAATTATTGTGATACACATTTTGCCACCTTATACCATCAACCTAAGTTTTTGCCATATCCTTTTACCAGCACGCCCCCAGCGCCACTTTTTTACATAAACCCCACCGTGCTGGGCAAAATCAAAGTAAAAAGATGCAAACATTAGGGCGAATATCTGCATCAACTATTTAGTTTATCATTACTCACGCCTCAAAAGGAGCGAGCGAAATGTCAAACAGTGATAAAAATCAATCAACCTACCATCCCCCAACAACACCACCCGGCGACGGCCTGCCCCTGTGTGATAGTCTTGCCCAAAACATTGTAACACTGCGCAGTATTTGCTCAAATTCCATGGATCTTGTAATACGACAGTTTGAGGTATCGGGGCTTTCGGTGGCGCTTGTGCTGTGTGAGGGCATGTTTAATCACGTTACACTGGGCCGCATGGTCATAACCCCACTTACCGAGCTAAATCTTCGTGACCCCTCCCCAAACGCACTGCTAAACTGGGTGCGCTACAAGGGGGTGTTGGCGGCCGACAAGGGTGAAATACGCACATTCACAGAGCTGTATCGCTTTATTTCTTCGGGTTTTGCGGTAATACTAATAGACGGTTTGCCCCTTGGGGTAACCCTTGGGCTTCAGGGGTTTTCCTTTCGCTCGGTGTCCGAGCCATCGGGAGAGGTAAATTTGCGTGGTTCAAGGGAGGGGTTTACCGAGCCACTGCGCATAAATATGACCCTAATTCGTCGACGTGTAAAATCTCCCTCCCTCTGCTTTGAGCCCACAACTGTGGGTAGCAAGAGCAAAACCGATGTCTGCATAGTTTATATGAAAGATTCGGTATCGCAGGATCTTTTGCAGGCGGTGCGCCGTGCGCTATCAAGTGTTGATATAGATTTGGTGCTGGATTCGGGGTACCTTCAGCCATATCTTGAGGGGCGCCCGCTTTCTTTTTTTTCACGGGTGGGCACCACCGAGCGTCCCGACACCCTTTGTGCCAAAATAAACGAGGGGCGCATAGCACTGCTTTTGGACGGAAGTCCCATGGCCCTTATCCTGCCCTATATGTTCACCGAACATTTTCAAAGCTTTGATGACTACGCCATGCGCCCCTACTACGCTCTTTTTATTCGCACACTTAAATATTTATCGTTTTTTCTGACAATACTTCTCCCCGGGCTATATGTTGCGGTGGGCACACATCATCCCCAACTGCTACCCCACACACTGCTGTATAATGTTGCCTCCTCGGTGCAGTTCACCCCATTTTCCATGATGACCGAGGCACTGCTAATTCATCTAATATACGAAATCATGCGGGAGGCCGGCCTACGCCTGCCCCGCCCTATTGGCCACGCCGTAAGCATAGCCGGCGGTCTTGTCATAGGAGATGTTGCGGTCAGGGCAGGGCTTGTGGGCACCCCACTTATAATGGTGCTGGCCCTCACGGCCATAAGCTCATTTGTAATACCCACCTTGTATCAGTCCATGACGGTACTGCGCTTTGGGTTTATTCTTGTGGGTGGTGGTTTTGGTATGTTCGGCATTTCGCTTTGCTTTGCACTTGTGCTTTGTAACCTCTGCTCGCTTGAGAGCTACGGCATACCCCTTACCGCCCCCACCAGCCCATTTTCATCCTTTGCACTGCGCGATGTACTTCTGCGCAAAAGCTGGAAAGAGCTGGGCAAACAAATTTTGCAGGTGGGGCATCTGCCGGGCTCGGTCCGGAATACACCCCCAAAAAAGGAGACAAAAAATGCGGATACAAATGGGAGAAAAACTGATTGACCAAAAACAACTGCTCATACTTCTTGTGGTGTCCCGCATGGCATCACTAACCGCATTTTCGCCCGCCGCCGGCGCTGTGGAGGGCACAGCGGTACTGCTTTCCCAAATACCCTCGCTAATAATCCAGCTACTACTATTACTACCCGCATGGTGGGTGGTGGGGCGTTGGGGTGGCAGCGATCTTTTGGACTGCATGGTAAGCCAAAACGCAACCTTGGGAAAACCCGTAGTACTGCTTTGCTGGCTATTTTGTCTTTATCAAACCGCCAGCGGCATATTCTCCCAAGCCCAGTTTCAAACCACCACACTCTACCCGGGTGACTCCCCCCTACCCCTAATAATCGCCCTATTGGTGGGGGTGGGTTACATGGTTTATTTGGGCCTTGAGGGTACGGCTCGGCTCTCGCTTTGGGCCTTTTGCCTCTTTGCCATACTAATTGTGGCCATAACCCTTCCCACGCTACATCTTATAAACCCACTAAACCTGCGCTCCCCCCTTGCAAATGGTGTGGGTGAGGTGTTGTGGGCCGCCTGGCGCACAGCCCTGCAAAGCCCCGAGCTTGCCGCCGCTGTACTCCTAATGCCGGTGGTTCGCGGCAAAGCCGGCCGCTTTAGCGCCATTGCCTGCGGTGTTTGGACCCTGCTTTTATCGGCCATCACATTTTTAATCCTTGGTGTGCTCGGAAACTTTGCGGCCACACGTCCCTACCCCATGTATGCCCTATCGGCCGTTGGGGGCAGTCCCACCTCCTCCCACATGGAGGCATTTTACACAGCGGCCTGGGTATTTCTTGCCCTTATTCGGGCCGCAATGTTTTTGTGGCTGGGCATGCGTTGTGGTAGCATTATGCTTGGGGGTACAAAGCATGTATTTTGGATAAATTTGCTGTCGGCCGGAGCCATGTCTATCATTGTATTTTTGTATGTATCTATACCCCAAACCTTTATGCTTGGGGCGTTATCCTCCGGGGTGGTGGTACTGCTACTGCCGGTTTCGGCCCTCGTTTTGGGCAAAGGTTTTGTAAAGGAGGACAACCGCTATGGCCAGTCTTAGTAGGGCGGTAACAATAGGCACCGCCATTGCAATCATACTGTTTTTTTCCGCCTGTCTGCCAACCACCCAACTGCGTGACCGTGCCATAGTGCAGGCCGTGGGGGTGGATATGTCGGGAGAGGACTGCACCGTAACACTGCAGGTATTTCGTCCCACAAGCGGTGACCAGGTGGGCAGTGGTGGCTACGATATTATAAGCGGGAGTGGCCAAGGTTTGGCCGATGCCCTTCTTGCGGCCGAGGTAGAGGCAGGTAATCGCTGTTTTACGGTGGCCTTGAGCTGTTGATGCTTGGGGATGGTACACAAA
>CAYJGQ010000110.1:0-6027 GCA_964369885.1 uncultured Oscillospiraceae bacterium
GTCGGGCTCATAACCCGGAGGTCGCAGGTTCAAGTCCTGTCTCCGCAACCATAAAAAACAGCCGTAAGGCTGTTTTTTTGTTTTGTAGTAGGATTATGAGTCCGACGAGCGGTGCTCGTTGGGTTGAGAAGCCGAGCGCCGCCGGGGGCGGAAAAAGCGAAGGCTTCGATAGGCGCAGCAATACAGAGCAGTTTGAGCGGATGCGAAAAATGCGACAATATTGCAAGTGGCGCGAAGCGATAACCCACAGGTCGCAGGTCGGGGTCCTGTCTTTGCAACCATAAAAAACAGCCGTAAGGCTGTTTTTTTGTTTTGTAGCTGTCAATTTGCTATTGTGTGGGGTGAAATATACTTTTTAGAAGAACGTTCCGTGCAACCTGACGGCTATGCAGGCAGAGCAGTTAAACTACCTACATTAATTAATTTGTTGAAAAAGTTGAAACTTTTAGGCTACAATCTTACACATATACAGTAAGAGGGGAGTGAGCGATATAAAAACTAAGAATTTAGAATTTTTTAATTGTCTATATAACGAAAGCTATAATAAAACAGCGGCCTACATCGCCGCAAGGTGTGACAACCTTTCTCAAGTTTCAGATATTCTGCAAGAAATATATATAGAGATATATAACATTATTAATAGCAAAGGCGTTGGCTACATAAAAAATCCCCACGGCTTTGTGCGACAGGTGGCAAAATCTAAACTTAGCCAATATTACGGCAAAAATAAAGATAAAATTTTAAAACCACTTTTTTCTGTGGACTATGATGACAACGAATATGACTCCACTGCCCTTGTAGACGGCGTGAACATAGAAGAGCATTACGTTACAAAGGAGCTACTTTCACAAATTGCAGACTTCATCTCGAAACAACCCCCTGCGGAAGGTAAAATATTTTATCTTTACTATTACTGCAACAGCAGTATCGAGGAGATTGCAATTTTGCTGAACATGAACAGCTCAACCGTAAAAACAAAGCTTTACAGAACGCTTTCAAGGGTTAGGCAATTATATGTAAAGGAGTACAAAGAACTATGAAAGAGAATGTTTTGATAAAAAAAGCTCTATCAGAAAATGTAACGGATAAACACGATATCTACCGAAGAGTAGTATTATCTGCTACAAAACCCACAAGAAGGAGTTTAAACATGAAAAAAACTTTAATAATTGCTGCATCATTTTTACTGCTCAGCACAACTGTCTTTGCCTCGGTCAGGTTACTGTCTCCAAAAGAAGTTGCCCAAGACATGGTTTTCACGGATGAAAGCGGCGTTACCTACGATCATTTTGCAACACCATTTACATTTGACAATGCGGTTGAAATAAATGAAAGCCACACCGATGCAGGACTTAAAATCACACTTATGGGATTTGCCCATGGTGATGGTATCGATGTATCAGATCTTGCGGTGGACAGTAGCAAAACATATGCGGTTATTGCGGTCGAAAACGAGGATGGCACACCGATAGAATCCATAGAAAGTATGCTCACTGTTTCACCCCTTGTAAAGGGTATGAACCCCGGGCTGCATAACGGATTTACTTTTGGCACCTCCGGCATGGGCACACTGATTGACGGTGTGCAGTATCAGTTGATGGAACTTGATGCTATCGAGTATTTTGCCGCAGAGAAGCTGTATCTCAGCGTAAGTGATGCCGTGCCGTCAATAGACCTATACTTTTTTGACCAACAAAGCGGTGAAATTACAGAAAACCAAGATTATGAGGGCGTGAACCTGCTGTTTGATTTGCCGATAGACCCTGCAAGGGCTGACAGCGCAAAGGTTGATGAATATCTTGCAAGGTTTGAAGATTCTGGTGATGAGGAAGTTTCAACCGATGATGACGAGGAATATTCAAAAGATGATATTGCGGCCAAAGGTAAGCTTATATTTGAAGATGTTGTAAGCGCTAATTCAAAAGGAATATATGATATCTATTGGAATGAAACATCTATTTTCACCTCAATGCCGGGTGAGGATGCTGTACTGCTTGAAACAGGAATACCAAAGCTGTTTGCCATATCCGGAGATAACACTACAAGTAGTGTGCTCTTTATCGAAAAAACATCTGATGATGAGCTGAAAATATCAGTTTATGAGGTACAAACAAGCGAGCTTGATTTAATGTAATGTCTGCACAAATTTTGTCCTATCTCCCCAACGCAAAAAAACAGCCTTACGGCTGTTTTTTTGCGTTGTTATTAATTAAAAAGTTTTCTTGGGGATTTTTTTTGTTTTTTTGTGTAGACTATTCTCAAGTGAAAATTATGGGGGGGAATGCTCATGGAAAATCAAACTACAACTCAAGATTTGCTTAATTATAGTGCAAGTTTTTCCCCTACGGTGCGCCGTGTAAACCGATATTTTAGGCAACAGGGCAAGGCTTTGCAGGACAGCCGTGTGCTTGTAATGGGCATTGGTTGTGGACAAAATATGCGGCATTGTAGCTCTAAGCACTGCACCATACGCAGTTTGCGAAGTCAAGGGGCATTGGTAGATTTTTATGACCCTCGTATAACCGAGTATGAGTGTGAGGGTATGCGCAACCGTGGCCTTGGCCGACTTACCCCGGCCACACTTCGCCGATACGACCTTGTGGTGTTGGACAGCCTTATTCCCGGAGTGGACTACCCCTCTATAATAAATCATGCCCGCTGTGTGCTTGATGCCAAAAGTTCCCTGCGCCCCTCTTTGTCGGGTTACAACATCATTCATCCCGACCTTCCCAAAAGCTAAATTAGTGCTACAAAAAACCCCAAGGTATGCCTGTGATTTGGCAAACCTTGGGGGGATTTTATTTTATATCAGCTATCTTTTTTAGCATTTTGGCAAAGTCCTCTACATCCTGTTGCGTGGTGCAGTAGGAGGACACAAAGCGACCAATAATGCAGCCATCACGCTTGCCAAAGGTAACATAGTGGCATATGCGTGACATCTCCTCATGCTGTTTTGGATTTAGTAGCAAAAATACAGCATTTGTCTGCTGTTCATAGGCAAGCTTGTAGCCGCAATCTGTGGCGGCCTTGGCCATCTGCTGTGCAGCCCTATTGGCAGGCTGTGCCAATCGCAGATACAAATCGTCCTTCATCAGCGCCTCAAACTGGGCACCCAAAAAGCGCCCCTTGGCCAGCAGTGCACCATTTTGCTTTATATAGTAGCGCAAACTGCGCTTGAGGGCTGGGTTTTGCACCACCAAGGCCTCGCCCATCAGTGCTCCGTTTTTTGTACCGCCTATGTAAAAAGCGTCGCACAGCTCGGCTATATCCGAAAGCTTAAGTCCGCTCTCTGGGCAACAAAGCGCCGCCGACAGCCGTGCACCATCCAGGTACAGGTACAGGCCGTTGTCGTCACAAAATGCTCTGAGGGCTACAAGCTCCTGTTTTGTGTAAATGGTGCCAAGCTCGGTGCTATTTGAGATATACACAAGACGTGGGTAGACCATGTGCTCATTGGAATGCTCCTCTACCACGGGGGCCAAAAGCTCGGGTGTAAGTTTGCCGTTTGGTGCGGGTATGGCTATAACCTTGTGCCCCGAGGCCTCTATTGCACCGGCTTCGTGGGTGGCAATGTGACCCTCGTCGGACGACAGCACCGCCTCGATGGGGCGCAAAAATGCCGTCATGGCTATGCGGTTGGTTTGGGTTCCACCCACAAGCAAATGCACCTCTGCGCTATCGGCCGCCGGACCCATTGCGGCTTTTATGGCCTCCTTGGCACGCTGACTGTAATTGTCATTACCGTAGCCAAGCTCTCGGCCGCTGTTGGCCTGAGTTATCGCCTCTAAAATTTCGGGACATACGCCGTCGCTGTAATCATCTCTAAAAAACAACATTTTTTCACCATTTATTTGCTTTTATAGTTTCATTGCAAATATAGCCTTTACTATTTATTTGTACTGCCAAGCAAAAGATCGCAAAGTTGCTCTGCGCTAAGGCCCGAAATATACTGTTCAAGCCCCCCGTCCAGATTTTGCAGTGCCTCAAGCAGTGGCGCGCGGTCGTAGGGTTTACCTATCAAGGCCTTTTCAAGCTCCTCCTTGTCACGAATACCAAAAAAGTCGCCGTAAATAGACAGTTCGGCCAGCCGCCCTCCCTCAAGTCGCAGTGCTGTTTCCACCACACCGCACTCGTAGCGGGACGAGTGCCTAATATCGCAGGCTGGGGAGTGGCCAAAGTTCCAGTCCCAGTTGGCATATCTCTGCTCAATTAACCCTTGCAGGTTGTTCTCATCCTCGGCGGTGAGGGTGTAGGGTTTTAGCCCCTCCATGTTTTGGAGCAGGTAGTTTTCAAGCCCTGCCAAAAACTCCTCTACCGTCATGGGGGTTTTTAGGTGAGAGGATATATTGGTAACCCTACTGCGCACCGATTTTATGCCCTTGCTCTGAATTTTTATATCCTTGGGGCGCAGCGCCCCCACAAGATCGCTCATATTAAGCGAAAAAAGCAGTGTGCCATGGTGCATTATTCGCCCATTTTTTACGGTTTGAGCATTGCCTGAAATTTTCATGCCGTCCACCGTCAAATCGTTTCTGCCCGACAGCTCGGCCTTTACCCCCAGGGTTTGTAGGTAATCCCTTATGGGGGCGGTAAACTTATCGTAGTTATTAAAATCGCCCTGCACATAGGGGGTGACAAAGGTAAAACAAATATTGCCAAGGTCCTGAAAAACCGCTCCGCCTCCCGAAAGTCTGCGCACCACCGTCACATCATTTTCGCGAATGAAGTCGAGGTCCATCTCCTCCGGTGCGTTTTGGTTGCGACCTATAATAACCGATTTATCGTTTCGCCACAACCGCACTACCTCCTGCGTAAAGCCTGTGAGCATGTAGTGGTCAAGCGCAATGTTAAAGGGTGGTGTGTGGCTATCATTTTGAATGAGCAACATATAATTTTCTCCAATCTTTCACAATATACTGCCCCGAAAATCTCGTTATTATCGGGGGGCGATCGTTATCCTGATAAAACCCTGCATTTTTTCACCTATCAATTATATACGCAAACCCACACACATGCAACCTTGATAATGCTTCTATGTGAAATTGTAATTTTATGTTTTGTTTTTTGTGAAGATCTGCAAGCCTATACTACAACCGACACCTAAAGCGCACATTTTTTAAGCATAATATATTGTATTTGACCTTGTGCAGTATATAATCTATAATGGTTTTGTTGCCCAATGGGCAAACTAAATATTGTTTGGTATAGTAATGCAAACCCTTTGCAGTGGTGTGTCACTATATGTATAGGGGTTAGCGCTCATCCTATGCGGTGTAGGCAAAGGCATCACCATCCCGTTTTTTCATTGTTTTTTGGCCAATCTATAACCAAAAGCAGTGGCCACACACCCCCTATTCACCCGCCTATTTTAACTTTTTTCGGAGGTCTTATTTTGCTACTTAAGTGGATTACCAACCCCTATATACACCTGTTTGTCATGTCCATGCTGCCCATAAGCGAGCTGCGTGGAGGAATAATTTACGCCGCCACACAGGATTTACCCTTTTTGTCGACCTATGGGCTGGCCGTGGTGGCCAACCTGCTTCCCGTGCCTTTTTTAATATTGTTTTCACGGCAAATTTTGGGCTGGCTTTCGCGCCAAAAGTATGTGGGCAAGTTTTTTAGCCGTTACCTTGAAAAAGCAGCCCAAAAGGCACAAAAAATCGGCAAGTATGAGCTTGTGGGGCTTTGTCTGTTCGTGGCCGTCCCCCTTCCCATAACAGGCGCATGGACAGGCTCGGTCATAGCCGCAATGCTTCAACTGCGCCTGCGCTGGGCGGTGCTGGCCATAGGTGTTGGTATCTGCATCAGCGGCCTTATTATGGGGGTGCTTACCTACGGCACATCTGAGCTTATATCACTTTTTTAATGTATACAACCACGTCCACACCCCTGCCACAGGCCGTGGGGGGGGGGGGGGGGCCCCCCCCCCCCCCCCCCGCGGGGGGGGGGGCGGGCCCCCCCCCCCCACAATAAAAGATGGAGGGCCCGCCCACCCCCCCCCCCCCCCCCCGCCGCGGGGGCGCG
>CAYJGQ010000111.1:0-5996 GCA_964369885.1 uncultured Oscillospiraceae bacterium
TGCATCAAAGCCGTAGCCAACCTTGCCCGAACGACGAATGTTGTCGATGATTACCGAACCCTCAAGGCCGGCGTTGGCGGCTATCTGGCGGATGGGCTCCTCAAGAGCACGAAGCACGATGGCGGCACCGGTCTTTTCGTCGCCCTCACAGCTCTCAAGCACCTTTTCAACAGCGGGGATGGCATTTACAAAGGCAACACCGCCGCCCGAAACAATGCCCTCTTCCACGGCGGCCTTGGTGGCCGACAGAGCATCCTCTATGCGGAGCTTCTTTTCCTTCATTTCGATCTCGGTGGCGGCACCAACCTTGATTACAGCTACACCGCCCGAGAGCTTGGCAAGACGCTCTTGAAGCTTTTCACGGTCAAAGTCGGAGGTAGTAACCTCAATTTGAGCCTTGATCTGGCCGATGCGACCGGTGATATCCTCGGTGCTACCTGCGCCGTCAACAATGATGGTGTTTTCCTTGGTAACCTTAACCTGACGGGCACGGCCAAGCTGTGACATCTGGGTGTCCTTGAGCTCGTAACCAAGCTCGGCACTGATAACCTGACCACCTGTAAGGGTGGCGATATCCTGAAGCATCTCCTTGCGACGATCGCCAAAACCGGGAGCCTTAACGGCAACACAGGTAAAGGTGCCACGCAGTTTGTTAACAATAAGGGTGGAAAGGGCTTCGCCCTCCACATCCTCGGATACGATAAGCAGTTTTTTGCCGGCCTGTACCACCTGCTCAAGCAGGGGAAGAAGCTCCTGAATGTTGGCAATTTTCTTATCGGTGATAAGCAGTAGAGCGTCGTCCAACACGGCCTCCATCTTGTCGGTATCGGTTACCATGTAGGGGGTGATGTAGCCACGGTCAAACTGCATACCTTCAACCACTTCGCTGTAGGTCTCGGCAGTTTTGGACTCCTCAATGGTGATAACACCGTCGGCCGAAACCTTCTCCATAGCCTGGGAGATGAGCTGACCGATGGTTTCGTCACCGCAGGAAATGGTGGCAACACGGGTAATGTCGGCCGAGCCTGCTACCTTCTTGCTGTTGGAAACAATGGTTTCTACTGCGGCCTCAACAGCCTTTGCAATGCCCTTGCGCACAACCATGGGGTTTGCGCCGGCTGCAACATTCTTCATGCCCTCACGCACAAGCGCCTGAGCAAGCAGGGTAGCGGTGGTGGTACCGTCGCCTGCGGCGTCATTTGTTTTGGTGGCAACTTCCTTTACAAGCTGAGCGCCCATGTTCTCAAATGCGTCCTCAAGCTCAATGTCCTTGGCAATGGTAACACCGTCGTTTGTGATAAGGGGTGCGCCAAACTTCTTGTCCAATACTACATTGCGGCCCTTAGGACCCAGGGTAACCTTAACAGCATTGGCCAACTGGTCTATGCCCGACTGAAGTGACTTTCTGGCTTCTTCGCCAAATACAACCTGCTTTGCCATAATATTTCTCCTCCATATAAATCAGAATTTGATAAAATTAATTACTCCACAATGGCCAAAATATCGCCCTGCGAAAGAATGGTGTACTCGATATCATCGATCTTAACCTGGGTGCCGGCATACTTGCTCATAAGAACCTTGTCGCCTACCTTTAGGGTCATAACAACTTCGTTTCCATCAACAAGGCCACCGGGGCCAACGGCCACAACTTCGGCAACCTGGGGTTTTTCTTGGGCGGCGGCAGTCAGAATAATACCACTCTTTGTGGTTTCCTCTGCCTCAAGCATTTTAATGACCACACGGTCGGCAAGGGGCTTAATTGTCATGATAACAACCTCCATATATTGCAAATTATTTGCGGTTTATTAGCACTCTCTTAATTCAAGTGCTAATCGCTAATCATTATTTTATTCATTTTTAAATAAAAATCAAGGGTTTTTACCGAAAAAAGCCCCACATTTTTAATTTTTACAATTTGTTAATACTAATATTTTACTTTTTTAGGGCATTTAATCATTTATCGCTTTACACAGCGCTTTTTTCGGGGTATCATATAATAGCAAAATTCTACAATCTAAGTTTTGCGCTTAAATGTGGCGAGTATACACAATATTAAGACCAAATAAAAAAACTTGGGCGGCGCAGCCCATGTTAGGAGGATACACTCATATGAACTATAAATTTACAAAGATGCACGGCGCAGGCAATGACTATATATACATAAGCTGCCTTGAGTCGTCCCCCGAAAACCCCGAGGCACTGTCGCAGTATGTGGCCGATCGCCGCTTTGGCATAGGTTCTGATGGGCTTGTGCTTATTTTGCCCTCGGATATAGCTGATTTTAGAATGCGCATATTCAATGCAGACGGTTCTGAGGCCATGATGTGCGGCAATGCCACCAGATGTATTGCAAAGTATGTGTACGAAAACGGTCTGACCGACAAAACCGTTGTGGATCTTGAAACAAACAGCGGAATAAAAATATTAAAGCTTGATGTTGATGGCGGCGTGGTAAAGCAGGTGACTGTGGACATGGGGGCCCCAATTCTTACCCCTAAAGATATACCCATTGCCGCTGAGGGTCAAAACCACATAAATCAACCCATAAATATTGCAGGCAAGGAGTGGAATCTCACGGCGGTGTCGATGGGCAATCCTCATGCAGTGGTGTTTACCGAGGATGTGGATGGCCTTGACCTTGAAAGCATTGGTCCCAAATTTGAGCATAATTCACTGTTTCCCCAGAGGGTAAATACCGAGTTTATCCGAGTGATAGACCAAAACACCCTGCAAATGCGGGTGTGGGAGAGGGGTTCGGGCGAGACCTGGGCCTGCGGTACAGGGGCCTGTGCCTGTGTGGTGGCCGCCGTGTTGTGTGGGCACTGCAAGCGTGGCCAGCCTGTTATGGTTCATCTGCGTGGGGGAGATCTTGTAATTACCTGGACCGAGGAGGGGACTGTGCTGATGCAGGGTGGTGCCACCACGGTTTGCACAGGAGAGGTGGCCTTTCCGCCTGCTTTGTGATTAGCTTTATTGGTATCCCTAAATTGCAGGGCTATAAAAAGTGGTGACACAGGGAGGTAAAAAAGGGTGGATTATATAATAATAGCGCTTTTGCTTGCGGTGGTAGTACTGCTGATTGTTTTGATATTAAAGACCGCAAAACCCAAAGGCGCCGACCAACAAATGCAAAACCTACGGGCAGAAATGCTTGATGCGGTGGAACGAAATGGACGCAGTACCGTGGATTTTTTGCACAAACAGCTTGAACAGCAAAATGCTGCTCAAAAGCATATGCAGGAGCAGCTTGTAGCCCTTGAAACCCAGAGGTTTCAGGAATTTGGGGTGGGTGTGCAAAACAACATAACCACACTGCGCCGCACAGTAAACGAGATGGCCGAAAGCCTTGACAAACGCTTTGAGAGCTTTCAAAAGGGCTTTGAGGGGCGCGTGGCCGTAATGCAGGAAAGCAACGAGAAAAAGCTTGAGGAGATGCGTGCAACGGTTGACGAAAAGCTACAAAAAACCCTTGAAGAGCGCATAAACCAGAGCTTTAAGCTGGTTAGCGAGCGCTTAGAACAGGTTTATAAATCGCTTGGGGAGATGCAAAAGCTCTCAACCGGGGTGGATGACCTTAAAAAGGTGCTCTCAAATGTTAAGACCAGAGGTATTTTGGGGGAGGTACAGCTTGGCGCAATACTTGAGCAGATACTAAGCCCCGAGCAGTACGACACCAATGTAGCCACAAAGCAGTTTTCGGCCGATCGTGTTGAGTTTGCCGTAAAGCTTCCCGGTGAAAACGATGAGTTTGTTTATTTGCCAATAGACGCAAAGTTTCCTATGGATGCCTATCAAAACCTGCTTGATGCCTATGATACAGCCGACCCCAAGGCTGTAGAGGAGGCCGCCAAGATACTGACAGGTCGCATAAAGGTATTTGCAAAGGATATTAGCAGTAAGTATATAGATGTGCCCCATACCACCGAATTTGCCATAATGTTTTTGCCACTTGAGGGACTATACGCCGAGGTGGTGCGCCGTGGGATGGTGGAGGAGCTTCAAAAGCTTAAAATAAGCATAGCAGGCCCCACCACAATGGCGGCTTTGTTAAACTCCCTACAAATGGGCTTTAAGACCCTGGCCATACAAAAGCATTCAAGTGAGGTTTGGGCCGTGCTTGAGGGGGTAAAACAGGAATTTGTAAAGTTTGGCGATGCACTGGACAAGGCGCAGGATCGTATGCGTATGGCCTCTGATGAGTTGGATAAACTTGTGGGGGTTCGCACCAGAGCCATAAACCGCAGGTTAAAGGGAGTAACCTTGACACAGGGGAATTCCTCGCCCGAACTACTGCTGGAGGACTGATGTGCAGTGGGATAAAGTATTTGTTTAATTTTAGTTTTGATATATGGAGGTAATTTAAGAAATGGCAAGAATTAATGAGAACTTTTTGGCACTAAAGCAGAGTTATTTGTTTTCGGACATAGCAAAGCGTGTGAATGCATTTGTCGAGAAAAATCCCGATAAAAAGCTAATACGCATGGGTATTGGCGATGTTACAATACCCCTTGCACCCGCAGTGGTTAAGGCCATGAAGGATGCAACCGACGAGATGAGCACACCCTCGGGTTTTCGTGGTTACGGCCCCGAGCAGGGATATGACTTTTTGCGTGAAGCTGTGGTTAATTACTACCAAAAGCGCAGCAAGGTTACCCTTGATATGGGAGAGGTTTTTATAAGCGATGGCGCAAAGAGTGATGTTGGTAATATCACCGATTTGTTTGACAAAGCCAACACCGTGCTTATACCCGATCCTGTTTATCCTGCATACATTGACACAAATACCATGAACGGGCGCAATATTGTGCTGCTTCCCTCCACCATGGATAACGGGTTTGCACCCCTGCCGGATGACAGCATAAAGGCCGATCTTATTTACCTTTGCTCCCCCAACAACCCAACAGGTTCGGTTTACACCGCCCAGCAGCTTAAGCTTTGGGTGGACTACGCAAAGAAAAACGGTGCGGTAATTCTGTTTGATGCCGCATATGAGGCCTTTGTAAGCGACGACTCGCTTCCTCGCTCTATTTTCCAGATTGAGGGCGCTCGTGAGTGTGCTGTGGAGTTTTGCAGTCTTTCCAAGACAGCAGGTTTTACAGGTACACGTTGTGGCTACACCGTTGTGCCCAAGGAGCTGATGGGCAAAACCGAAAAGGGTGAGCAGGTGGCGCTAAATCAGCTTTGGCTACGCCGCCAAACCACCAAGTTTAATGGTGTGCCCTATATTGTTCAAAAGGGTGCACAGGCCGTCTTCTCGGACGAGGGACAAAAGGAAATTCGTGAAAATCTTGATTACTATATGGGTAATGCCAAGGTTATGGCCGAGGCTCTTACCAAGCTAAACATTCCATTTGTAGGTGGCGTGAACTCGCCGTATATTTGGCTTGAGTGCCCCGCAGGTATGGATAGCTGGAGTTTCTTTGACAAACTTCTGAATGAGGCCGCTGTGGTAGGTACACCCGGTCAGGGCTTTGGCAATTGTGGTGAGGGCTACTTTAGATTGTCGGCCTTTAACACCCGTGAAAACACCGTTGAGGCCATGGAGCGCCTGGCCAAGATGTGGTAGACCTTGCCTCTGTCGCTTACGCGAAAGACCGTGGGTACGCTGTCCCTGTCGCTTACGCGAAAGACCGTGGGGCTTTGCCCCACACCCCACAAACTTTTTGAAAAAAGTTTGACCCAAAACTTATGCACGCCCCCGGCCTTTGGCCGGGGGCGAAGTTTTTTGCGGATACACCAATCACAGGTACTTCTTCGGCGGTGGCGTGGCTACGGCCGTGTTGTCTTATCGCCTCGCACGCTCGGCGGACAACCACCCCCACCTGCCGGTGTGGGTGCACCCTCTCCGAGGGCGACGGCCTCCGCCCCACCCCTCACCTACCGCCACACACAAAGTGTGGAGTAAGAGTGGGTAAAAGTTTTATGGGTTTTTTTCAAAAAATTGCGGTTTCGGGGAGGCAAGGCCGCCTAAGCGATGTGATCAAAAGTCGTTTGAT
>CAYJGQ010000112.1:0-5738 GCA_964369885.1 uncultured Oscillospiraceae bacterium
CCCAATACTGCATTAATATTCCTATTTCATATATTCTTTACACCCTCTGCCCATCACAACCGATAAATGTTCACATATTATTTCTGGACAAGTGACACAATTGCTGATAAAATGGGGAAGGTTTTCAAAAAAATAGTGAAAATTAAAATGCGATGAAATGGAGATTACCATGAACAAAAAACTTTTATCTCTTATGGCTGCGCTAATGCTTGTTGTAGGCATGATGAGTGGCTGTTCCACCACACCTGCTACCGAATCTGCTCAGGGGGTTGCCTCGGCAGGAGATTACGCTGTAAATGGCGGACTTTACATGCGCTTTATGCTGGATGCCTACAACCTTGCCGGCACTTACAATACCGAGAGCGAGGACCTGCTTGATATAACCATTGAGGACAAGAGCGCCACCCAATGGATACTTGACAGCACCACACTTGATGTTGAGCGTTACCTTGGCGTTATGAACAAGTTTGATGAGCTTGGCCTTGAATACACCGACATTGACCAAACCGAGGTAGATGCCTACGCCGCCCAGATGCTTACCACCTACAGCACCCTGTTTGAGCCCAACGGTATAGGCCTGCAAACCCTAAAAGACTACTACGAATATAGTACAAAAAGCTCGGATATATTCCTACACTACTACGGCGAGGGGGGCGAAATGGCCGTTCCCACCGAGGAGGTAGACACCTACCTAAGAGAGAATTACAACCTAACCCAGGTAATGGTATTTGACAAGCCCATGCCCACACTGGACGACGAGGGCAATGAGGTTGCCCCCACGCAGGAGGATATCGACGCCGCTGAGGCTTCGGCTCGCTCCTACTACGACCGCATTGTGGCCGGAGAATCCTTTGACGATCTTTATGTAGAATGGGAGATCGGCGTCTACGCAGGCGAGGAAAACATCCCCCACACCCATGACGATCCTTTGGTGCACAACCTCTACACCCAAATGGCCGACCCCAACCTACCCGTGGCCTACACCGAGGTGATGGACGTTGCCCCTCTAAACGAAGTGCAGTTCATTGAAGACGAGTATGGATATTATGTGGCCATTCGTCTTGATGTTTTGGCCGACGGTTCGGTGCAGGCAAATTATTCCACCGCCGCCCTCATGGAGCTTCGCTCTGATGAATTCCGTGAAATGGCTGCCGCTTGGGGCTCCGAGCTTGAAATTGCATACAATAGCTCAGAGCTGTCCTCCTACACCCCCGAAATCATGCATGAAAACATGAGCTCGCTGGGTGGCGTGTAAATTTTACCAAACGAGATACCCCATATATTGGGGTATCTTTTTTTTGCCTCGCAATATATAATAATATAAAAAAAATATATTTTTTGTAAAACCATGCAACAAAATACCGTTTAAACACCACTTTTACAGTGTTGACAATATATCCCCACTATGATATTGTTTATTAAGTGTACTACAAGGAGCAATACAGAACACATATTAATAAAAGGGCGTGGCTGTGTGCAAAAAAAACCTGTTATTACAATTAAAGGACTGCGCAAAATTTATAGGCTGGGTGATGAAAAGGTAGTTGCACTTGGGCGTATAAATTTAGAGATACAAAAGGGCAGCATATGCTGTATTCTTGGTACCTCGGGCAGTGGTAAGTCCACCCTGCTTAACATGCTTGCAGGGCTTGAAAAGCCCACAAAGGGCAGCGTGAGCATTCTTGGACAAAACATATCTACCATGAACGAACGTGAACTTGCAATCTTTAGGCAAAAAAATTTGGGGTTTGTATTTCAGTCCTACAATCTCATGGAGCGCCTGACGGCGGCCGAAAATGTTAGTATGCCACTTATGTTTAGGGGCATGGGGCATGGCGACAGAAAAAAAGCCGCCATTAAGATGCTCAAGCAGGTGGGTCTTGCCAACCGCTGGAAACATCGCCCCACCGAGATGTCGGGCGGACAGCAGCAGCGTGTGGGCATTGCAAGGGCATTTGTTGGACGACCTGCCATTGTTTTTGCCGACGAACCCACAGGCAACCTCGACACCAAAACCACCGTCGAGGTCATGGAGTTAATTGTGGACATGGCCCGCAAAAACGACCAAACAATAGTGCTTGTAACCCACGATGTGGAATTGGCAGACTATGCCGACCGCATAATAACATTGGTGGACGGCGCAATTGTGGAGGATAGGGAGAATGTCCCCATAAGCCTGCTACCCAAAAATGACGAGACAACGCCACAGAATGAGGGGGTTGTTGCCACATAAAGTCATCGACAAATGGCAATTTGTACATATGAAGATAAAAAAGATATCGGGATTTTTTAGTGTTTGCAAGGTGAGTGATTTCTCTCAGGTGAATTTTGAGGATGAATTTGTCTTTATGGCAAAAACCGATGAGGAAAGCTCGCTTGTATGCAGAACTGCCTCTTTGCCCCGCAATGTAACCCACTGCGAGGAGGGATGGCAGGGATTTAGGATTGAGGGTAATTTGGATTTTACGCTGGTTGGAATTTTGGCCAAAATCTCCACCCTGCTATCACGTGAGGGTATACCTATATATGCGGTATCGACCTTTAATACAGATTACATATTTGTAAAAGAACATTTTTACAAAGACGCACTTTTAACCTTGGCCAATAACGAATTTGAAATTGTGGAGTAAATTTACGGCCTACATATGCCATGGCTGTATATATGCCGCCATAATCTTGGTGGTATTGGAGTGTATTGGGGTTTGGCAAACCCACTTTTTGTGTATTTAATTTTTAGGCGGCGGTAGCCAAAAAGGAGTAGTTATGAAAGCAAAGCGTGTAGTTTCACTTGTTCTTGCATTTTTAATGGTAATGGGCACTGTGGTTTGGATTATAAGCATGGTGGCAGGTGCATCTAACGGCACAATGCTCACCCCCACCGCCACAGGTGTGGTGCCCCGTATAACAAACACAAGTATTACCCGCAACACAGTGCTTGAGGGCAGTGTGGTGGTGGAGGAAATATTCAGCCTTGCCACCGAGGCGCAGGCCCTGGCCGATTCGATAAATAATAACGAATTTGGTGTAAATGTAAACCCAGGCAGTTTTACAGCCAAGACACTCCCAACCGGCAGTGTTAAGCTATTGGGTGTAGAGACCACTACCGCTCCTTTTAAGGTAAGCTACAAGGTGGATATAACCGAGGACATGGACATAAAGTACACAGGCAATGGCAATACCCTCTCACTCAGTGCCTATAACACAAGCGATCTATCTTTTTACCAAAACACCATATCTGTAACCCTCTCGCAGGCTGTGCCCTACACCCCTTCCACCAATACAGGTAGCGATTACGACGACGATGACGATGATGTATCGGTAGACCTGCCCGAGCCCACCCCATATGTAATTATAAGTGATTACAGCTACGGCGGTGGCGAGGTGCTGGCAGGACAAAGCTTTACGCTGAATATAACACTTAACAATACAAGCCTTTTGGATGTGGGCAACATGGTGGTTACCATCTCCACCCCCGAGGCCTTTACCCTTGTAAATTCCTCCAACACATTTTACATACCCTCCATGGCGGCCAAGAGCACCCTAACGCGCAGTATAACCATGCAGGTAAGGGCAGCGGCCAGCCCCGAACCGGCCGCTGTTGAGGTGGCTATGAGCTACCAATACCGTGACAACGACACCCGCAATGATGTAAGCCGCACCGAGAGCATCTCAATTCCGGTGGCACAGCAGGATCGTTTTTCGGTGACGCCCCCCACCCTGCCCGATATGATGTATGTTGGTGAGGAGTTCCCAATTGAGGTAAGCTACACCAACAAGGGGCGCAGCACAGTTTACAACCTTTCAGGCTCGATTGATGGCAACATCCTAACCCCCGGCCAGCTTGATAATGTAGGTAATATTGAGTCGGGCAGTTCGGGTACATTTGACTTTTTCCTTGAGCCGATGCAGGCAGGTATACTCACAGGTAATATTGTGATTGTATACGAGGACATAAATATGAATGAAAATGTTGTAACCCTCCCCTACTCCATAGAGGTTATGGACATGAGCATGGGTGGCGACGAGGGCATGTTTGACCCCACCATGGGGGGAGATATGTATTTTGACGAAAACGGAAACATGGTAGGCCCCGATGGCACTGTATACGGCCCCGACGGTATGCCCATTGAGCAGGGCGGCATTAGTATTTGGGTATGGGTGGCCATAGGTGGCGGACTGCTTGCGGCGATTATTGTAATAGTGGTCGTGCATAAAAAGCGCAAGGCTGCACGCCTGCTGGCCGAGCTGGAAGAGGACGACGATGAAAATATTTGATGTTATATCAATGTGTTTTAACAACCTCACCCGACGCAAGGTGCGCACACTGCTTACCATTATAGGTGTTGTTGTGGGTACCTGTGCCATTGTGGTTATGATCTCTTTGGGCGTTGCTATGAATGTAAATCAGGAGGCCATGTTGGCCGAGATGGGCGATCTTAATGTTATACAGGTTTATAACTACGGTAACGACGGCCCCGACAAGGTGGATTTGGACGATGATGCCATAAAGGCAATGTCAGAACTTGAGGGGGTACAGGTGGCCACGCCTTTTTGGCAGCCTTGGGACCTATCTACAAAGGTGGTGTCGGGTAGCAAGGACCGCTACGAAATGTCCTACACAAACATAATTGGTGTTTACCCCGAGGCTCTGGAGCTTTTTGGTTACGAGATATCGGATGGGCGTTTTTTCAACGAACAGGACAAAGAGTTTACAGTGGTGCTTGGACAGTACACCGCCTACGATTTTATTGATACAAAGCGCTCGGGAGATAGACAGTATGTATGGCGTGACCCCGACCCCATAACCGGGGAGCTCCCCGACCCATTTGTTGATATTTGGCGCGACGAAATTACCCTTGAAACCATAATGCAGGACGAGGAAGACTCCCCCCTGCGCTACGAGCTTACACCGGTAGGCGTTTTAACCGAGGACTGGGGTAAGGGGTATGAAACAAGCTCAGGTATTTTTATGGATATCAATGATCTTAAGGCCATTATCAAGGAGTACAACCGTGAAAACGGCATAAAGACAAGTAACGACGACGGATACACCGACGTGCGTGTGCGTGTGCAGGACATGGAAATGGTGTCGACGGTGGAACAGCAGATAAACGATATGGGTTTTGAGACCTTTTCTATGGAGGATATCCGTGAACCGATGGAAGAACAGGCACGCCAACAGCAACTGATGCTGGGCGGTTTGGGTTTTATCTCGCTGTTTGTTGCGGCCATAGGTATTACCAACACCATGATAATGTCTATTTATGAGCGCACCCGTGAAATCGGTGTTATGAAGGTGCTGGGCTGTAAGCTTGGCAACATTCGCTCGGTATTTCTTATGGAGGCCGGTTGCATTGGGTTTTTTGGCGGTGTAATAGGCATTGGGCTGTCATATGCCATTTCTTTCGTGCTTAATTATGTGTCTAATATGGGCATGATGGGCGGTGGTAGCAGTTTTATGATGGGCGGTATGGGTATGATGGGCATGATGGGCGGTGGCATGGGTATGGGAAGTTATATTTCTATCATCCCGGGCTGGCTTGTGGGCACATCTCTTATATTTGCAACCCTTATTGGCCTAATTTCAGGCTTCTACCCGGCCAACCGTGCTGTCAAAATATCGGCACTTGAGGCTATACGCAACGGATAACCCCCCCTTTTTAAGACCGTGGGAACGCTTTCTCTGTCGCTTACGCGAAAGACCGTGGGGCTTTGCCCCACACCCCACAAACTTTTTG
>CAYJGQ010000113.1:0-5611 GCA_964369885.1 uncultured Oscillospiraceae bacterium
CAAATCCCCCGACACCTTAAAACATTTAGGTGTCGGGGGATTTTAGGTTGGTTTTATGCATTTTGGCATTTGTGTGCGGTTTTTTGTTTTGGGTGGGTGTGGGGCGAAGTCGGGGTGGCCCCCGTCGAGGGTCTTTTCGGCGGGGTTATCCCCGTCTAGCCCACCGCCCGCCCAGGGCGGAAAAGCGCGCACACAGCACCGCCTAAAGCGCCGCCATGCCCTGCGCTAAGTTATGGGTTGTCGCCACATTGCAAAGTGCCTATCCACTAAACCCAACGGGCAGCAGGTCGCAAAGGCGGTATTCCACGGGTTGGTCCTGCTGGTTATTTAGCACCACAATAAATGTTTCGGGGTCACAAAATTCGCTCATAACCTGAAGGCATACACCACATGGCGGTGTTAGCGATGTAGGTATTTTGCCCACTTCGGCCCCCACTACGGCTATACGCTCAAAGCTGCGCTCCCCCTCCGACACCGCCTTGAAAAAGGCTGTGCGTTCGGCACAGTTGGTGGGGGAGTATGACACAGATTCAATGTTGCACCCAAGGTACATCTTGCCACTTTTGCCAAGCAGTGCGGCCCCCACAGCAAATCCCGAGTATGGGCAGTAGGAATATTCTCGCGCCTCCAGTGCCTTTTGTATTAGCTGTCTATTATCCATGAGTTTCTCCTCTCGGTTGACAGATCATTATTTATGTGAAATTGTTACATTGTCGGCCTTTTCGCAGAATCTTACCAAATCATCATATGCGGCACGGGCGTCGTTGTATCCCAGCATATACTGTGCATTTAGCTTTGCGCGGTTGCGCTCCAGTCGGTCTACCCTCAAATTCATAGAGGGGGTAATCACCACTGCATTGCCCTCTTGGCGCTGGTTTTCTATTAGGCTTAGCGTGTGGTTATACCTCACTGCACGGGTGGAAAGCGCACGAAGCAGTGCAGGGTGGAATGGGTAGTACAGGTGGTGGTGCAGACTGCTTTTTGAGGAACTTTTGCGATACCCCATAGAGCGTGTGCGTATTACTACATTTTTTGTGTTGCCATCGGCAATGGATTTGGCAATGGGAATGGCATCCGACACGCCGCCATCCAGCAGATGTTTTCCTTCATATCGCACCATTTGTGAGATAAATGGTAAACTACAGGAGGCCTTGACCGCCGGTATATCTCTTGGTAGTTGCTCAACCGGCAGGTAGACAGCCCGTCCTGTTTGGCAGTCGCTGGACACGGCGGTCAGACGGCATCCGCTGTCCATAAAGCCTTGGTTGTCAAAGGGTTTTAGCTCCTCGTGCACCGTCTTAAACATAAAGTCGCCAAACACCGAGCCATCACGCAGGTAGTTTTTTATTCCGGCGTACCTGCTGTCCCCACAGTAGGAAAGGTGTATGTCAAGATTACGCCCACGTTGCCCCGATATATAGGACAATGCATTGCACACCCCTGCCGACACACCGTATATATCCTCAAATTTTATGCCACTGTCCAAAAAGAAATCCAGCACCCCGGCGGTGTAAATGCCTCTAAAGCCTCCGCCCTCCAAAATCAGTCCGACCTTTGCCACTGTGCATCCCCTCCCAATGCAAAAATTAATCTCTTTACATTATAGTCCAAGGCCGAGCCACTTGCAAGGGCTGAACACCAGGCTGTATTTCACGCTATCTCTTTATATGTGTAATAAAAGCAAGCACCCCCCTGCAAATATATGACAGAGCGGTGCTTACTGCTATGTATAGGTTTATAAATATGTGTAAAAAAATCAGTCTATTATCAATTCGAAAATACTGCGCTTTGGCACGCAATGAACCCCATTATCATCCCTGTAATAGCTTGTACTGCCATCCATGCCAAGCTCCACAATTTTCACATGCTCGGCAGGTTTGCCAATTGCAATTAGCATGAGGGGTTGTGCCGTAGTGGGCAGGGATAGCACTTCCTTTACGGCATCGGCTTTGAAGGAACGCAGCATACAACCGCCAAGGCCCTTCTCGGTGGCGCCCAGAAGTATTGTTTGCGCCACAATGCCAACGTCTATCATATGTGCAGGGGGAATGATTCTTGATGTTTCATCCAGGCACACCACAATATATGCGGTAGGCTCGCTCCCTTCAGGCGGGAGTTTTAGCTGGCGCAGTGCGGCGGCCCAGGCTGTAACCTCGGTCAGTTTGTCGCAAATGTCCTGCTCCCACACCAATTTGTACTTTAGGGGTTGAGCGTTTACCGCTGAGGGGGTAAGTCTGGCAAGGTCAATTAGCTCTAATAGCTCCAGCTTTGAAACTGCGCGCCCTTTATCAAAGGTGCGAAAACTGCGGTTGGCCTGTACTGTTGCCTTTATCATAACATTTCCTCCCATCAATATATACACCTATGACAGTATACCATATCAAACCCTAAAATTATACATTTTTTTACAATAATATTTGTCTACTTATTTTGTGAACATTCTGTGATGAATTTTGACATTATTTTTTGGTATATATGCCAATTTTTTTTTAAGGCATTGCATTCCATCTTTTTAAGGGCTATAATACAGCTACGGTATAAATTCGTAAAATCAACTATATATTGTGTTTTATCTATAATTTTTAACTTTTCACACCCAATAGATAGGATAAAATTTTGGCTGTAAACAGCATTAATTATGTTGAAAAACGATAATACCATTTACTTTGCAAAATATATAAGACAAAATTAGTCTGGAGGAAGTTATGGCAACCGAAACTGTATTTTTTACCCACATACGCAAGCGTGACGGTAGTGAGGTGCCGTTTGATTCCCTTAAAATTTTAGAGGCCATACGTCTTGCAAGTCAGGCCGTATCGGAGCATCAAATCCCACCAGAGCAGCTTGCCCCCCTTACAAAGCAGGTTATGGAGCGCCTTAGCACCGGCCAAACCCCCACGGTTGAGCTTGTGCAGGACAAGGTGGAGGAAGCCCTTGTAGATGCCGGTTATTTTAATGTGGCCAAGGCCTACATTCTTTACCGCGCCGAGCACACAAAGGTTCGTCAAACCAAGGATGATTTGATGGATATATACAATCAGCTCACCTTCACCGATGCCCGAGATGCCGACCTAAAGCGTGAGAACGCCAACATCGACGCCGACTCGGCCATGGGCACCATGCTAAAGTACGGCTCTGAGGGGTCAAATTACTTTGTAAACAACTACATCCTTCCCAAGGATATGGCAGGTGCCCACATTGCGGGCGACATCCACATCCATGACAAGGACTTTTACATGTTGACCGAAACCTGCTGTCAAATTGACCTCTTAAAGCTTTTTGATGGTGGCTTTTCAACAGGCCACGGCTACCTTCGTGAACCGGCCGGCATTGTCAGCTACTCGGCACTGGCCTGCATAGGCATACAGGCCAACCAAAATGAGATGCACGGCGGACAGTCGGTGCCAAACTTTGATTACTGCATGGCCCCCGGTGTGCGCAAGTCCTACGAAAAGGAATACGCAAGAGCACTGGCAGATTTTAAGGAGCTAAGCTCCGACACCGACCCCAAAAAAGCCGATGAATACGCCCAAAAGACAGCCTGGGCACGCACCGACCGCCTTACATATCAGGCCATGGAGGCCCTTATACACAACCTAAACACCATGAATTCCCGAGCAGGTGCTCAGGTTCCCTTTAGCTCGCTGAACTACGGCACCGACACCTCTGTGGAGGGACGTTTGGTTATAAAAAACCTGCTAAAGGCCACAATGGCAGGCCTTGGCAACGGCGAAACACCTATTTTCCCGGTGCAGATCTTCAAGGTCAAGGAGGGGGTAAACTTCAACCCTGAGGACCCCAACTACGACCTCTTTAAGCTGGCTATGGAAACCTCGGCCATGCGCCTTTTCCCAAACTTTAGTTTTCTTGATGCCCCCTTTAACCTGCAATACTACAAGGAGGGTGACTACAACACCGAGGTATCCTACATGGGTTGTCGTACCCGAGTTATGGGCAATGTCCACGACCCCGACCGTCAGGTTACCTGTGGACGTGGCAACCTTAGCTTTTCCTCAATAAATCTTCCCCGTTTGGGGCTTCGTGCAAAGGGCGACCTCTCGGCATTTTTCTCCATGCTTGATGAGAAGATGGAACTTATTTTCCGTCAGCTTTTGCACCGCCTGGACATTCAAAGTCGCCGCCGCTGCTTTAACTATCCCTTCCTTATGGGGCAGGGTGTTTGGCTGGATTCGGACAAGCTACGAAACGATGACACCATAGAGTCTATACTAAAGCACGGCACACTGAGCGTTGGCTTTATTGGCCTTGCCGAAACCCTAAAGGCCTTGATTGGCGAGCATCACGGCGAAAGCCAGCGCGCACAGGAGCTTGGTTTGCGCATAGTTTCCCACATGCGCACCCGCTGTGATGAACAGGCCAAGGCCACCGGACTAAACTTCACCCTGCTGGGCACCCCTGCCGAGGGGTTGTCGGGACGGTTTGTGCGCATAGACAAAAAGATTTTTGGTGAAATCCCCGGCATAACCGACCGCGATTACTACACAAACTCCTTCCATGTGCCGGTTTACTACACCACCACCGCCTTTAAGAAGATAGCCACCGAGGCCCCCTACCATGCCTTCACCAATGCGGGCCACATAAGCTATGTCGAACTTGACGGTGACGCCAGCAAAAACCTTGCCGCCTTTGAGTCAATAATCCGCTGCATGAAGGAGATGGGTGTGGGCTACGGTTCGGTAAACCATCCTGTCGACCGTGACCCCGTGTGTGGTTACACAGGCATAATTGGTGATGTTTGCCCACGTTGCGGCCGCCGTGACGGCGAGGAAGTGCCCATAGAGCGCCTTATGGAGCTACAAAAAGCACATCCCGGAATGCCAAAATACTATAACTTTAAGACGTAAATTTATATTAAATTACATAATGTATAAATTCATAGCGCCATTTATCTAAAAAAATAACAACGGTATTGAAAGGAGTTCCCAAAATGACTGAACATGCAACCGCTATTGGAAAAGGTATAAAGTTTGAAAGAATTCGCCGCATCACAGGATATCTTGTGGGCACCACCGACCGCTTTAATAACGCAAAACAATCGGAGGAGCAAGACCGTGTCAAGCATACCATCACCGTTGCTACAAATTAACAACTATGTGCCCGAGTCGGCGGTGGACGGCCCAGGCCTGCGCTTTACAATATTTGTGCAGGGCTGTCCCCACCGTTGCCCGGGTTGTCACAATCCTCAAACCCACCCCTTTGAGGGCGGGTTTGAGCTATCCTGCGCCGAAATACTAAGTCTTATTGCCCAAAACCCACTGCTAAAGGGGGTTACCTTCTCGGGGGGGGAGCCTTTTTGTCAGGCCGCACCACTTGCACATCTTGCCAAGGCTGTCAAGGCTCGTGGGCTTGATGTCATGGTTTACTCGGGTTGGACGCTGGATCAGCTTGAGCAAAAAGCCGCCACAGAGCAGGACATAGCCGCCCTGCTTGCCCAAACCGATACATTGGTGGACGGACTTTATGTTGATTCCCTGCGTGATCTCACCCTTGATTTTAGGGGAAGCCGCAACCAACGCATTATAAATGTATCGGCACAAAACTAAATACATACCAAAATGGGGGGTAGCTATGTCTGCCCCCCATTTTTGCC
>CAYJGQ010000114.1:0-5471 GCA_964369885.1 uncultured Oscillospiraceae bacterium
TACGATATGGGGGATGTCTTTTTGCGTGACATAACCGAGGTTGAGGGGGCCGACAGCCTGTACCACTGCGACGATGCCCTCTACCGTCTGGAGCAGGAATACGCCACCCTGTACGGTGCGCACCGCTCGCTGTTGTCGGCGGGGGGCAGTACCCTTTGTATACAAACAATGCTAAGCCTTGCCACGCGCCGTGGCGACAAGGTAATATGTTCGCGCATGATACACAGCGCCGCCGTGTCGGCCATGGCACTGTTGGGGTTGTCCCCCCACTGGATTTGGCCCGAGCTTGCCGATGCCACGGACGGCATACCCGGCCTTGCACTGCCCGTAACACCATCACAGCTAAAGGTCGCACTAACCCACTGCCCCGATGCCAAGGCCGTCTACATTACAAGCCCCGATTACATAGGTCAGATGGCCGACATCAAGGCCCTTGCCAAGCTTTGTCACGACGCAGGTCTGCCCCTGTTGGTCGACAATGCCCATGGTGCCCACCTTGCATTTATAAAGGGTTATTCCCACCCCATAGCACAGGGGGCCGACATGTGTTGTGACTCGCTACACAAAACCCTGCCTGTGCTTACCGGCGGCGCACTACTGCACATAGCCCATGAGGACTACGCCCCACCTGCCAAGGCTGCAATGGCCATGTTTGGCTCTACCAGTCCCTCCTACCCCATCATGCTTTCGGCCGACATGACCCTGCCCTACCTAAAGGGGGCATACATAGCGGCCGCTGTCCGCCTTTGTGAGCGCATGGCCCGGATAAAGTCCGTGGCGCAAAAGTGCGGCTTTTTGCTTGCCCAAACCGAACCCCACCGCATCAGCATGGGGTACCGCCACATGGGCTATACCGACAACGACTTTTCCCGCCACCTGCGTGAGGGTGGCATAGAGCCGGAATATCTGGGCGGTGGGCTGTGTGTGCTCATGGCCTCCCCCTGCAACACCCCCGAGCACCTAAACACCCTGGAGCAACTTGTTTGCTCCACCCCACTAAAACGACCGCTGGAGGAGCTGCAGTTTTTGCCCCCTCCCCCACCTGTTTCCATGTCGATGGAGCAGGCAATGCAGTGCCCCTCCCACAGTCTGCCCTTGTCAGATGATTTGGTGGGACAGGTGGCCGCCCTTCCTCTTTCGGTCTGCCCACCGGGTATACCCCTTGCCCTCCCGGGCGAAAGACTTACCCCACAGGTGCTGGAGGCGCTAAAAAATGGTGGCGCAATTGCTGTAAATGTGGTAAAATAGATAAAAGGTGTCGCCGTGGGCGCACTTTTGAGTTTATGGCCTGCGCATTTTAGGTTTTATCCGCTTTTATCAGCCTTTTCGACACCACAATGCGCCGCCACACTTTAACTTCGGGAGGGTTTGCCACATGAAAATGATTCTTGCAATTGTAACAAACGATGACAGCAGCAAGGTTTCAAACACCCTTACAAATGAGGGCTTTTCGGTGACACGTTTGGCCACCACCGGCGGATTTCTCATGTCGGGCAACACCACGCTGCTTATAGGCGTGCAGGATGACCAGGTTCAGCAGGCCATCGACCTTATCTCGGGGAGCTGTAAAAAGCGCAGTCGCATGACACCCTCGGCCGCCGCATATGGGGCCGGCATGTCGGTCTTCCCCGTCGAGATATCGGTGGGGGGTGCCACCGTATTTGTGCTGGATGTTGAGCGTTTTGAAAAAGTATAAAGCCACATCTTTTGGTATAAAGAGTAACCAAAAACTAAAATCCTAATGTTTTAAGCCGAGTGGTAAACACCCCTTGTGTGATGCTACCCACCCTGCAAAATATTTTAATATGTACGGTTGGTGCATCTCACCTGCGCCAAACAAGTTTTAATTACCACTGCCTGACAGGGGAGAAACAATGAGCTTTACGATACTGGAAAACCGCAGAGCTACCTCACTGCTTGAGGGAATGTTACAACACGGGCGACTGCCCCACACCCTGCTAATCGAGGGGCCAGATGGCTGTGGCAAACGCACATTTGGCCAATATATTGCGACCTGTATTCTCTGTGAGGGGGCAGGCGTTGCCCCCTGCGGTGAGTGTAGCCACTGCCGCAAGCTTAGCTCGGCCTCCCACCCCGATTTTCAGAGCCACGACGGACAGCTTGATCATAAGCTTTTTAGCCGTGACAACCTGCGCGAACTGCGTAGGCAGTCAGGCCTTGCCCCCAGCGAGGGACGGGCAAGGGTATATCTGTTGGCCGAAACCCAGCACATGCCACCCGAAAACCAAAACCTGCTCCTAAAGCTAATCGAGGAGCCGCCCGACAATTCCTACTTTATACTGACCTGTCCCAGCCGCCACTTGATGCTACCCACCATACAGTCCCGTGCGGTCTCCATAGCCCTTGAGCCGCTGAGCGAGGCGGCCTGCCGCACCCAGCTTGGGCTAATCCACCGGGATGCCGACCCCTCGGAACTTGACAGGGCGGTGGAGCTTTCAGGGGGGAGCCTTGGGCGGGCAATGGCCATAATGACCGAAGGGGAGAAAAGCCCCGAGCGCCAGGCGGCCGATATAGTGCAGGCACTAATATCGGGCGAGGAGTACAGGGCATTGTCCCTACTCTGCGCTTTGGAGAAACCAAAAAACCCCCGTGAGGGTTACAAGCAGGTGCTCATTTGTGCGGCACTGCAACTTCGCCGAGAGCTTCTTGGGCTGTCCGATGCCCCACTGCGCAGGCATTTTGAGCTTGTGTCCCTGCTGGATGAGGCCATTCAACGTGTTGGGCGAAACATGGGGTTATCGCTAATTACGGCGGCCCTGTGTGCCGGCGCAACCGAGATGTAAATATATATGCGCAAGGCTGAGTATTATTAAATATAACCGAAGTGGGCCATAGGTTTTGGCCTGCAACAGGAGGAAATATGGCAGAAGTAGTTGGTGTTAGATTTAAGAATGTGGGCAAGGTTTATTACTTTGACCCAAACGGAAACTCGCTAAATAAGCACGACTGGGCCATTGTTGAAACCACACGAGGCATAGAGTGTGGCGAGGTGGCCATGGGCAACCGAGAGGTGCCCGAGGAGGCTGTGGTGCAACCCCTAAAGAAGGTTATCCGCAGGGCTACCGAGCGTGACATAGCAACGCTGGAGAGCAACCGTGACAAGGAAAAGAAGGCGGCCGGCATCTGCCAAGGCAAAATTGCCGAGCATAAGCTTGAGATGAAGCTTGTGGATGTGGAGTACACCTTTGATGGCAGTAAGATTTTGTTTTACTTCACAGCCGACGGACGCATTGACTTTAGAGAACTTGTAAAGGATTTGGCCGGGATATTCCGCACCCGTATTGAGCTGCGCCAAATTGGCGTGCGTGATGAGGCCAAAATGCTGGGTGGTCTTGGCATATGCGGCAACCCTTTTTGCTGTTCCACCTTTTTGGGCGAGTTCCAACCCGTCTCCATCAAGATGGCCAAGGAGCAGGGGCTTTCGCTCAACCCCACCAAAATCTCGGGCACCTGTGGACGCCTTATGTGCTGTCTAAAGTATGAGCAGGCCGCCTACGAAGATCTTATCCGCACCACACCAAAAATCGGCTCGACCGTTGAAACCCCCGACGGCCGTGGAACCGTTACCGATGTGGCTCTGCTTACAGGTATGCTAAAGGTTCGCCTTGATAAGCACGAGGACAGCAGTGTTTCAAGCTTTAACAAAAAGGATGTGCGCACGGTGAGGGATAATAAAAAACGTCCCCCCGAACAAAATCAAGAATAAAGACGAGGTGTCCCCGTGGAAATAAACTTTTCAAAGCGCTCGCAGATGGGCGCAAACATATTTAATTTACTAAACCAAAAGCGCCTTGAACGCATTGAAAAAGGGCTTGAGGTATACAATCTTTCGATTGGAACACCCGACTTCCCCCCTGCCCCACATGTCATGCAGGCCGTGTCCCAGGCGGCGCTTGACCCCCAAAACTACAAATACGCCCTGACCGAGCTCCCAGAGCTTGTGAGCGCTGTGCAGAGTTGGTATAGCCGCCGTTATGGCGTTTCGCTCGAAAAAGCTCAAATAATGTCGGTATACGGCTCGCAGGAGGGCATGGCCCACATTGCCATGGCCATTTGTGACCCCGGCGATGTAATTCTGGTGCCCAACCCATGTTACCCCATCTTCCGCACAGGCCCCGAGCTATGTGCCGCACAGGTGGAGTACTACAACCTTGACCCACAGCGTGGCTGGCTCCCCGACCTTGAGGGCATCCCGACCGACCTGCTTAAAAAGGCCAAGGCACTGCTTATATCCTTCCCCTCAAACCCCACCTGCGCCGCTGTGCCCGACGAGTTTTACACCGAGGTCATTGCCTTTGCAAAAAAACATGACCTAATTGTAATAAACGACAGCGCCTACTCCGAAATATATTTTACCGACAACCCTCCCCCCTCCTTTCTTTCTTTTGATGGGGCTATGGAGGTCGGTGTTGAGTTTAACTCCCTTTCCAAGAGTTTTAACCTAACCGGTGCACGCATTTCGTTTTTGATGGGCAACGAGAAAATTGTCCGCCATTTTGCCGCAATGCGCAGTCAGATTGACTACGGAACCTTCCTGCCGGTGCAGTACGGCGCAATTGCCGCCCTAAACGGCCCACAGGATTATGTGGCCGAAAACCGTGCCGAGTACCGCCGCCGCCGTGACGCACTATGTGATGGCCTTGCAGGTATAGGCTGGGCCGGTGCGGCCTCGGCCGGGACTATGTTTGTTTGGGCCCCACTTCCGGGCGGTTATACCGACTCCGAAGCCTTTTGCATGGAACTTGTGGAGCGTAGCGGTGTGCTGTGCACCCCGGGCAGCAGTTTTTGGAGTGGCGGCAATGGTTATGTGCGCTTTGCACTTACAATGCCCTGCCCCCAGCTTGAAAAGGCCATAGCCTCAATAGCCTCAAGCAAAATGCTTTAATAGCAGTGTTACGTTCTCCCTGTAACGGGGAGTGTAGATAGCAGCCAAAACCACAAAGGAGGAGATAAAATGAACGCAAAACTCATGTGCAAGGTCACAAAAGGGGTAGTGGGCGAACTTGTGGACTACATCTTGGGCAAGGTTCAAAATTTTTCGGCCTTGGATTTTACTGTCCTCAAGGTCTGCCTTTCCACCACAGGTGTGCTACTTGGTGTCGCCTTTAGCAAATCGCTAAAAAAACTGGTGCCAATACTGGCCATAATCTCGCTTGCAAGCTACCTATACCTCATATTTAAGCTGTTTATTGAGGATAACTAAACCGACATAAAAGCAATGTGAAAATATCCATAAAAAAAGCAAGCCGACACTCATACCATAAAGTGTCGGCTTGCTTTTTTGCAGTGCGGCAGATGTGTGGCGGGCGGGGTGCGCCACTGCCGTAGGCGGTGCGCCACCTGCGGTTTTTGCAGGTGGCGGTTGTCGTCCGAGCCTGCGAGGTAAGACCTACCCGATGTAAGCAAAGACCGCCTCTAAGGCGTGAGCTTTCACCCTAAACTGCGTTATC
>CAYJGQ010000115.1:0-5453 GCA_964369885.1 uncultured Oscillospiraceae bacterium
CGCACCACGGCGCCACACCATCTCCCAAAATCGCAACAAAAAACGGCGCAAACCTCCAAAAATTCTCGGGGGTTTGCGCCGAAATTAACATCGATCGCTTAGGCAACTTCGCCTATTGTTATGCTGTTAATAAGCACATCCTCCACCGGCTTTTCGCCCTCGGTGGGGGTGGCGGCAATGGCGTCCACAATGTCCATGCCCTCTATAACATGGCCAAACACGGTGTGCTTGTAATCAAGGTGGGGTGTTCCTCCGTTTGTAAGGTAGGCTTCCACCGCACTCTCAAAGCGCACCTTTTGGTTTTCGGGCACGCCGGCAGTTATAACCTCATCAAGCTTTTCATTAAGCGCATTTACATAGGCCTCCTGTGTGGCCTGGTTTGCACCCTCGGATACCGCCTGCATGTAGGCATTTGTGGCAATCCACACCTGCTCCTGCTGATACATCAGCTGTACATACTGCTCTGCCTCTTCCTCGGTTATGGTGCTGTTTGTTTGAACTATGAAAAATTGACTGCTGTTGCTGTTTGTGCCCGAGTTTGCCATGGACAACGCACCACGGAAATTGTGAAGCTGGTCCGAAAATTCATCGGCGAAGACCTGACCTGAGGCGCTCTCTCCACCTGCACCTGTGCCGGTGGGGTCACCACCCTGAATCATGAAATCATTTATCACTCGGTGAAAACTTATTCCGTCATAATATCCTTCCTCGGCAAGGGTTAGGAAGTTCTCAACGGTGTTGGGTGCCTGCTCGGGGTAAAGCACCAATTTTATATCGCCCATGGTGGTGTGAAGTGTGGCGGTAGGGTTGCCAACAGGAGCATCACCAAGTTGTAAAAGCTCGGGTGCTGCAAACTCGGTTTGGCTATCTCCAAGTTCGGGCAGGGGTAGCTCGTTTTCCACAGCATCGGTGGCTCCGCTTTCCTGCGATGCCTCGGTACCACTCTCTTGCTGGCCCTCGCTCGACGAACAACCGGCCACAGCGGCCACCAATAATATCATTCCCAATAACAATGCGATCTGTCGTTTCATGCACTATTCTCCAATTCAAGCTGTATTTTATAGCCTGGGGCAAACCAAAATAGTTACCCCACTTTAGGATTATACCCCAAATATGTATTACTGTTCAACTAAAAACAAAAAACAATTTGTAAACAAAATGAACACGGGGGAGTGAAAAAGTATCACTCCCCCGCTATTATTATGATTTTTTAGATAACAGAGTCTACTTAAAACTCCGGCATAACATCAAGAACCTTTGCCGGTTTATCACCGCATACTGCCGTTGTATTTCGGCCTAAAATGAACCATAATGCTTTGCACACTTAACTAATTTTGTGGATTTTACTCACATAATATTTTGGCATTGGCTCACATTCGAACCTTTAACAACTTTTGATAGATTGACCAGTTTCCATATCAAAAGCTTAGGTCTTATCTCAACCGATTTTACATACAGTTCACTCATATTCCCGCAACATATCGGGGAAAATATCCTGAAGATGTTTAAACCTTTCCGGCCTGAATCAGCCACGATTTACGGCTATATACCCACTTAAATTTTAGCCCTATTACAAATCGCAACCCATCAAAATTTTGGCTTTGCGCCTTGGGTGGTTATGATTTTTGGTTAAACCTACACCAAACAATCCTTCCAAGGGAGCCTGCCGCACCTTTTGATGCGCCAACCACAGCCCGAACGGCCACAACAGCACCTTCCTGCCATTTGCGTGGCAAGGCCAAGCGCAACCTTTACCACAAAAGCAGTCATTACGGAGATGCCCGGTTAGGCAATCTCTATGCGGTATGATCTTGAGAACCAAACACAACTCGTATTTGCTAAATATCTCAAAAGTCTTACTCTGGTAAATTTCTGGCACCTGACATTTCATCCGCTCAAAACAGACACACGGCTTACCTGCCGCCGGTTCCGCTCGGCCAATAAGTCCTTTCACCACTCAAAGGCTCGAATGTCGGCTCACGATTTGTCTTTAACACAGCGAGCGGTGCCGCCCCTCACTGTGTCGGATGTCTTGCTCCTCTGTGTACATTGGACTCACCGCCTTTCATTAAAATCTTGAAGCAAATAATATCTTTGTTGCTTGAGTTCAGTATATCGCATCTTTAGTTATAAATCAATAGTTTTTTTACACAATTTGAAAAAATTTTTCTGTAAAAAATAACATTTTTTAGGTGGTTGACTTATAGGATATTAGAGAGTAAAATTATTATCACAGCCTGTGGCTATGAATTTAGGGCTTGTTTTTTAGTAGGATAACTGGTATTTTATCATTAAGCAATATTTTGGGTGGAGCATAGGGCTCTACTTGTTTTTAAATGATCACACAGACATGATAAATGGGAGGAGTTTCCATATGGCAGACATGGATTACGAGCGCGACACAATAACTTTAATGGATGACCAAGGCGAGGAACACGAGTTTGAAATAGTGGACGCCTTGGAACAAGACGGGCAGGAATATCTTGCACTTGTTCCCATTTTTGATAAGCCGGAGCAGTCCCTTGAGGACAGCGGAGAGCTTGTTATTTTGCGGGTTATGCCCGGCGAGGACGAGGACGGCGAATACCTTGAACCCATCGACAACGAAGAGGAGTTCACAAAGGTGGCCGACGTATTTATGGAGCGTCTTGAGGAGTTTTTTGACTTCGACGAATAAGACCTAATCCACCTATCACTGAATTTTATTCCCCCTGCTGTGTGCGCGTGCACATCTTTTGTTATAATCCAACACCTATAACTTCGGGAGCCCAACTCCCCAACAATGATTGCAGACCTCCCGGCCTTTTGGTTGGACGAAGGGAGCATGAACCTTGGGGGAGGCACCCACCTGGTCCGTTACGGGTTTTACCCGGGTGTGTAGCGGCATGGCGGGGTTTCTTTTGATATTCCAAAAACGGCTCGGGGCATCCCGGGCTTGTTTTGTTTTTAGGAGGAGCTTTTGCATGGAGCACTGGAAAGACCGCACACAACTGCTTTTGGGGCAGGAGGGCATGGACAAACTAAACTCCGCAAGGGTAGCAGTAATAGGGCTTGGCGGAGTTGGTGGTGCCGTGGCCGAGGCTCTTGGCCGTGTTGGGGTGGGAAACCTACTTCTTGTTGACCACGACGAGGTTAGTATAACAAACATAAACCGCCAAATTTTGGCCACACGCCCACTTGTAGGAGTGCAAAAATGTGAGGCGGCAAGGCATAGATTGCTCGAGATAAACCCCGACATATCCATTGAATGCGCACCCGAGTTTCTCCTGCCCGACCACAGTGATTTTTTGCTTGATTACTCGCCCGATTTCATCATAGATGCCATTGACACCATGACGGCCAAGTTGTGGCTTGCAAAGCAGTGCTACGACCGTGGCATACCCCTGTACTGCTGTTTGGGCACCGGCAACCGCCTTGACCCCTCGCAACTGCGTTACGGCGACATTGCAGATACCTCGGGTACAGGCTGTCCCCTATCCCGTGTGATGCGCCGAGAACTGCGCAAGCTTGAAGTGCCCTCACTCAGGGTGGTTTTCTCGGTGGAGCTGCCCATGCGTGGGGTGCTGGCCGACAGTCAAAACGGCCGACATAGCCCCGGCAGTAGCCCATTTGTACCGCCTGCCGCAGGATATCTGTTGGCCTCGGCCGCCGTGCGTGAATATTTGGGCAGGCCATAGAGCAAAAACAGCACATCATGACGCTCTGTTTTTAGATGTTTTATCTCTCATTAATTCAGTTTATTACATATAAGTGAGGTGCCACTATGCGTGACCAACGACTTCGTCCCCTTGCGCTTTCGGCAATGTTTATGGCCTGCGGACTGCTTTTGCCATTTCTTACAGGACAGATACCCCAAGTGGGCAGTATGCTACTTCCAATGCACATCCCCGTGCTGCTTTGTGGAATGTTTTGTGGGCCACGCTATGGCGCTATCGTGGGCTTTGTTTTGCCACCACTGCGCTTTTTACTCTTTACAATGCCGCCTGCAATTGTCAGCATTTCCATGGCCTTTGAACTTTTGGCCTACGGCCTGTGCATGGGGCTGTTCATCAATCGCTTTCCCAAAAATTTGCCCGGATTTTACGGCGCACTCATACTATCCATGACCATAGGGCGTGTGGTGTGGGGGGCTGTGCAGTTTGCAGTACTGGGGCTTGCAGGTAGCACCTTTTCCTTCGAACTGTTTATTGCAGGGGCTCTGATTACCGCCATCCCCGGCATAATCCTACAGCTGATCTTGCTTCCCGCTATAAGTGTGGCCATGCCAAAAATGGGGGTGGGGTTATATGAGCCAAGAACAAACCCGACTGCTACTGCTTGAACATTATCGCACCCACCCTAAGGCCAGGGTTCAAGATTTGTTAAAGCTACTGTATCAAAGTGTGTTTGGCTGCGGCCACATGCTGGGCGATAAAACCGAGGGGTTGACCACCCTTGATGCAGAATTGCAGGCGCTTGCGCCCAGCATCCATGCCACCAATTGCCTTACAGATGTAGGTGGAGGTTTTTCTCGGCTACATCTTAGAGCTGTGCAGGAGCATGATCTCTCACCCCATACACTTTACCGCCTTTTTGAGCTTTCGGCCCTGCAACCATCGGGCAATATGGAGGAGTTTTTGCAAAAGGTTTATGTTTTGCAGGAACTGTGCCGAGCAGGTAACCTGCCTTTTTCTGCCCATGAGGTGGAGGAATTTGTGCGGGACTGGCAAAATAGCGGCGCTCGACCCTTTTCACATAGCCCCGATTTTAAAAAGGCTTACCATCCTGCGTACCGTGTGGTCAAGACAGCCCTTTGTCAGTTCTTGCCGCTATTTAGCGCCATCGATCGCCACATAAACACAAATGACTTGACAGTGCTTGCTATTGATGGCCGATGTGCATCGGGTAAAACCACCCTGGCAGACCTGATTTTTAAGCTGTATTGTTGTGCCGTCGTGCCTATTGATCACTTCTTTTTGCAGCCACATCAACGCAGTGCAGAGCGCTTGGCCACACCCGGAGGAAATATTGATCATGAGCGCTTTTTGCAGGAGGTGCTACTGCCTATACACCGTGGTGACAACTGCGCCTATCGCCCATACGACTGCTCGACAGGCAGGCTTTGCAGCTCAATCCGGCTCCCGGAAAAGCCTCGGCTTGTGGTGGTGGAGGGGTCGTACAGTCTGCACCCTGCCCTGCGCAGGCACTATGACCTGCAGGCCTGCCTATGGGTGGGACATGGCGAGCAACTGCGTAGGTTGAGCGAGAGGGAAAGCCCCCATATGCTAAAACGCTTTGTCGAGGAGTGGATTCCATTGGAAGAACAATATTTTTCGGCCTTTGATGTCACAAATACAGAGTTTTTGTTTCATACCGACCTGCCTTGAGGCCAAGACCGTAGGGACTTTGCCCCTGTCGCTCACGCGAAACGCCAAGGCCGTGGGGACACTGTCCACACCCCCTGCCACAGACCG
>CAYJGQ010000116.1:0-5447 GCA_964369885.1 uncultured Oscillospiraceae bacterium
TTTAAAGTTTTGGGTCAAACTTTTTTAAAAAAGTTTGGGGGGGGGGGGGCAACGCCCCACGGTCTTGATCTTTCGCATGAGCGACAGGGGCAAAGCCCCACGGTCTGTGGGATAGTTATTTAACGTAAGCGCAGAATGCCTTGTAAGCCATGTAGGTGTCGATCTTGGAAACCACTTCAAATGGCGAGTGCATCGAGAGCACCGGCACACCGACATCGATTACATCGACATTCAGAGCTGCCACATATTTTGCCACGGTACCGCCGCCGCCGGCATCAACTTTACCAAGTTCGCCTGTCTGCCACAGCACCTTATTCTCATCCATAAGTCCGCGTACCCATCCCATGAACTCGGCCGAAGCCTCACTTGTGCTGTATTTACCGCCAGAACCGGTGTATTTTGTGAACACAACACCATAGTTAATATAACTTGTATTGCGTTTTTCGCTAACATCGGCAAATGTTGGATCAAATGCGCAGTTAACATCGGCCGAGAAGCAGGTGGATGCCGCCAATACATGACGTCCTGTAAGCCCTTGGGATGCAGCCAAATCCTTAACAAAGTCCTCCAAAAAATGAGAAGCCAAACCGGTATTACCATCCGAACCTGTTTCCTCTTTATCGGCCAGTACAAGCACGGTTGTATGGGCAGGGTTTTCACACTCAAGTTCGGCCATCAGTGAGGTGTATGCACACACGCGGTCATCATGACCGTAGGCGCCCACCATAGCACGATCAAGCCCCAAATCCCTTGCCTTAAAGGCCGGCACAGCCATAAGATCAGCCGACAGAAAATCCGCTTCAATTATTCCGTACTTTTCATTTAGCAACTTAATAAGATTTAACTTGACCTTCTCGCTTGCCTTGTCATCCCTAAAAGGATGGCAACCAATAAGCAAATTAAGCTCCTCACCCCTGATACCATCCTGCAGGGTGCGTTTCATCTGATCCTTTGCCAAATGAGGAAGCAGGTCGGTCACGCAAAATACGGGGTCGCTTGGGTCCTCGCCAAGACAAACCTTTATCGAACGGCCATCCTTTTGCACCAATACACCATGAAGCGCTAAGGGTAGTGCACTCCACTGATATTTTTTTATACCACCATAATAATGTGTCTTAAAATATCCAAGCTGCCCCTCCTCGTAAAGAGGACGAGGTTTAAGATCAAGTCTTGGACTATCAATATGACTTGCAAGTATTCTAACACCATCGCTCAGGGGCTTTGTGCCTATTGTGCACAAAATCACAGCCTTGCTACGATTGTTAAGATATACCTTATCCCCGGCTGCATACTTTGTGGTGGCATTATAGGGCTTGTATCCACGCTCCTCTGCCAATGAGAGGGTAAAATCTACCGCCTCGCGCTCGGTCTTGGCGTCGTCCAAAAACACCTTATATCCCTCACAAAATTCAAAGGCCTGCTCTATTTGCTCATCTGTCAGGGTCAAGCCGGCATTCTCGGGCTTTAGTAGCAACTGCTCTTGGAGCTGTTCACCCTTTGTTTTTTCACTCTTTGCCATGTAATTTCTCCTTTGTTCTTATATTTTACTCATCAAATTCATACAAATTTTCATATATCTCAATGGTTTTCATCACCTTGTCAACATAATAAGCAGTATCGTCGTAGGGTATTGTGTGCAGTGTTACTCCATCATCCGAATAGGCAGGGTCATCAAGCCAGCTTTTCACCGCTCCCCACCCGGCATGATAGGCCGCCATGGTGGTTTTTGTGTCCACAAATTCACTCTTGAGCAGAGATAACATCTTGGTGCCATACCGAATATTTGTTTGCGGGTCAAACATGTCATCATACTCAACCTCGGCCTCATCTGCCCCCATCTTGGACTTGGTCCAGTCAAAGGCCTCCTCCATGAGTTGCATCAGGCCTCTGGCCCCCACCGAAGAAACCGCATCGGGATCAAAACTACTCTCGCACTTTACCACCGAGTATACAAGCTGGGTTGGAAGGTCGTACTCTTGGCTATACATAGTAATCCACTCCTCATACCCAAGTGGGTATAACATGTGGTAAAATCGGTCTACAAGGTAGCGCCCGGCTACTACGGCTAGTAGCAGTAAAACGGCAACTACAAATAAAATCATACCCCGAGATTTTGATTGATTTCCTCTTTTTCTCCTCGGTGTTGTCATGTTTCCCCCTTAAAATCCCCAAATTTGGCAACAGTATCATTAATCACCTTTCATATTCTATAATCCAAGTGATCCAAGCAGCTCCATCACCTGCACACGCAGGCTTGGCATTTGGTCGTTATTTCGTATCACAAAATCTGCTTTAGAGGTGTAGTAATGCTCGGGGTGTTGACTTGAAATACGTGAATCTGCAAGTTCCTTTGGTAGGTCATCACGTTTCATTATCCTCTTGCGCCTAAGTGCCATATCGGCTGTAACCACAGCTATTTTGTCGCACAGCCCGTCTGTTTTACTCTCAAAAAGAGTTGGAGCATCAAGTACAATCAGTTTTTTTCCATCTTCACTCTCTCGGGCAATCATCTTATTTATCTCGGCTGAAATATAGGGAAAAATAATTCTGTTGAGCTTTCGAAGCTGCTCCTTATCTGAAAACACCATCTCGCCCAACATCCTACGGTTTAGTGTGCCATCACGATGCAACACCCCTGTAGAAAAATTAAGGGCTATCTCGGCAAGGCAATCTGTGCCGCTTGACACCACCTGGCGTGCCACGGTATCGGCATCTATCACCACGCAGTCGGGCTGATTTTTAAGTATTTCACTCACGGTGCTTTTTCCTGCACCGGTAGGTCCTGTCAGTCCAAGTACCACAAAATCCCCTCTTCCGTTTAACATGTAAATCACTGTTTAGTCTTGACAACTAATCAAGTTTTATTTCTCTAAAGGCCGCGGCACGCAGCAGTCTATTGTAAACCGCAAGGCCAATTCCCTTTGTTCTTGGGCTGTGGGCATATATTTCGGTTGCATTTTGCTCATCCAGACTGCGCAGACCCTCAAAAAGCAGGTGGGCCTGCTGCTCAAAATCATTGGCCGACCCATAACAATAATGCCTGATTTTAAGAGGCAAATCCTCTTCAAAACAGAGGGCAAATACATCCTCGCGTCCCGCAAACTGCTCCAAAAAGTGTCGGTAGCCATCACTATCGGCATCAATTAGCGTCACCTTTGCGCTCGGGGCATAGTGGCGGTATTTCATGCCGGGTGAATCGGCTCGCTCGCCCTCTTTAAGCTGTGCTACAACCCCACTGTGCAGTGCCACCTTGCCATGTCCCACCACCTGCTCAAGCTGGCTTGGCGTGACTGCCCCGGGCCTTAGCAACAGTATTTTTTCCTCCTGCACCGCCACCACGGTTGATTCAAGCCCCACCCTACAATCCCCATCCATGAGTATGGCCGAAACACGACCATCCATGTCCTGCGCGCAGCGCAGTGGGTTTGTGGGGCTGGGACTGCCCGACAAATTGGCCGATGGCGCCGCCAATGGCACTCCGGCCGCCTCAATAACCTGCAGTGCTGTGGGATGATCCGGCAGTCTAACCGCAACGGTATCAAGCCCACCTGCCGTTACATCGGGCACAATGTTTGACTTTTTAAGCACCATGGTAAGCGGCCCCGGCCAAAAGGCATCGGCCAATTTAAGGGCCATTTCGGGCAGTTCCTCCACCAGTGGTTTGAGCTGATCTACACTGTGTATATGCAAAATAAGCGGATTGTCGGACGGACGGCCCTTGGCCTTAAATATATTTTTTACCGCACATGCATCCAGTCCGTTGGCGGCAAGGCCGTAGACCGTCTCGGTGGGTATTACCACCAATTTTCCATTGCGCAGAAGCTCCGCACTCGTGGCGATAGCACTTTGGCGCATACTTGGATTTGTTGCATCAAGATGTAATGTCTTAACCATCTATATCCTTTCCTTTGCAAAGGGTGCTTATGCTCCACCCTCGGCCTGAATTCTCAACTTTTCGGTCTGATCATAGGTGCACAGTGCCTCCACCATCTCATTTAAATCTCCATTCATCACGGCATCAAGCTTGTAGAGTGTAAGCCCTATTCGGTGATCTGTCACCCTGCCTTGTGGGAAATTATAGGTTCTTATGCGCTCTGAGCGGTCACCGGTGCCAACCTGAGAGCGTCGCTCGCTGGCAATTTGATCATTTTGTTCCTGCAGTGCCCGTTCATACAGGCGTGCACGCAGTACCTTCAGTGCCTTCTCACGGTTTTTATGCTGGCTGCGTTCGTCCTGGCACTCCACCACCGTTCCTGTTGGTAGATGGGTTATGCGTATGGCCGACTCTGTCTTATTTACATGCTGTCCACCTGCACCGCTTGCACGGTAGGTATCAATTTGCAGATCGGTAGTTGAAATTTCCAGTTCCACCTCCTCGGCCTCGGGTAGCACAGCCACCGTGACCGTAGAGGTGTGTATTCGTCCCTGGGTTTCGGTTTCGGGCACACGTTGTACACGATGCACACCACTCTCATACTTAAGCTTTGAGTAGGCCCCCTCCCCCTCTATCGAGAAACTGACCTCTTTATACCCACCAAGCTCGGTTTCGTTGAGTCCCAGCATCTCACTTTTCCAGCCCAGAGCCTCACCGTACATGCTATACATTCTGTAAAGCGATGCTGCAAATAGAGCGGCCTCGTCACCGCCTGCACCACCTCTAATTTCCACAATTACTCCTCGGTCGTCATTTGGGTCGCGCGGCAGGAGTAACACCTTGAGATTTTCGGTATATTTATCAAGTTTTTGGGAGTTTTCGGACAACTCCTGCTCCACCATCTCGCGAAAATCCGCCTCAAGTCCGCCCGCCTCCAAAAGTTCTTTTGCCTCTTCGATCCCCTTTTTTGCTCCAACGTAAAGTCGGTACTCCTCCACAATAGGGGTCAGCGCCTTATGTTCTTTCATAAGATCACGGTATCTCCCCTGATCCGAGATCACCTCGGGATCGGACAGGAGGTTATTAATATCCTCATATCTTGTTTCGCTCGCTGAAAGTTTATCAAACATCGGATTTCTCCTCTTGCTCTCGTGTTATTTTTTTTATGTTCTTCTCTATTTTTGCTCTGGGGGCCATGAGCTCATGACCACATCCTCTGCATTTCATACGAAAATCCATACCCGAGCGCAGCACCAAAAACTCATTGCTTCCGCATGGGTGACTTTTTTTCATAATTAAAACATCGCCAACCTGCACATCCATCTTTTGTCCACCTACCTACTAAAGTTTCAGGGCATGCCGTGACACAGCAAAACTCTCCCAGTATTATACCAAATAAAGGAGTAATTGTACAATTTATTTTGCTGCACCTACTAATAACATAGGTGTGATATAAATAATAAGAGCCATGTCGATGTGCAATGTCGCAGCGGTGAAGGTGCCGTTTACCACACTGTGTGGTGCGTGACGCTGTGTTATCCTTACGCCAATTTTTCCTGCGTCGCCTCCCCCG
>CAYJGQ010000117.1:0-5406 GCA_964369885.1 uncultured Oscillospiraceae bacterium
GGGCGTGTTCCGCCGCGACCACGCGGCCGCCTAAAACACAAGCTGTACAAGCAGCATATAGCAGGCGGTGCCGGAGCCTATACTAAGCAATGTATTGCGCCATTTAATATGAAACAGCACCACTACGGCGCAGGATATTAGCTCGGGCAGGAAGTTATCCATTGCTGTAAAGCTGACCCCACGCAGGCAGTACACCACCAGCATTCCCATTATTGCCCCGGGAAGAGCCCTGCCCAAATATGCCACATATGGTGGGGTTGGGCGATTGCCCATCACCCAAAAAGGTATGAATCTCAAAAGCATAGTAACTATGCTCACCACCGCAATTGTCAGCACTGCTTGGGTACTACTCATGGTCGGCTACCCCCTTTTTGCGTGGTTTAAGTAGACTAAGCACCACAGCAATGCATAGCATGGCAGGAATTAGAAAGCTGCTTTGTCCAAAAATAATAAGGCAAATCACCGTGGCCACCACACCGGTTATGGCGTTTGTGTGACTTTTTTCGCTTATCCACTGCTCTGTAAATATTGTCACAAACAGTGCAGTGAGGGCAAAGTCTATGCCGGTGACATCAAAGGGTAAAAACTGCCCTACAAGCCCCCCTAAAAAGCATCCGCTAACCCAATATATTTGATTAAAAATTGACACGAAAAACCTGTATGCATTAGGATTTTGCACCTGCTGGGGTGGCTGCTTGCAAACAAGGGAATAGGTTTCGTCGGTCAGGGCAAATATCATATATGGTTTTGCCTTGCCGGCCTGTTTGTAGGCATCTATCATCGAAATGCCGTAAAAAAGATGGCGTGCATTTACCATGAGGGTGGTAAGCCCCACCGCAATTAGGGAAGCCCCCGAACCCATTAGGTCAACCGCCACATACTGCATAGATCCTGCATAGACAAAAAGCCCCATGCAAAGCGACCAAATAGTCCCATACCCCTGCTGATTCATCAGTATACCAAACCCCATGCCCAGTACCACATATCCCGTAAGCACCGGCAGTGTATTTACAAGTGCAATCTTAAAATCCTGTTTTTTCATGCTATGTACATTCCTTTGCGGTATCATCAATATCTTTACACACAAGGACAGTGCCCTGTAAAGAGCACTGTCCCTCGGCAAATTATTTTACCTAAACTTATTTGTTTGTACTCGAGCTTACAGCCCCATAGAGGCCTTGAGTGCGGCCAGTTCATCATCCACCTTGCTCTCGGGTGCACTGCTGTACTTGTCCTCCAAAGCCTCGGCCGCATCAACAGGTTCAGTGTTTAGCTCGGCGGTGGCATTGGCCATATCAAGCATACGGTCGGCCTTTTGCTCCATGCGGTCAAAGGCGCTTAGGGTACCCTCCATATTGCTTGCAGATGCACCCAGCTCGTTCATGCTCTGCTGTGCCTTGGCAGCCGACACCTTGGCCTTTATGGCATCACGGCGAGCGTCCAAAGTGGCAATGTCATCAACAAGTTTGTTGTGTAGCTCGCGCATTTTATCGGCATTAGCCTTGGCGGCATTGTAGGCGGCTTGTAGCGCCTGACCTGTGCTTTCAAGCCCCTGCTTTTTGGCAAGGAACACACGGGCATCATCCTCGTTGCCTGCACCAAGTGCCTTTTTGGCAAGTTCCATGTAACGCTGAATTTCTTCATTATTTTTATCAAGCTCACGCTTGGTACGGCTTTCCTCAGCCATTACAGCCGCAGTTTCCTTCTTAACCTCGGCAAGGTCATCAGCCGCCTTGCGAAGATACTCGTCTATCATCTTTGCAGGGTCCTCTGCATTGTCCAAAAGTGCATTGATATTTGCCGAAATAATGTCCCCAAATCTTGAAAGTATACCCATTTTTCCTCTCTCCTTTTTATTTAATTAGAATTTTCATATTTTTTGGCCAAATCCTCGACCTGAGTGTCCTGTTGTGGATCCTGAATTTTTTCGAGGTTTTTCTCTAAATACCTCTCGGTTCTGCGTTGTTCGCTTTGCTTTCTTGCCAGCACTACACTAAAGCCCACAACTGCAAAAAACACAACCGCCAAAACCGCAACTACAATTATACCTACTAACACAATATTAGACAAGACCAATCCCTCCTCATGCATTATTATAATTTTTTACTGCATACCATTTCAAGCATTAAATTCATGCTTGTCCTGCTTTATTGTCTCAAGTTCATCCAAGGTAAGCTCTCGACACTCTCCCGGTGGCAGACCCTCGTCCAGCATCAAACCGCCTATTGCTATGCGCCGCAGTGCGGTAACCGTGGCCCCTTGGGAGGCAAACATTCTTTTTATTTGATGATACATCCCCTGCCATAATACCACCTGTGCTCTGCAATCATCCAGTGGCATCATTTTGGCCGGTAGACAATCTTCACCATTTTTTAGGGCAATTCCCTGCTCAAAAGCTTTTACCATTTGCTGTGTTGGCGGGGTGTCCAGTGTTGCAATGTAGGTCTTTGACACATGCCTTTTGGGGGATAGTATGCTGTGCGCAAACTGACCGTCATCGGTTATTAGCACAAAACCCGTGGTATCCTTGTCCAGCCGTCCTGCCGGGAAGAGCCCCTCCCGCCACAGCTGTTTTGGTACAAGGTCAATAACGGTTTGGGCATCCTTGTCCCTTGAGGCCGACACCACACCCTCAGGCTTGTTTAGCATAAGGTATAGATGCTCTGTGCAGGTGACCGTTCTTCCCCCCACCACAACCTCCATATCGGACGAGATCTTGTGGTCGGGCTGTTTGACGGTCACTCCCTGCACCTGCACCTGCCCTTTGCGCACCATTAGCCCCACTTCCTTGCGGGAGCCAAAGCCACGGGCAGCCAATAATTTATCAAGTCGCTGTACCTTCACAGAGTTTCACCGTCCTTGCCGATTAGTATACCACGAAAATTGTTCTTGGCACAAGCCTATGAAGCCTTTGAGCTCTGCTCCTGCGACGACCCATGCCCTGCCGGCGGCATACGCAGCCCCTGCATAAATCCGTCAATTCTCACCGAGCTTATATCCCCTGCAATTAGCTCATCATCGCTTATTATCAGGTTGGCCCTTACGGTGTCCCTTTCGCCTGGGTAGTTGTAAACGGCGTATGTATACCGTTTGGCCCTCTGCCCTGCATAGGGGGTGAGGTCAAAACCCTGCTCGGTTTGCAGTTGATTGTACCTTTGGTACACCTCATCAAACTCCAGTGGTATTACAACCTCCTCGGTCTCAAGCGGCTCCTCCGACACCTGCCAGCCAAGCCCACCCAGAAACTGTACCCTAACATCGTTTTCATTCGCATCACTAAGCTCAAAATCTTTTTCCATGCCTCGTGATACTTCGACAGCACCTACCTCGGTCAGGCTACGAAGCGCCATCATGCCCCCAATAACCAGCACAACTGCACCCGCTCCCATCAACACCTTACGCACATTCATCTTGACATATACCGTAAAAATGACCCAACACCTCCTTTGTATACAATGTATATGCACAGCAGAGTGTGTACAGACGGGCAAAGCAAAAAAGATTTTTATAACCTTTTTGCCCTAAGAGAGTTTAGCGGTTGCAACCTGTTCTCTGTGATTATATTATATCATCACGCTTTTTTACAATCAAACATCCTTTTGACCCACCGCAACCTGCCACAGTCAGCAGGGCTTATCCAAGTGGTCACATTTTATGCGTTCTCATTTTTTCTCGGTATTTCTCGTTATATCTCTTGTTTTCTGCGTTTTTGAAAAAATTTTTTTAATATTCCCTCGCATTCTCCCTTCAAGACGCCCACGGTAACACAGGGGGTTTGCCCAAGCGGCATATGAAATACATTCGCAACACTTCCACAGCATCCTGCAACAGCGTCGCAGGCTCCATATACCACCCTTTTTATACGGCTGTTTATTACAGCACCCGCACACATACAGCATGGCTCAAGTGTGACATACAGGGTACATTCCTCAAGACGCCATCCGCCCAAATTTTCGCAGGCTGCCCGTATGGCCACCACCTCGGCATGGGCAGTGGCATCTCCCCCGCTCTCACGAAAATTGTGACCACGTCCCACTATTTGCTCGCCACACACCACTACGGCACCCACAGGTACCTCGCCAATGTTAGCGGCATTTTGGGCCTCCTTTAGGGCTTCCCCCATAAAAAACTCATCACGGTTTTGCATCTTTTCACCTCACTTTAATATCTCTGTCGGCTATTGGGTCGGCTACAGAACTATATCTCCGGATATGCGCACCAACAGTAGCACTACCGCCGCTACAAACATAGGGGATCGAAAAAAATTATGTGGTGGCGGCATAGGCCGTAGTTTAGCCGAGTTTTTTCTCCTACGCATTGTAAAAAGTAGCCACAGGCAGACCATGCCAAATACGAAAAACACCACACCAAGGCTGTAACTCAGCAGTGTGCGCGCCGAGGGGTCAAGTCCCGATGTTACTATGTTTATACCCAGCGCCACCGCATTATAAAGCATGTGCGTGCCTATTGCAAGGCCAAGATTTTTTGTGTGCGCAACAATCCACCCAAAAAACAAACCGCTTAAAAATGCAGGTATTATTTGTAGCAGATTACTGTGACAGAGCGAAAAGACCAATGCAGAGATCAAAATAGCCCATTTCATGCCAAGTCCCGACAACATTCTAAACAGTAGCCCCCTAAATGCCACCTCCTCCACCAGTGCCGCAAGTATGGTGTAGCCCAAAAAAGCCAAAACCGAGGTAGGCATGGTGTCATAAAGCATAAGTTCATTTGACTTTATATATATCCCCATCCCCAAAAGCAAATCCTCAAGTAGGGAGGATAGCATACTTCCTGCCGAGCCAATTCCCACACCCGCCATAATGACAGGTAAAGCAGGAGGGGACCATTTTTCTGTGGTTGTCTTTGTTTCAATCACAGTGGGTAATGATCTGTAGGCAAGGTAAAATGGTAGTAGCACCGATACGCTATACCTCAAAAACGACAGTATCAGTGATATGGTCTGCACCATACCCACCGACATACCGACAACCCCTGCCGTGCCCTGCGTAATAATCCTCCATAAAAGCGGTAGCCCAACACTCAGGGTAATATACCCAATAACAGCCAAACCCACCCTCTCGCCTATTCGGTGGGTCTCCCATCTGCGCATGTCAATCTGTGATAAATTATGTTTATCCATCCCGACCCCCTGCTTATTCTTTAGCACAACTACATTTTATTATATCATATGTGTCAGCTTTTTAGGATACATTTAATCAATATATAAACGATAGGTTTAGACCACACCACTTAGGCGGCCTTGCCGCCCTGAAACCACAAACTTTTGAAAAAGCCCCCACAAAACTTTAAGTTTTGCACCACTCATGCGCAGTGCGTGACAGTAGGTGTGGGGTGGGGCGGAGGCTTTGCCCACGAAGTGGGTGCCACTGCCAAAGGCAGGGG
>CAYJGQ010000118.1:0-5332 GCA_964369885.1 uncultured Oscillospiraceae bacterium
TGGTGCGTGACGCTGTGTTATCCTTACGCCAATTTTTCCTGCGTCGCCTCCCCCGAGGGGGAGGAAGCACGGCAAAGCCGTGTGGGTGGGGGGAGAGTTCCGCCGCAACCATGCGGCCGTCGCCTCCCCCGAGGGGGAGGAAGCACGGCAAAGCCGTGTGGGTGGGGGGAGAGTTCCGCCGCAACCATGCGGCCGTCGCCTCCCCCGAGGGGGAGGAAACACGGCAAAGCCGTGTGGGTGGGGGGAGAGTTCCGCCGCGATTACGCGGCCCGCCCTACGGGCATGGTGAATTTATACCCGGTTAAATATAGGCATCATAATCTAAAAATAAAATTATTTGTTGATTTTTATCTTGGCACATGCTCGGATTTTCACTGCATAATTTCATCATGCACTGCGCTATTTTATCTTGATATAGTCCAAACCTGCCCACAAAATTTTTTTAAGAATCCTACCGCTATATGCCCCGTTTAATTGATAAGAAGTGATAACTCATGGTTACCACTTCTTATCAATTGTAAATTTTACACAGTAATAAAAAGGATTTAACAATTATTTTCTATCGCAAATTTCTGTACATTACTACTTTATCATGGTAAAATACATTTGACCACTCTGCACTACACTGTGCAGAAATTGAGAGGAGAACTAAACAATGAAGAAATTTTTTGCGATGCTACTTGCCATGCTCATGGTATTTTCCATGGCTGCTTGTGCTACCACAGAAGAAACCCCCGACGCTACAACCGAACCTACACCTGAATCCGAGGCAGCACCTGCCGACGCTGAAGCTGCCGAAGATGCCACCGCAGCCGATGATGACTGGGCATACATACAGGACAAGGGCACACTTGTAGTAGGTATTACAAACTTTGCTCCCATGGACTACAAAGATGATGCCGGCGAGTGGGTTGGCTTTGATGCTGATTTGTCCCGTGCTTTTGCCGAAAGCCTTGGCGTGGCCATTGAGTTTGTTGAGATTGACTGGGACAACAAAATTCTTGAGCTTGACAGCAAGACAATTGACTGCGTATGGAACGGCATGACCCTTACCGATGAGGTTAAGGCCGGCATGGAAACCACCGTACCCTACTGCAACAATGCACAGATCGTGGTAGTTCCTGCCGACAAGGCTGCCGACTACCAGACAGTAGAGAGCATTGCCGAGCTTACCATTGCCGTTGAGGCAGGATCAGCCGGCGAAGCTGTTGTTACCGACCTTGGTTACACCGCCACCCCAGTGCTTACCCAGGCCGATGCCCTCATTGAGGTTGCTGCCGGCACTTCGGATGCCTGCGTAATTGATTCGCTGATGGCAGGCGCTATGGTTGGTGCAGGCACCGGCTACGAGCAGCTTACCTACACCGTTGCCCTCAACAGCGAAGAATATGGCGTTGGTTTCCGCAAGGGTTCCTCCATGGCACAAAAGCTAAATGAATTCTTTGCTGCATCCTATGCTGACGGAAGCATGACTGCACTGGCCGAAGAGTACGGCGTTCAGGCTGCTGTAATTGCTCAGTAAGTTTTAGTTAAAATCGTCTCCCAACCGATATGGCGGTGTCGTCGTATCGGTTGGGTTTTGGTTGTTTTTAGGGGGAGCTACTCCACCCCACTACTACATTGATGAGGTAGTTTTCGCTATGGATTTTTTCAATAGTTTAGTTGACTTTTTTAGCCGAATAGCTGAACAGTTTCCAACTGTAATCACTGCTATGAACAGCGGATTTATGCAGACATTGCGTCTGTTTTTTGTTACCCTTGTGGGTGCACTTCCGCTTGGTCTTATTATTTCGTTTGGTTCGATGAGTCGTTTTGCCCCCCTAAGGAGCATAACACGCTTTGTGGTATGGGTTGTGCGTGGCACACCACTGATGCTACAACTTCTCGTTATTTTTTACTTCCCGGGACTTGTTTTGGGGGTAAATATTTGGGGTTCCGGCGAGAGCGGACGTTTTACAGCCGCCGCCATAGCCTTTATTTTTAACTATGCCTGTTACTTCTCTGAGATTTATCGTGGTGGCATTCAGGGTGTTCCACCTGGTCAAAAGGAGGCCGGACAGGTGCTTGGTATGACAAAAACGCAGGTGTTTTTCAAGGTAACGTTTTTGCAGATGATAAACCGCATTGTCCCACCCATGTCCAACGAAATTATTACCCTTGTAAAAGACACCTCGCTTGCTCGTATAATTGCTCTTCAGGAAATAATTTGGGCCGGTCAGTCCTTCTTGAAGGGTAGCGGTGGCATCTCGGGCGAAATTTGGCCACTGTTTTTCACCGGTTTTTATTATCTACTTTTCAGCGGTCTACTCACATTGTTCTTCGGTTGGGTGGAAAAAAAGCTGGACTACATCAAATAGGAGGGTTTTGTCATGGCTATGTTGGATGTTATCAACCTCGAAAAGCACTTTGGCAACACCCAGGTGCTTAAAAATATAAGTTTTTCATTGGAAAAAGGCGACTCTGTGGCTGTTATCGGTTCCTCGGGAAGCGGCAAGACAACCATGCTACGCTGCCTTAATTTTCTGGAGCGACCAAGTGGCGGCAAAATTGTGGTAAATGACAAAGTGCTCTTTGACACTGACGACCGCTCCACACTATCCGAGAAAGAGATTCGCCGAAACAGACTTCATTTTGGCTTGGTGTTTCAGTCGTTTAATCTATTCCCTCAGTATACAGCCCTTAAAAATGTTATGTTGGCCTGCGAATTACTATCAAAAGATAAAGAGAGTGTTTATGCACATACACCCGAGGAAATTATAAATAATTCCCGTGATCTCTTAAACCGCATGGGATTATCCGACAAAATGGACCTTTACCCACACCAGTTGTCCGGCGGTCAACAACAGCGCGTGGCCATTGCCCGTGCGCTGGCGCTAAAACCCGATATACTATGTTTTGACGAGCCTACCTCGGCGCTTGACCCCGAACTTACAGGCGAGGTGCTGAAGGTAATTCGCTCCCTTGCCAACCAAAAAACCACTATGATAATAGTAACCCACGAAATGGCCTTTGCACGCGATGTGGCCGACCGAGTGGTTTTTATGGATGAAGGCGTAATTGTGGAGCAGGGTGATGCAAAACAGGTGATCGATGACCCTCAGCAAGAGCGAACCCGTAAATTTTTATCCAGATACACAAACGGCGACTGATCACATATTCATACGCAAACAAAACCTGCCCCTAAAAATGGGGGCAGGTAAGTTTTTTTGTAGAGTAGTTATGCCGTGGCATCACCACTTTACCGCCCCCAATGCTCAAGAGCCGTATATTATGCTGCAGGCATGACATGTGTAGGCCTTGTGTCTCGGTGCGGTCTGCGTATATGTGTGCGCCCTCTGCGCTTTTGGGGAAGCTCCGCCATCTTGTGGCACTGAAATGCGAAAAACGCAAAAAATGCCACCTGAAAAATCATACGTATAAATCCAATTGAGCCGCTATCAAAAGCTCCAAAACTGCCGAAGACCCCTAAAACCACTGATAATATTGCCAAGGTATCGTAAAGAAACGTCCTAATTGCTCGCTGTTTCATAATGTTTATGCCTCCTATAAATGTCACGTTTAACAACCTATTGTCTTTTCTTGTCTTCATATTATCACAACTTATTGTTGTTGTAAACCCCTTTTTACAACTTTTTTTATATTTTTTATTTTTCTATTTACATTTACACCATTTAGTTGTATAATGAATTAAAAGAACACTCATTATGCAGTTTTGGCTGGGCAAGCCTTTTGGGCGCTCATTATTATATAATTCAAAGTAATTTTGGAGGTTCCATGTTATTTGATGCACATATCCATGTTTTCCCCGACAAACTTAAAGGGAAGGTTTTTTCAAAACTTACCACCATTGCAAAGCATCCTTACTACCGCGATGAGACGGTAGCGCAAGCAAAGTCGGTCAATTTACAGAGCGGTATAACCCACTGCATCGCCCTAAATATTGCCACTAATCCCTCGCAACAAAGGGCTGTAAACGATTTTGCCATCGCTCAAAATAATCCATCAGAAGGATTTTACTGCTTTGGCTCGGTACATCCTCTGGCTGATAGCACATGCGAGGAGCTACACCGCATAAAAGAAGCAGGCCTGTTAGGGATAAAACTCCATCCCGATTATCAAGAGTTCTTTTCGGATGATCCGAGTATGGGCTCTATTTATGATACCTGCCAAAAACTTGGGCTTATTGTGTCATTCCATGCCGGCAAGGATCCTTACTCCCCCGACGTCATCCATAACTCCCCCGCAGCTATTAGAAAAATAGCCGATTCTTACAAAAATCTTACCATCATTGCGGCCCATATGGGTGGCCTTATGATGTATGATAAGGTGCAGTCTGATCTGTGTGGTGCTTCAAATGTTTATTTTGACACCTCGCTCAGCTCTGCCTATATGGATACAACTACTTTTGAACGCCTTGTTTCCTTGCACGGTATAGATAAAATATTGTTTGCCACCGATTCACCCTGGAGTACTGCAACCCTTGAGAAAGATTTTATTGAAAAGTGTAACTTTTCACACGATGAAAAAGAGCTTATATATTTTAAGAATGCATTTAAAATGCTTGGAATAGATTAAATTTTAGGAGTGGAGCTATGTTTGCATCCCGTTTAAAAGAACTGCGTCAGGCCAAAAACATCTCGCAGACAGCGCTGGCTGCTGTGCTTGGGGTGTCACAACAAGCGGTTGGCAAATGGGAGGGGCGCCGCTCCTCACCAGACCCCGACACTGTAGCCGAAATTGCCAATTACTTTGGTGTTAGTGCTGATTTTTTGCTTGGATGTTCGGATCTTAGGCGCCCTGCGACACAACTCCAGGTTGCTCCCATCGCCGCCCCTATTGTTCCCATTATCGGAACAGTTAGGGCAGGTTATGGTGCCCTTGCTTTCGAGGAGGACTGCGGAACCTCGGTTGCCGATGTAAGCCATCCTGAAGATTATTTTTACCTTATGGTGCGCGGCGAGAGTATGGAACCACATATTCGTGAGGGCGACCTGGCTTTGGTTCGCCGTCAACCCGATGTAAACAGCGGCGAACTTGCTGTTGTGGTGGTTGGCGAGGAAGAGGGTACCCTTAAAAAGGTGATAAAAAAGAGTGGTACTGTTATACTTCAGCCTTTTAATCCCGACTACCCTGCCTTGATTTTCACAGGTCATGATTTGCAGCAACTCCAAATTGTGGGCAGAGTTGTAGAAACAAAAACCACCTGGTAATTGCGCTCAAGGTCAAGACCGTGGGGCTTTGCCCCCTATCGCTCACGCGAAAGGTCAAGACCGTGGAGCTTTGCCCCCTATCGCTCACGCGAAAGGTCAAGACCGTGGGGCTTTGCCCCACA
>CAYJGQ010000119.1:0-5234 GCA_964369885.1 uncultured Oscillospiraceae bacterium
TCGAGCCTACTTTTAGGGTGGGCAACTCCATCGCAGGGTTTACCGAGGATGACAGTACACAAGAAATAGTGGCCTATGCGATTTATACTAACTGGAACTGGGATGAGCCTATACGATAAAAAAAGTGCGACCTTCGAGGTCGCACTTTTTGCTATATCTTAATTATCGCCTAAAAGTCAATAAATTTGCAGATAAATTATGCTAATTTATAATTGTAATGTGGAATATTTAGATGTATAATTCATATAAAGTGTTATTTTTGTCGATTTGATGATTATTTTGTCCACTTAACTTCCATAAAATAACAACATTTGTCATCAAAAGGAGTGATCTTTGGTGAATAACATAGCACATCTGCGTGATGACGGTACCGAGCAACCATTGCTGCAACACTTGGAGGGAACGGCAAAGCTCGCCTCATATTTTGCTATGCCATTTTGTGGCGAAGATGATAGTGGTCGTGCGGGAATGCTACATGATATCGGCAAATATGCTACTCACTTTCAATACCGTATACGTGACCCACAAAACTACCCACCTCATGACCACGCCACAGCCGGTGCACAGATTTGTGGAATATCACCGATAGCTTTTGCCGTTGCCGGACATCATGGTGGGCTTCCTGATGGGGGTAGTAGATTTGATACGTCAGCAGAAACAACTTTATTTGGACGATTAAAGAGAGTTTTGGATAACTACTCTTCATGGAATCAAGAATTGGAATTACCTCCGGGAGGGTCCCCCACCTTTTTACAAGGTGCCGACAAATTTACATACGCCTTTTATACCAGAATGTTGTTTTCTTGCCTTGTAGATGCTGACTTTATTGACACTGAGTCTTTCATGCAGGGTGCACAGCCCAGAGGCAATTATGACTCCATCTCTACTTTAATAGAACGATTGGAGCGCTACTTTTTAAGTTGGAGACCCGATGACACCCCCCTAAATCAGGTTCGCACGGATATCAGAAATTATTGCGAAAAGGCTTGCCAAGAGCCTCCTGGTCTTTTCTCATTAACTGTTCCTACGGGCGGGGGTAAAACACTCTCCTCACTACGTTTTGCCCTTGGACATGCCGCCGCTCACAAAATGGAGCGCATAATTTATGTCATACCCTATACATCTATTATTGATCAAACCGCACAGGTGTTTAAGAAAATTTTTGGTGAAGATCAGGTATTAGAGCATCACAGCAGTGTAGATTATAATGTAAGTGGTGTTCACCAAGATACAATTGCACCATTGGAATATAAACGTAAACTGGCCTGTGAAAATTGGGATGCTCCCGTTATAGTCACAACGGCTGTACAGTTTTTTGAATCGCTTTTTGCAGACCGACCATCAAAATGTAGAAAACTACACAACATCGCAAACTCGGTAATTATTTTTGACGAAGCACAAACACTCCCTGCCCCTTTTTTGACACCCTGTGTGGCGGCTATTTCACAACTTGTGAAGCATTACAGCTCATCGGCCGTGCTGTGCACCGCTACCCAGCCCGAGCTATCGCAGATGTTTTCTCGGCATAAGATACATATAAAAGAAATTATACCAAACCCCGCTCCAATATATAAAACCCTCAAACGTGCATCTGTTAAATCAATCGGCTTACTTCCTTGGGAGGAGCTTGGCAAAAAAATCGCACAACACTCACAGGTGCTCTGTATTGTAGGTAGGCGCAAAAGTGTCCAAACTTTGTTTGAGTCTTTGCCACCCGATGGTAGTTATTGTCTGTCTACACTTCTATATCCCAAACACAGAAAAAAACTCTTTGAGGAAATTAGAGAGAAACTAAAGTGCGGCGAGCCATGCCGTGTTATATCTACAAGCCTTATTGAAGCAGGTGTGGATTTAGATTTCCCCGCAGTTTACCGTGAAAAGGCAGGACTGGACTCCATTTTGCAGGCGGCCGGAAGATGCAACAGAGAAGGCAAACGCCCTGCGGCCGACAGTATCACCTGGTTCTTTGACTGCGAGGATGGCCCAACTGCACAAACTCGCCAAAATGTAGATGCTCTTGAGCGGGTGCTTAAAGATCATGAGGATATATCAAATCCTGCTGCTATACGAGATTATTTTGAGTTTTTGTGGTATATCAAAGGAGATGAGGCTACCGATAAAGAGTGTATTATCTCAGCCTTTGAAAAAGGTATTGATGGCTGTGTGTTTCCTTTTCGTCAGGTTGCAAATAAATTTAGGCTTATTAATTCACCGGCGAAAAATGTCTATATACCCATTGGAGACGGCCTTGAACTCACAGATTTGCTGCGTCGTGGCGAGCTTAGCCGTGGACTATTTCGCAAACTCGGGCAATTTGGTGTTACGGTATACCCCGACCACATGGATGCTCTAATTCGTTCAGGGGCAGTGGAGCTACTTGAATCTGGCGATGCAATTTTGTGTAATTTGGGCCTTTATGATGACAAGACAGGGCTTTGTATTGATGTAGAAACCGGCGTTTCTTATTTTTTGTAGAAAGAGGTGAGTGTATGGCAGTAAAAGTGGAGGTTTGGGGTGAATACGGCTGTTTCTCCCGTCCGGAACTCAAGGTTGAACGGGTGAGCTACGATGTAATTACGCCGTCGGCGGCAAGGGGGCTTCTTGAGGCCATCTACTGGCACCCGGGCATGAAGTGGATTATCGACCGTATTCATGTTCTCTCCCCAATTCGCCTTACAAATGTCAGGCGCAACGAGGTGGATAGCAAAATTCTTGCCTCCGACCTGAAGAGTGTAATGTTGGGCGGCAAAAAGAAACTGGGCATATACACAGGCGAAAGTATTCAGCAAAGAGCAGCACTTGTACTGCAAAATGTTCATTATGTCATCGAGGCACACTTTGAGATGACCGACAAGGCTACCCCGTCGGATAACCCCGGCAAATTTCAGGATATTGTGCGGCGCAGGTTGGAAAAAGGCCAGTGCTATCACCAACCCTGCTTTGGTACACGGGAATTTCCCGCCCACTTTAGAGCGTGGCCAAGTCCTACAATCCCCACCATTTCGGAAACGCGGGATTTAGGTTATATGCTGTATGATATGGATTATCGCAATCCCCAAGACATAAGGCCGCAATTTTTCCGTGCAAGTATTGAAAATGGCGTACTGCAAGTACCCCAGCCCCATAGCAAGGAGGTGGTGGAATGATTTTACAAGCACTGACAGATTATTACGAAGTATTAGCCGAGCAAGATCGCATATCCAAGCCCGGATGGGGGCTGTCCAAGGTCAGTTTTGGGTTGGAGGTTGATGACAACGGCGAAGTAATTGCCCTGCACTCGCTAAAAACCGAACAAAAAGTCGGAAAGAAAACTGAGATGCGCCCCCGGATTATGGAGGTGCCTGTACAATCCGGTCGTAGTGGTTCAACCCCGCCTTCATACTTTATATGTGATTTCCCAACATACTTTTTAGGTTCGGAATACTTTACCAATGCAGAAAAGGGCAGTAAATATTTTGAAACTTGTGCTATGTTACATACAAACATATTATCAGATGTAAAGACCCCCGCATCAAATGCAATCAAAAACTTTTTTAACAAATGGCATCCAAGCCAAGCCAAGAATCACCCCATACTCTCCCCCTATTGGGATGAATTAACTTCAGGCGATAACTTGATTTTTTTCTATCGCTATCGCTCTGCACTGGAGGATGATGAAATTAGAGCGGCATGGCAAACACACTATCAATCTAATCAGATTTCAGAAAAACGTATGCAGTGTTTAGTTAGTGGTGAAGAAAGTTTTATAGCAAAAACTCATCCTAAAATTAAAGGGTTTAGAGGTCAAACAATGGGGGGGACTTTAGTAGGATTTAACGAAAGTGCGTATGAATCTTTCGAGCAAAAACAAAATTTCAACTCACCTGTTGGGCACTACGCAGCCTTTGCCTACACCACTGCGCTTAATCATCTGTTGGCCGATCGAAACCGCTGTCAAACTATCGGTGATACAACCGTTGTATGTTGGGCACAAACCGGCGAGGAGGCTTATCAAGATGTCGGTATGATGGGCATGATGGGACAAAGCCCACAAGAGGAAACCGAGGCTGATGTGCGTCGGGCACTCTCTCTACTATCTCAGGGCAAGAATGTGCAGTGGGAGGATACCGAGCTTTCGCCGCACACCCCGTTTTACATCTTGGGGCTATCCCCCAACGCCGCAAGGATAAGTGTCAGATTTTTTCTCCGTGACAGCTTTGGAAAGTTTTTATCCAATGTGCAGCAACATCAAGACAGGCTTGAGATTGTAAAGCCAAATTTTGATAAACATGAAACTCTCCCGCTGTGGCATTTGCTACAAGAAACTGTAAATCAAAAATCGAGGGATAAATCACCTGCCCCACAGCTATCTGGTGATATGCTACGCTCGATTTTAGAGGGCGGACGCTACCCCTCAACCCTGCTAAGTGGGGTTACCCTGCGCATTCGTGCGGAACAGTCCATAACACGTGGGCGAGCCGCCATACTCAAGGCTTATTACTTAAAAAATCCACATCCACAATGCCCAAAGGAGGTTTTAACCGTGGCATTAAACGAACATAGCACCAATATCCCCTACACCCTCGGCCGTCTATTTTCCGTATTAGAGGCTGTGCAAAAAGAAGCAAACTCTGGAATAAACACTACCATTAAGGATAAGTATTTTAACTCTGCATCGGCCACACCGTCTATAATCTTTCCCACACTAATTAACCTATCGCAAAAGCATTTGCGCAAAATAGACGGAGGTTACAAAATATTCTTCGACAAACAGATGCAGGAACTTCTTGGGATTTTAGCAGAAAGCTACCCACAGAGGCTGACACTACCAGAACAGGGTGCATTCCAGCTCGGATACTACCACCAAACCCAAAAGAGATACGAAAAAAAGGAGGATAAATAATATGGCAACTATATCCAATCGTTATGAATTTGTGGTGCTTTTTGATGTGGAGAACGGCAACCCCAACGGAGACCCCGACTCGGGTAATATGCCTCGTATAGATCCCGAGAGTGGACATGGTCTTGTCACCGACGTGTGTATCAAGAGGAAAATCCGAAACTACATAGAGACCACTAAAGAGGATGAATCGGGTTTTGGAATTTATATAAAGGAAGGAGTCCCTCTCAATTCATCGGACGAATCTGCTTGCACCGCATTGGGGGTAAAATCCGACGATAAATCTCTAAAGGCACCAAAAAAGGCTGACCCTACCTTGGATGCTCGACTTCGTGATTTTATGTGCCAAAACTTC
>CAYJGQ010000120.1:0-5075 GCA_964369885.1 uncultured Oscillospiraceae bacterium
ACGGCCGCAGCCACGCCACCGCCGAAGAAGTTCCTGTGATTAGTGTATCCGCAAAAAACTTCGCCCCCTGCCGTAGGCAGGGGGCGTGCAAAGTTTTCATCCACCTTTTTCAAAAGGTGGTGGGGTGTGGGGCAAAGCCCCACGGTCTGTGGCAGGGGTGTGGGGACAGCCTCCCCACGGTCTTTCGCGTAAGCGACAGGGGCAAAGCCCCACGGTCTTAAAGCACCTTGGCCAAAAATTCTTTTAGGCGAGGGTGTTGTGGGTTATCAAAAAATGCAGTAGGGCTATTTTGCTCCACAACCTTACCCTCATCCATAAACAGCACGCGTGTACCAACCTCACGTGCAAATCCCATCTCGTGGGTTACCACCACCATGGTCATGCCGTCGTTGGCAAGTTCTTTCATCAGCTCAAGCACTTCGCCCACCATCTCGGGGTCAAGGGCTGAGGTTGGCTCATCAAACAACATAACATCGGGGTTCATGGCCAGCGCACGCACTATGGCAATACGCTGCTTTTGTCCACCCGACAGCATATTGGGATACTGGTCGGCCTTGTCCGAAAGCCCGATACGCTCGAGTAGGCGCTCGGCATTTTTATCGGCTTCTTCTCGGCTTTGTAGCCCCAACTGCACAGGTGCCAAGGTGATGTTTTTCTTTACGGTTAGGTGTGGAAACAGATTAAAATGTTGGAACACCATCCCCATTTTTTGGCGAAGTCGATTGATATCGGTACCTTTTTGATTAATCACGATACCCTCAAATGTAATGGTACCATCGGTTGGCACCTCAAGCAGGTTAAGACAGCGCAGGAAGGTCGACTTACCACTACCCGACGGCCCAACAATTACAACCTTTTCACCGGCTCTTATGTGCTCATCAATACTTTTGAGCACTGTATTTTCCCCGAAGGATTTACACAGCCCTTTAACGTCTATCACTGGCGCGCAACCTCCTTTCAAGCTTACTTAGCATGTAGGTAAGTAGCATTACAAGGCTAAGATATACGAGTGCAATGGCAAACAGCGGCATCATGGCCTCAAATGTTCGCCCCTGTATGATGGTAGCACCCTTGGTAAGATCGCCAAGGCCAATTACCGTGACAATCGAGGTTTCTTTTAGTAGTGTTATCATTTCGTTGCCAAGCGACGGCAGAATGTTCTTTATTGCCTGTGGTATTATAACAAACCGCATTGTGGGAACATAGCCAAGACCCAAGGAACGTGCCGCCTCGGTTTGGCCTTTATCTATGCTCATAATACCGCCACGGACAATCTCGGCTACATAAGCGCCTGAGTTTATACCGAAAGCCAGCACCGCCACTAATAGCTTACTGTTTGAGTTTACCAAAATAACAAAATACATAATCATAAGTTGCACCATTGCGGGGGTACCTCTTATAACCGTGAGATATATTTTACACAGCCCGTTAAAAAATCCGAGCAGTTTGCCACCAAAGCCTGTCATATTGTGGCGTTGCTGGTCGTGACCTGCACGAATTGATGCAATCACAACGCCCAAAATAATACCGAGCAGTAGTGAGAGAATGGTTACCTGTATGGTTACCAGCAGTCCGTCTGTTATGTACTTCCAGCGGTTGTCGTCGATAAAGCACAGCTTAAATGTGGCCACTACGTCGGCCCACCAAAGCGACATATCGGCAGTAAAGCTGTTCCAGATATCTGCCATAAACCTACCGCCCCCCTTTTACAATCTTTTTTAAGTAAAAAAACACATCAAATAGCATGACCTTAGATAGTGCTCAAACCTGCGAGAAAACCCAAATGAGTTTTCCCGCAGGTCTATTGTAAATCAGTCTACCGATGCTTACTCGGCAGGGATATACTTTTCAACAATGCTCTGTACGGTGCCGTCTGCAATAAGTTCAGCCAGTGCAGTATTTATCTGGTCAAGCAGCTCGGTGTTGTCCTTAGCAATGGCAATGGCGTAGTCCTCAACAGCGTACTGTGTCTCAAGGATTACAAGGCCTTCATTGGCGGCAACAAAGCTCTTTGCAGGCTCGTTGTCGATGATAACAGCGTCAACCTTACCCTGGCTCAAAGCAAGCACAGCATCAGCGCCCTTGGAATAACGGTCCATGCTCTCCTCGCCAAAATCGCCGGTGGCGTAGATGTCGCCGGTGGTGTTTTCCTGTACGCCGATCTTCTTGCCTGCAAGGTCATCAAGTGTAGCAATCTCGGAGCCTTCGGGCACAATTACAACCTGTACGCCGGTGGCGTAGGTCTCGGAGAAGTTGATGCTCTGAAGACGCTCTTCGGTAACGGTCATGCCGGCCATACCCATGTCAACCTTGCCTGTGTCAACAGCGGCAATGATCGAACCAAACTCCATATCTTCAATCTGAAGCTCCATGCCAAGCTTCTCGGCAATGGCAGCGGCAACCTCAGCGTCGATGCCAACAATCTGGTCGTTCTCGTAGTACTCGTAGGGAGGGAAGGATGCGTTGGTTGCCATGATCAGCACACCGTCGTCATCGCCTGCGGGAGCCTCGGCCTCTGCTTCGCCTTCGCCCTCTGCGGCATCACTTGCGGGAGCTTCGCTGGCGGGAGCTTCGCTCTCGGGGGTCGAACTACTTCCACAAGCCACCAAGGATAGAGTCAGCACAAGTGCCAACATGATTGCAAGAATCTTTTTCATAACTGATAGTACCTCCTGAAATTTTGTGTATGTTTCGTGGGTATTCCCCACGAGGCTGTAATTCATTATACACTGCTTTTCAAAAAAATCAAGTGTAAATGCAAAAAAATTCATATTTTTGTGATTTTTATGCGCTCATGTCAGCCTCTAAGGCTTTTTAATAGCTGATTTATATCATTCGGCATTGGTGAATTAATATACAACGGCTGTCCTGTAATGGGGTGGTTGAAGCTTACACTTTTACAGTGCAGTGCCTGCCGTGCAATAAGTTCAAGCGACCCACCGTAAAAATCGTCCCCTGCAAGGGGGTGCCCAATGTAGGACATGTGCACCCTTATTTGGTGGGTGCGTCCCGTGTGCAGTGTAAAACCTGCCAATGTGTGGCTACCAAATCGCTCTATTACACGGTATTCGGTTATGGCGGTTTGGCCATCGGGGTCGACTATACGCCGCATTGCATATGGGTGCTCGGCCATTATGGGCAGATCTATTATGTCACCTTGCTTTGGCAAATCGCCCTGCACCAATGCTATATACTCCTTTTGCACACACTTCCACAGCACACCTGCCGAAAGCTGATTGCGTGCCACCACCACTGCACCTGTGGTATCCTTATCAAGGCGATTAAGTGGCCTAAAACAGCCACCGCCACCCTGCACACTGCAATATGCTGCATATACATGCGATAAAGTGTCCCTAAAATGGCCACCTGCCGGGTGACAGGCCATATTGTAGGGTTTGTCAAACACCAATACATCCTCATCCTCATACAGCAGTGGCACCTCAATTTGGGAGGGCACACCCTTTGCAGGGGGAGGCGCCGGTATGCGCAGTTCCAACACATCCCCTGATTTTAAGAGGTCTATTGTACGGGCATGTTGGCCATTAAGCAGTATGCCCTGATCGTGCGGCAACTTCTTAAGCCCAACAATCACCTTTCGGGAAATACCACGTTCTCGGCGCAGATAGTGTTCAATTTTTATGCCCTCGTACTGTGGCTGAATTTCAAATGTCAATACTCTCATGGCATTATTCCTCGTAGGTAATTTGGTCACCCACCTGCACTTGCGCCACCATTTGGTGTGGCTCTTGCCGTATTGGGTGTGGGCGCTCTCTACCCAAAAAACAGCCCACCGCAGGATTTTGCGGTGGGCAAAATATCTATGCTTACTTTACAATATAGGACCATCCAAAGTCGTCGGGAAGTTTTGCATACTGTATACCTGTGATGGTGTCGTAGAGCTTCTGGGTAATCTGGCCAATCTTGCCCTCGCCAACCTTTATTACCTCGTCGCCGTACTTCATCTCACCGATGGGGGATATTACAGCGGCAGTGCCCGTACCAAAGGCCTCTTTTAGCTTGCCCTCACGGGAGGCCTGCGCCACCTCTTCCATAGATACACGGCGCTCGCTCACCTTCATTCCCCATGAGCGCAGTACCTCCATGGCCGAACGGCGGGTGATGCCGGGCAGAATGCTACCCGAAAGCTCGGGGGTTACAACCTCGTCATCAATGATGAAGAAGACATTCATTGCGCCAACTTCCTCTATGTATTTACGCTCGTTGGCATCCAGCCAAAGCACCTGTGTGTAGTTCTGGGCTTCGGCCTCCTCCTGAGCCTTTAGGGACTGGGCATAGTTAGCACCGGCCTTTATCATGCCCGTGCCTCCACGCACCGAACGCACATACTCGGGCTCTACATAAATTTTAACAGGGTTCAGCCCCTCCTTGTAGTAGGAACCCGAGGGGGAAAGTATAACCATGTAGAGGTAGTCGTCGGCAGGGTGCACACCAAGGAAGTTTTTTGTGGCAATAATAAATGGGCGCACATATATCGAGGTGCCGTGGCTCTTGGGCAGCCAATCGGAATCGACCTTTAGTAGCTCGCAAAGGGTGCTTAGCAGAAACTCTTCGTCAAGCTCGGGGATGCACATGCGGCGACATGAGTCGTTAAGACGTGCAAAATTATCGGTTGGACGGAAAAGGCGTGTTGTGCCGTCGGCGGCATAGTAGGCCTTCATTCCTTCAAAAACGCTCTGGGAGTAGTGCAGTACGCTGGCCGCTGGCCATAGCGAAATGGGCTGATACTCGGTAATTCTGGCACTATGCCAACCCTTATCCTTTGAGTATTCCATAATCATCATATGATCGGTAAAAAGTTGGCCAAACCCAAGCTTAGATTCATCGGTGGGTCTTGGCTTTGGGGATTTAGTTTTTTCAATGGCAAGATTGTTCATCTGTTGGTTCCTCCTCGTGTATTGGGGTCAATGCCGCAAGGAGCAAACTGCTCCAAAGTATGTTCTCACAATTTTAGCACTTTAATGCGATGATGTCAATAGCTTCCGCCACGCTTCCGCCCAAGACCGTGGGGCTTTGCCCCACACCCCACCACCTTTTGAAAAAGGTGGACGAAAACT
>CAYJGQ010000121.1:0-4751 GCA_964369885.1 uncultured Oscillospiraceae bacterium
CTTCTTCGGCTAACCCGTCGCCCCCCACACGGGGGGCGTGGATTGAAATAACTCCATGCTATCGCTAGTTCTGTCCGCCTTATTGGTCGCCCCCCACACGGGGGGCGTGGATTGAAATAGGTTTACAGCATTGAAACCGCTGCAATGAACGAGTCGCCCCCCACACGGGGGGCGTGGATTGAAATAATCATGTTGTCGATCTCATAGACATAATTACCATCCATAATGTACAATAGGCTAAACGGCAAAACAGCTTATTACTTAAGTGGGAATTTATGTATTACCCATAGCGAATTTATCAGAACAAGTATATGTAATATTCTATTCTAAATATCGTGCCAGAAAATCTGGCACTGTATATTTTGTAATGATGGGGAGAAATTTATGAAGATTACGTCTAAAACTATAATTTTTATAATGATGGTTTTGCTTGTCTTTTTTATGGGATGTAATGATAATTCATCAGATACTAATACACCCCAGCCGTCATCAGGAGAGTTTGAAAATGCTCAAAGCGATTCTGAGGTAGAGCAGTTACCTCAGGAGATATCCAGTGATAAAATGAAAATTGAAAATGTTACTCAAACAATTGGTGCTACTTTTATTGATGGAATAGAGTTTGTTGACAGTAATAATGCATATATAATTGCATCGAATAAAGATAATACTCAAGACGATACAATGGAGCATATAATAGCACATTGCACTATAGATACAGGCCGGTTAAATGTTGTGTACAGAGGATATGAGGGCAGACCTTCATATAAAAATTTCAGCGCCGACAAATTAGAAGATGGTACCCATGTTATATTTACCGAGAAAGTTTTATTGTACATACAAGATAATAATGTCGAAGCCATTCCGCTGCATGAACACTACGCCAAAGAACCTTATTACAATATTAAAACCAATAGGCTTTCCTATGTAAATCCTGAAAGCCTAAATCTTCATTTATTGGATTTATTATATGAAACCGATATGATACTATTTGATGTTTCGGGAATGGAAAATAAAGTAGTACAAGTTCCTAAATTAAATGCACAAGGTACAGCCATACTATTTCAGCAGTCAAATTCAGCTATTTATGGTCATGAAAAATTGATAGCAGTAGATCTAAGTGGAAATATTTTAGCAGATATTAACTTGGATTTTGTAGTCGGAGAATTACAACATTTTTGGACCAATGATGGTTTTGCAATTGCTTATCATTATGAAGATATACCCTTAACTATTGTGCACTATAATATGCAGGGTGAAATTATTAATAAAACATCTTTTGACATAACACTTAATTCGCAAATAAACAACGTAAATAATGACCATAACACCATATTAGTACAAGATAGCAACACTGCAAGCCTATATTTAATCGACTTAACTTCACTAACTTCATAGATAGTAGAAACGGCTGAGCAGGTCATTACTGCCCAAGCCATTAGCCCCAATTTAGATAAGGTTATGTGGTATGAAGGTGGGAGCGGAGATGCTTTTTATGTTAAAATATTGGAGGATTAGAGCGATACATTTCTCATTTGATTGGTATGAGCTTAATCGAGCATTTGATAATGCATATAAAAATTTCAAAATATAGAGAGTGGTGCTGTATGAAAAAAATATTCGCTGTGTTTTTATGTTTAATGCTTTTACCAGCCTGTACATCAAATACCGAAGAGCCCTCAGTTGCATCACTGTCTGAATCAAGTAATTCCTCTGTGGAATCAGATCAGTTTTTATCTACCAAGGTTGCTCTTGGGAATGGAATAAAAGGAGAAATTGTTGAGTCTACACGGAGGATAGCAGAAGAAGTAGAGGAAATGATACAAATAAATCAACTGTCAAACGAAATATATAAATTAAGATTTGTTGATAGCGAAGATAAGCCTGTAACCAATTTAAAATGTTATACCACAAATCAGTGGGAAAGTTTTTTGTCAGAGGAAAAAGTGCCACTAACAAGCCTTTCAAACAATAATGGGATTATGCTAATTGAGGTTACCGATGATTACGAGCTTGATTTAATAGTGACTAACACCGATACAAATGGTGAGCATGAATTTGTTGAATTATCTCTCAACAAAGATATGATAGTTATGATGCAAGATAAAAACATATTAAAAATAGTGTGGGATGGCAGCAAACCAAATGACACAGTAAAACTCTGTGATAAAGTTTTTCATATTAATATTTTTGAAAGACTCCATCCCGACCATACGGACGGAGTCTCTAATTCACTTTTCCGTGTCTCTAATTCACTTATTTCGATAAATATTTACGCGTCTTATATTAAATATAATCCTGATAATAATGAAGAGTATATAGGCATGGATCTTTCCTTAAATAGGCCCACCATACTTGTATCAGAAGAAACAATAGAGTCTATAAATAATGGCAATGAAGTTTTAGATTTATATTATTCAACATTTGACATGAGGTATGCAGATGATGATGGCAATATAGAATTTAAAGTTAATTATTTGCCGGATGATTTTGCGCTTGGTTTAGAGCTTTGTGAATTAGTAGATGACAGTGGAAATAGCGTCATAGTTGTAGCCCGTAACCGGGCTAAGCTTTTTGAAGCGAAATCAATTTTTGATTATCCGGACTATGATGACTATAAAAATTTTGTGGATTTTGGAGCGAGCACATCCTTTGTATCAGAATCTGAATTTCAAATTTATTCATCTATCATTTTTGAGTAGGTATAGCATTCAAATAGCAGAATGTAGTTGGGTGACTGCTAACCTTAGCATACCCTACGGTGGCTCATTTCTTCTTAGGTGGGCATCGGGTGCCTACTTCTTGAGGCTTGTGGATGCAAAAAGAGCAACAAACACGGTGGTGTGTTTGTTGCTCTTTTGTTTTATATTACCCTTAGCTTAGCACAGGTTACAGTGTCACCTGTACACCACCTGCGGTGGCGCTAATGCTCACGCCGTCGGTCGTCTCTTTTACCGTGATGTGTATCACACCGCCATCGGCCTTTGCTACCAGATTTGCAATCTGGGTAGCGGTTATGCTCACGTCCTGTATGCTGTTGTTTATTGTAACCGTGCTGTGCCCTGAGAGAGCCGTGGGATTAAACTTCACAATGATGCCGGTGGGGCTCTGGCCGACTACGTTTACCACACTACCGTCTTTTAGCATGGCTGTGGTGGCGATTTCGTCCACTATTTGGGTGTAGCTCACTCCTGTGCCCATGTACCATGCGCCGGCGCCACCACCTGTACTCCTTCTGCTACCGCTGACTGCACTGCCATTGCCACCGTCCGGTGTGGGTGTTGGGTTGGGGTCGGAGGACTGTATGATGCCGGCATAGGAAATAATTGCAGCCAAATTATAAAATGCATCAATATCAGCCTGTGACCAATTTTTATTGTAATATATTGTTGGAGTCTGGACGGCTGAAGCAAGGGCAGCAATCAAACCATTGACCGTTGTTTCATTATACTCCCCCGCCAAGTATATTGTAGCTACGGGGGCGGGAGCGCCGCCTGACATACCCAATATATTATTGTTGATGTTTGGTGTGCCATTAAAGGTGATGGAGGTAAGCGTACTGGCGGAAAACACAAAGGAATTGATCTGTTCTACACTGGCGGGGATGGTGATGGAGGTTAATTTAGTTCTCAAAAACGCATTATTGTCTATGGTTTTAAGTTGGCTACCCTCCTCAAAGGTGGCCGAGGATAGGTTTTGGCAACCACTAAATGCGTCACTCCCAATTGAGGTTACGCTGGCAGGAATATGGATTGAGTGGAGGTCGCTCCTTTCAAACGCTTTGTTAGCAATTGATATGAGACCGTCGGGGAGGGTGATTTGCTTTATAGCCTCGCATCTATAAAATGCATAACCATCAATTGTTTCAAGGTTGGCAGGAAGGGTAACCGAGGTTAGCTTGGTGCACTTATCAAACGCATGAACCCCAATTGATGTGACACCGTCGGGGAGGGCGATTTGCTCTATGCCCTCGCAGCCAAAAAACGCATACTCTTTAATATTTTCAATTTTACTATCGGCTTCAAAGGCAACCGAGGTAATGGCGGTGCATTCATAAAACGAATAGTTTCCAATTGAGGTTACTGTGTAGGTGGTGCCTGTTGCGGCATCTGTCACGGTAGCCGGGATGGTGATTGCGCCGGTGGTAGAGGGGTGGATGGCGCGTGTATAGCCGGAAATTGGTATATTTCCACCCACCTGCACGGTTTTAGCTGTGTCATCCAGCACCCTGAAGGTCATTGTTGCGCCGATTAGCGTTCCGTCTGCACTTTCAGTTTGCTGAAACTCACCGTTAGTCGCCCCAAACGCCACGCCTTGTAGCATGGTAAGGCTAAGTGTTAGTGCGAGCAGTAAAGCGAGCATTTTTTTCAGTTTCATTTGGATATTCTCCCTTTGGGGTTATTTTATCTTATTTTATCATACTTTAATGTGCGCTGTAAATAGAAATAGAAAAGGCAAGGACACCAAAACGGATGCCCTTGCCTTATTGTTTGCTGTAAACTTTACGTAAGAGAGGAACAGTCCCCTCCCCTACCACAGTTTATATTACCCTTAGCTTAGCACAGGTTACAGTGTCACCTGTACACCACCTGCGGTGGCGCTAATGCTCACGCCGTCGGTCGTCTCTTTTACCGTGATGTGTATCACACCGCCATCGGCCTTTGCTACCAGATTTGCAATCTGGGTGGCGGTGAGGGTAACGTCCTGTATGCTGTTGTTTATTGTAACCGTGCTGTGACCCGAGAGTGCCGTGG
>CAYJGQ010000122.1:0-4742 GCA_964369885.1 uncultured Oscillospiraceae bacterium
TATCGAAGTGGTCATAACGAGCCGCACTCGAAATGCGGTTGCCTTCACGGGCACGAGAGTTCGAATCTCTCCGTCTCCGCCAAAAAAATCCTTCGCAGTGATGCGGAGGATTTTTCGTTTGATACTTCTTTTTTTGCAAAAACCGATTATTCCTGCACTTTAATCCCTAATCTCAACCACTACCTCAACAACATCCCCAATATCCTTGCCAATTTTCTTTCTTATAGTTTTTAGAATCCCAATAATATAGCAAACACTGCCATCATCATTTGTAACTCCCATATTTACAATGCTTCCGCTGTACTGCTGGCCATCAAAGGTGGCGCTTACCTTTAATCGGCCTTTGCCAAATTCCTTTTTTATATCAATAGGCACCGCCACAAAGGCACCGCCGCCACCGCCCCGATGAATTGTCGCTGTAAATTTAATTTTACTTTCCATAAATCACCCTCCCCTTTTTTAATTTTGACCCCCCACTGCATTTTTGTCAAGCGGGGGGGAGTAGGGGCAGCTTGACACATTCATGCCGCAAAATAAATGTGCCATTTGTCACATTTATTTTGCGGCGCTGTTGTGATAACATATATTTAAGTTTATATCATATATCAACAATTACCATCCTGTCAAAACAACCACAGTAAACCATTTTTATTTAAATTGGAGGGGGAAACAATGAAAAAACTAATAACCGCCTTTGTTGCTCTTGGAATCGCCTTGACCTTGGTGGCCTGTGCCGCTAATAATACGCAAAGCGACAGCTCGCCCGAGCCGACCACCACGCAACAACCTACCCAGGATAACTCCCTGCAAAACCAAACCGACTACACTCCATACGCTGATTTGGTGAATGAGTATTTTGATACATACGGAGAACTGGTGGTAGAGCAAAATTATGCCGATGGAGAGCGCAATACCGCAGGTTTTAATTATGCCGAGCTTGTGGATTTAGATAACGACGGGATTTTGGAACTTATATTGTCCGGCGTAAAGGATGATATGAAGATTATAGATGACGCTCAGAGCGCCATCGAGCTCTACTACAACAACACGGGGGATTTGTCTGAGCTTGTGCGCATTTACACCCTTTCGGAGGATGGCGGTGCTTTGCTTGTGGAGGAAATGCAGTTTTCTTCACACGGCAACGGCGGCATTCGTTATGGCATTGAGTATGCCATGGGTGCGCAAACTACATATATTTTAAGCAGTTTTCGCAGTAACAGTGAAACCGTTGTGTATTATGAACTCATAAACGGCAAACTAACCCAGGCTCTTGGCTATGAATCGATATATGACCTCGATGCCGGAACCTACTCGGTCACACTAAACGGCAAGGCGCATGACAGTGCAGAGCTTACCGACGCTTTGGAGGCCTACGGAGAGGTTGTAATGCACCCCATAAGCTGGCTAACCGAGCAGGAATTGGAACAGCTGCTCCTACAAAACGAGGAAACCTTCACATTTTTAGAGCAGTATGCACCTATAAACAGGGGTGGCTCTCTACCCGAGGGTGAGCCACATCTGGCCACGGTAGACTACAGCCTCTACTCGGCCCTGTTAAAGGCATATGAGCTTGATTACAATATTTCCAACACCGCCCACAATGATTACGAGGTCACAGGTATGACCCTTCACGAGAACGAGAATGGCGGTTTTTATGATGTGGGTGGATTTTTTTACGCAAACCTGATTGATTTTGACAACAATGGTGTCATGGAGCTTGTGCTGGGTGCGGTGTCGGAGCAGGAAACCCTAAACTATACCTACGATTCCCCCTATAACGATCTTAAATATCCCAATATAATAAAAATATATACCATAGATGAGGAGATAGGGCTGAAATTTCTTGGCAGTGTACCACTCTCCTCATTGCAGATGCCTGTCTCAACAAATCTTGGGATTGAGTATATAGTGTCTAAGGACAAGACCTATCTTAATATGTCCGATATATATCAGATGGGTTATGGCGAGGAGCGATATTTGGGGCTGACCGACGGTTTTTGGGGGGTGGAGGTTTCCTTTGAAGTCCCCTCCGACTCAAACCCCATGATAGATGGTGTGGAGTATTCCTATGAGGAGTATGAAGATATTAAGGCCGGCTTTGGCGAGAGTCAAGCCCATGTTTTCACCAACCTAAACGACGATTACCTTGAGCAGCTTGAGGGCATAAACCAAAAAACCTTTGACTTTTTAGCCGATTACCCTGTAAAAAACTTTGAGGGTGACAACGCCGCATATGAGGATGGAAGGTTTTACTTTGTGGAGTACAATCCCCAGTTTGCCGACCCTCAAACCCTGCCTATTTACAACTATTTCAAAGCCTTAACCGCAAAAGATTTTGATGCACTGTCCATGTTATATGCCGACAATCAGCATGAGGACATCGGATTTTTTGAGTACGCCTACAACGGCGAGGACGAAAACATTTTTATTCCCGGGTACATTATTTTGGATGTGCACCCTATAACCCCTGCCCAGGTGGAGCATCCCGACTTGGCAAGCGACCTTGCCGACATGCAAAGCGCAGTTGGGGCGGATAAATCCTCGGTTGTGGTAAAGGCAGTGGTAAACGAGGTGTTGGACCCCCATGTTTCGTGGCTTGGTATGCAGGTGGCAGGCGGTATTACTGATATGTATTTCATCCTGTCCACCGATGATCCGGACAGCGATGAATGGCAAATTGAAGATGTTACCGACAATAAGTTTTATTGGTAAGGTGTCTTATTTCATCCTAATAACACTCACCTGTTACCGTTAAAAACCTTGCGGTTTTGCCGTGGGTGTAAATCGATAATTATTACCTCTCCCCTGTAAACTTAGTTTTCAGGGGGGAGGTTTTGTTTCCTCGGTTTTTAGAAGCAAATGAGTGCCATTTCTTGGGGTGATTTTATAGTTTTTATGCTTGGTTTATAGCAGCGCGATATGATTTTCACCCTAAATATGGCCCACACGGTAAAGTTTTCTGCCCAATTGCGTGGAAAAAATTGATTATTTTATTAAAATATTTCGCTAAATTCATCACCTCCAAAGCTGATTTTTTCAAATTTTAATTTGGGTTTTAACCAAATTGTAATTTTATTTTATAAAAAAAATAAAAAATAGCCCCTTAAATCATAACAGTGGCTGATGTGTTTTTGGCAAATAATTTCAAAAAATATGTTTATCTGCGACCAAATTATTAAAGGTATTTATATTAATTAGTTGACTTTTCACATAAAAATGCCTCCCCAAAATTATGCAAAAATAATAAAAAATTTATTTTAAAAAACCTTGAAAAATACAAATATGGGAGTATAATATAGACATTGTTAAAAATTTATCATTCTACGGAGGTTCTTGAAATGGGAAGATTTACACTGCCCAGGGACATTTATTTTGGTAATGGCACCCTGGCCGAGCTAAAAAACATTAAGGGCACTAAGGCTTGTGTTGTTGTGGGCGGCGGCTCAATGAAGCGCTTTGGCTTTTTGGATAGAACTGTACAGTATTTGGAGGAGGCAGGACTTGAGGTTTGCCTTTTTGAAAACGTTGAGCCCGATCCTTCGGTTGAAACCGTTATGAAGGGTGCAAAGCTTATTTTGGAGTTCCAGCCCGACGTAATCGTATCTATCGGTGGTGGCTCCCCCATTGATGCTGCAAAGGCAATGTGGGTTTTCTATGAGCATCCCGAAACAAAATTTGACGACATAAAAGATCCCTTCACAATTCCCACCCTTAGAAACAAGGCAATATTCGTGGCAATTCCCTCCACCTCGGGTACTGCAACAGAGGTAACTGCCTTCTCGGTTATAACCGACTACGAAAAGGGTGTAAAATACCCTCTGGCCGACTACAATATCACTCCTGACATTGCAATTGTTGACCCCGAAATTGCCGAAACCATGCCCAAAACCCTTACCGCACACACCGGCATGGATGCTTTGACCCACGCATTTGAGGCCTATGTTTCCACCGCCGCAAATGATTTTACCGACCCCCTTGCCCTAAAGGCAATCGACATGGTTTACAAGTATCTTTACAAGTCTTATGAAGGCGACAAAGAGGCCAGAGAAAAGGTTCATTATGCCCAGTGCCTGGCCGGCATGGCTTTCTCCAATGCCTTGTTGGGTATTGTTCACTCCATGGCTCACAAGACCGGTGCCGCCTTTGAAAACGGACACATCCCCCACGGTTGTGCCAACGCCATGTACCTGCCCCAGGTTATTAGATTCAACGCAAAGGCCCCCACAGCGGCTACAAAGTATGCCGAAATTGCAAAATTTGTTGGCCTAAAGGGTCAGACCACAGACGAGCTGGTGGCCGCTTTGATTAAGTCGGTTGAGGACTGCAACGCCCAGCTTGATATTCCCTCCTGCATTAAGGATTTTGAAAACGGCATGATTCCCGAAGCCGAATTTTTGGCCAAGGTGGAGAAAATTGCAGAGCTTGCAATATCCGATGCCTGCACAGGCTCCAACCCCAGAACCCCAACCGTTCCCGAGATGGTGGAGCTACTAAAATGCTGCTACTACGGAAATCCTTGTAACGTATAAATAATCTGCGATAGCAGATTATTTATCGGGCATTTGTGGCGGTTGCAACGCAGTGGCGAGCCACCAGCCAATCAAGATAAGATTTTATATTAGCGGAGCTAATATCGCACATCTGCGATAGCAGGTGCATCTAAATAATAAAAGCCATGCTGATGTGCAATATCGCAGCGGTGAAGGTGCCGTTTACCACAATGTGTGATGCGTGATGTGGTG
>CAYJGQ010000123.1:0-4667 GCA_964369885.1 uncultured Oscillospiraceae bacterium
CGCCACCGCCGAAGATGCACCTGTGATAAGTGTAGGCGCAAAAAACTTCGCCCCCTGCCATGGGCAGGGGGCGTGCAAAGTTTTGGGTCAAACTTTTTTCAAAAAGTTTGTGGGGTGTGGGGCAAAGCCCCACGGTCTTGGTCTTTCGCGTGAGCGACAGGGGCAAAGCCCCACGGTCTGTGGCAGAGCTGTGGCGACAGCGACCCTTATTCCTCGGTGGCACTCAGGGCTATGCCCAGCTCGTCGAGGCTTTTTTGTTCTACGGGGCCGGGGCACTTTGTCATCAGCTCGCTTGCATTTTGCACCTTGGGGAAGGCGATAACATCACGGATGCTGTCCTTGCCAAGCATAAGCATTACAAGTCTATCAAGACCAAAGGCCAAGCCACCGTGAGGTGGTGCGCCGTACTTAAAGGCATCCAGCAGGAAGCCAAAACGGCGGTAGGCTGTTTCCTCGTCAAATCCAAGGGCTGTAAACATCTGCTGTTGCAGTTCGGGGTCGTTAATACGTATCGAACCGCCGCCCACCTCGCTACCGTTTAGCACCATGTCATACGCACGGGCACGGCAACCGCCGGGATTGGTGGCAAGTTTTTCTATATCATCAAGATGTGGGCAGGTAAAGGGATGGTGCATGGCCACATAACGATCTTCCTCCTCATCGTGCTCAAACAGTGGGAAATCGGTTACCCACAACAGATCAAAGCTACCCTCGGGGATAAGCTCAAGCTTTTTGGCAAGCTCGCCACGCAGTGCACCCAGTGCATCGTATACCACACGGTTGTCGCTGTCGCCCACAATCAGAATAACGTCGCCTGTCTTAGCGCCAAGTTTCTGGCGTATATCCTGCTTTTCCCGCTCGCTTAAAAACTTTTCATACGAGGAACTTTCGGCATCGGCGGTCAGGCGGGTGTAGGCCAGACCCTTTGCCTTATAGGTTTTTACAAAATCGGTCAGTTTGTCAATCTCCTTGCGGGAAAGCTTTGCGGCGGCATCGGGCACAAGTATTGCACGCACCGAGCCTCCTGCCTGTATAGCACCTGCAAACACTTTAAACTCGCAAGCACTCAGCAGGGGAGAAAGGTCGCACAATTCAAGCCCAAAACGGGTGTCGGGCTTGTCACTGCCGTAACGCTCCATGGCCTCAACATAGGGCAGACGGGGGAAGGGTGTCTGTATATCAACATTCAGCACCTCTTTGAAAACCGCCTTCATAAACCCTTCGTTTATGCCCATAACATCATCTTCGTCCACAAAAGACATCTCAAGGTCAATCTGGGTAAACTCGGGCTGACGATCGGCTCGCAAATCCTCATCTCTAAAACAGCGTGCAATCTGCATGTATCGATCGCACCCCGACAGCATCAAAAGCTGTTTGTAAAGTTGTGGGGACTGGGGCAGTGCATAAAAACTGCCGGGATGCACACGGGATGGCACAAGGTAATCACGCGCGCCCTCGGGGGTGGAACCTATAAGAATTGGGGTTTCAACCTCTAAAAATCCGTTGTTGTCGTAGTAATCGCGGGCCACCTTAACTATGCGGTGACGCATCATAAGTGCATTTTGCATCTCACTGCGGCGCAGGTCAAGGTAACGATGACGCAGGCGCAGTTCCTCTTTAACGCTGGTGGTGTCGGTAATCTCAAAGGGAGGGGTGTCGGACTTTGCAAGCAGGCGCAGGTCATCAACATACACCTCCACCATGCCGGTGGGAATTTCGGTATTCACCGACTCACGTCTTCTCACCTGTCCCTTTGCCATGAGCACAAACTCAGCCCTGGCCGAGCTTGCCTTTTCAAATATTTTCCTTGAGGTGCTGTCGTCAAAGGCCAACTGCACAATACCTGTGCGGTCCCTAAGATCTATAAACACAAGGTTACCAAGATCACGGGCTTTTTGTACAAACCCTGCAACCACAACTTCTTTTGAACAATCGCTCTCTCTAATCTCGCCACAGTAGTGACTACGCTTTAACCCATTCATGGTGTCTGCCATAATTTTCGTAATTCCTTTCAAATCGGTTATATGGCAAGGACTTTGCGCCCGCCATTTTTATATTAATTTGGTGATGGGTAGAATTATATATTTAGTTCTACCTCTCCTATTATTCCTGTGTGTAGGCGGTATTTATGATTACATCGCTCAAAAACTCGCAAAAATCATCGCCCATATCTACCGCCTGCGCCTCACCGGTATCCATGTTTTTTAGCTGTGCCTTGCGGTTTGCAAGCTCGTCATCGCCTATTACCATGGTGTAGCGTGCGCCAAGTTTGTTTGCATACTTCATCTGCGCCTTTACCGAGCGACCCATAAGATCACACTCGGCACGCAGTCCCGCACGACGAAGCTCGGTGCAAAGCTCCACAGCCTTTAGCACGGCCTGCTCGCCCATGGGCACAAAGTAAACATCGCAGGGGGGCGGTGTGGCAATCTCCACGCCGGCCGCCTCCATGACCATCAGCAGTCGCTCAAGCCCCATGGCAAAGCCAAGACCCGGGGTGGGAGCGCCACCAAGCACCTCGGTAAGGCCGTCGTAACGGCCGCCACCGCAAACAGTACCCTGTGCGCCAATGGTATCGGTTATAAACTCAAACACCGTTTTGGTGTAGTAGTCCAGCCCACGTACAATACGAGGGTTGACCTCATAATTTATTCCCATGGTATCAAGGCGCAGTTTCAGCCCCTCAAAATGCTCACTACACTCACTGCAAAGGTGGTCAAGAATTACCGGCGACCCCTCTGCAATCTCACCACAGGCTGGGTTTTTACAGTCGAGTATACGCAGCGGGTTTTTCTCAAGTCGGTCGTGACAGGTGCCGCAAAGCCCCTGCTTTTTGCCCTCAAAGTAGTTCTTTAGGGCGGTGTGGTATTGTGGGCGACAGTTCGGGCAACCTATCGAGTTGATTTGAAGTGTCAAATCCTCAAGCCCTATGTCGGCCAGCGCCTCGGAGGCCATGGCTATAAGTTCGGCATCGGCGGTGGGGGCGGTGGGACCAAACACCTCGGCGCCAAACTGATGAAACTCACGCAATCGGCCTGCCTGAGGTTTTTCGTAACGAAAACAGGAGGTTACATAGCTCACCTTGAGGGGCAATGCCTCCCCCAGCAAACCATGCTCCAGCACGGCACGCACCACACCTGCCGTACCCTCGGGGCGTAGTGTAACCGAGCGATCCCCCTTATCGGTAAAGGTGTACATCTCTTTTTGCACCACGTCGGTGGTGTCGCCCACCGAGCGGCAAAACAGCTCGGTATGCTCAAATGTGGGAAAACGCATCTCCCTAAAGCCAAAAAGCTCGGCCGAGTGCAGTAGCGAAGATTCGATATATTGCCATTTGTGGCTTTGTGCGGGCAACACATCCTGTGTGCCTCGTGGGGCCTGTGTGAGTAAAGCCAAGTATTGCCAGTCCTTTCCGCAGGGGTGTTTTGGCACAGTGCGCCACCCTGATTACATTCCTCTCTACGTTACCTCAAAACCGCTTGATTGTCAACCTTACAAGGGCTATATTGCGACATATTTTGGTAAAAGGCGGTGATTTTTTCATCCTCGTGTGGTACAATGAAGTTAAGATTTGGCAAACGACCTAAGCACCCCAACCCGCCACCCCTGAGTTTTTATTTTTTTTATTATAGGAGGCCATCATGAAAAAGACAATTCACAGTGTAAAATCCAAGGTGCTGGGACGCACAACACGGGTTTGTATACTAACCCCCGAGGGCAACACACCCCCCACCCGCCTGCTCTATCTTTTGCACGGCAACGGCGACGACTGCACCTCCTGGGTGGATTACAGCGATATATCCGAGTATGCCGATGGGCGTGATGTTGCCATTGTTATGCCCGAGGTTGAAAACAGCTACTTTACCGACATGGCCAAAGGCCCTGCCTACTTTACTTATATGAGCGAGGAACTGCCTACCCTTTGTGCCGAGTGGCTTGGCAAAACCTACACCCCCGACTGCACCTACGCCGCAGGGCTGTCGGCAGGGGGTTACGGCGCACTTAAATGGGCCATGACCTACCCCGAGATGTTCGCCGCCTGCGCCTCACTTTCGGGCTCGGTGGATATTGAGGGGCGCATCAAGCTGCTTCCCACCCACCGTCTTTCGGAATTTAGGGTGATACATGGCGATGATCTTGTTATTGCTCCCGAAAACGACCTGCCTGCCCTAACCAAAAAAGCGGCCGAGCAGGGTTGTAAAACACGCATATATCTGGCCTGTGGTATGCAGGACAGCTTTATAAATCTTAACAGAGAGTACAAAAAACTGCTGGAGGACTGCGGTTTTGAATATAGCTATGATGAGGGCGAGGGTGGCCACAGCTGGACTTTTTGGGACAAATGGATTGTACCCGCCCTTGACTACATGCTGTAAGGCAAAAAACCTCTGTGCAGTTAAGCGCAGGGCAGACAGCCCAAAAGCTTAAATGACAAAATCCCCTCTGACGTAGGATAATGTAATTATCACACATCAGGGGGGATTCTCATGTATAAAACAGCCTTTATGCGGGGCAGATTTTTGGAAGAAATTTGCGGTGTTTAGGGCGAAAATACATCAGCTGTGCAAAGTCGACGGCGCCATTATTTCAACTTTCTTGTCACAGGCTCACTGTCTGCACACCTGCGCTGGCGCTCAGGCTCACGCCGTCGGCTGTCTGCTTTATTG
>CAYJGQ010000124.1:0-4533 GCA_964369885.1 uncultured Oscillospiraceae bacterium
CGTCAGTGTGCCTGCGTCGTCTGCCTTGTTTAGAACCAAAATATAAACCTTAGAGTGTGAAAAATGTACTCCCAATTAAGTCGGTGCGTGCTAATACACTTTTCCCCTAATGTAAATGATGCCAAACGACTTTTGATCACATCGCTTAGGCGGCTCCGCCTTTGGAAACCACAATTTTTTGAAAAAACCCCGTAAAACTTTTACTCTTTACCACTCATGAGTAGTGCCAAGCGGTAGGCGTGGGGGGGTGGGGCGGAGGCTTTGCCCACGAAGTGGGTGCCACTGCCGTAGGCAGGGGCGGCTGCCGTCCGAGCGTGCGAGGACAATAGGCAGAAAAGCCGTAGCCACGCCACCGCCGAAGATGTGCCTTTGATAAGTGTAGGCGCAAAAAACTTCGCCCCCGGCCAATGGCCGGGGGCGTGTAAAGTTTTCGTCCACCTTTTTCAAAAGGTGGCAGGGGTGTGGGGCCAGCGTCCCCACGGTCTGAGGTAGGTGTGTGGCAGGGTCTTAGTCTTTTTTAGCAAACAGGGCAATTATACCCTTAACAATTTCCACGATGGGTATGGGGGCGATGGCAAGGCCGATGGCCCACAACATATTGGTAGTGGCAAGTGGGGCAAGTTCAAACACCGAGGCCAAGAAGGGCACAAAGTACACAATGGCCTGAAGTGCGATACCGCCCAAGAGGGCCAACACCAGGTAACGATTGCCAAAGAACCCGACCTTAAACAGCGAATGATTGCTACGCATATTAAACGAATGGAAAAGCTGACCCAAAGCCAGGGTGGTAAATGCCATGGTGTGTGCAATTTCCGGGCTGTGGGATGGCAGCCAGAACATACCAAGGCAGTAAGAAATGAGTGTAAGGGCTGCAATCATTACACCCATCGAAAGGATATGGAAAATAGTACCCTTGGTAAAGAATCCTTGGTTTGCAGGCAGAGGTTTTCTGGACATAACATCCTTCTCCACCGGCTCAACGCCCAGTGCAAGAGCAGGTAGGGAGTCGGTCACCAGGTTTACCCACAAAATTTGTGTGGGAAGAAGGGGGGTGCCAAGGCCGGCCACCATGGCTACAAATATAGCCAACACCTCACCGAGATTGCTCGAAAGAAGGAAGGATATACACTTCTTAATATTTTGATATATACCACGTCCTTCCTCAACGGCGGCCGTGATGGTGGCAAAGTTGTCGTCGGTCAAAATCATGTCGGCGGCGCCCTTGGACACCTCTGTTCCTGTGATGCCCATGGCGCAACCTATGTCGGCCGCCTTTAGCGCAGGTGCATCGTTTACGCCGTCGCCGGTCATGGCTACCACCTGTCCGTTGGCCTTCCATGCCTTTACAATGCGAATTTTGTGCTCGGGCGAAACACGGGCATAAACACGCATGTCGGTAATGGTCTGCGCCAGCTCTTCATCGCTGAGCTTATCAAGTTCTGCACCTGTTATGGCCTTGTGGGTTTCCTCACAAATTATACCAAGCTCCCGAGCAATGGCCACGGCGGTGTTCTTATGATCACCGGTTATCATAACAGGTGTTATTCCTGCTCCGCGGCAGACCGTCACAGCATCCTTGGCCTCTTGTCTTGGAGGGTCAATCATACCAATAAGTCCGACAAATTGCAGCTCCACCTCAAGAGTATCGCTGGTGGGGTCGGTGGGTAGTGCGCTGAGCTCTCTCACGGCTACGGCCAATACACGCAGAGCCTTGTCGCCCATTTGCTTGTTGGCGGCCATAATGGCATCGGCATTTGCGCCCACACAGCGGGCCAGCACCTGATCGGGCGCACCCTTGGTCACCGAGAAGACACGTCCGTTTACCTCGTGCACAGTGCTCATAAGCTTGCGGTCGGAGTCAAAGGGGATTTCCTCCACACGGGGATATTTTTCATTCAGGTCACCTTTGGTTGTGCCGGTGGTAAGAAGTGCGGCCACCATGGCGGTTTCGGTGGGGTCACCAATATGCTTAAGTGTGCCGTCCTCCTGCGTTTCCACACTGCCGTCACAGCAAAGTGTGGCCGGCTCGAGCACCTTTATAGCACGTGAAAAATTTTGCTCCTCCAGCGGGAAAAGCTCTCCCTCAAAATATATGTGTGTTACGGTCATGCGATTTAGTGTCAGTGTACCTGTTTTGTCGCTACACACCACCGAGGCACTGCCAAGGGTTTCAACGGCAGGTAGTTTGCGGATGATGGCATTGCGTTTTACAAGACGTTGAACCCCCATTGCAAGCACTATGGTTACAATGGCAGGCAAACCCTCGGGTATAGCGGCTACTGCAAGGGTTACAGCCGTCATGAATATCTCCTCAAATGGGGTGCCCTCAAGTAGACCGATACCAAATATAATAGCGCATATTACAATGGCCATAATGCCAAGGTAGGTGCCAATTTGGGCAAGACGTTTTTGCAGAGGGGTCATTTCCTCCTCTTCGTCCGACAGGGCAGTTGCAATTTTTCCGCATTCGCTGGCCATGCCTATGGCGGTTACAAGGGCGGTGGCACGTCCGTAGGTCACAATGGTGGTGGAGTAGATCATGTTTTTGCGATCACCAAGGGGGATGTTCTCCTCGGTTATCAGTTCATCATGCTTTTCGACAGGTAGGCTTTCACCTGTTAGGGCCGATTCCTCCACCTTAAGACTACCGCAGTCAAGCAGACGTGCGTCGGCCGGCACAAGATCACCTGCCTCAACAAAGATGATGTCGCCAACTACCACCTCGCTTGCGGGAATTACGTTGCGCTGCCCGTCGCGCAGAACCTTGGCAGATGGGGCGGCCATGCGTTTGAGGGCATCAAGCGATTTTTCTGCACGACTTTCCTGTATCACTCCAAGCAGGGCATTTAGGAGTACTACTATTAATATAACGACACTGTCCACGGCGTGTCCGCTAACAACATAGGATACAAAGGCAGCTATGAGCAGTATTATGACCATGAAGTCCTTGAACTGAGAAAAAAACTTAACCAGTATACCGGGGCGTTTTTCCTCCTTTAGAACATTTGCACCGTCGGCCGCAAGGCGCTGTGCAGCAAGTTCTTGCGAGAGTCCCTGCTCGACGCTTGAACCAAGTTTTTGAATCAGGTCTTCCTGTTTAATGTTATACATTATAGACGCTCCAATCCGTCGGGTGATTTTAAGTCGACATTGAATTGCCGACCACAAGCAAAATTAACCATATAAGGATATTATACATTTTTTCACTCGTTTAACAACAGTAGTGACAATTTTTTGTGTTAATTTTTTTAATCTTTGCTAAAAATCATGTGAATATAGACAATTATAATAAAAAAAACAAGGGGGTATAACAATATTAATGCACATAATCAAACGTCATGGCAAATGTGACAAAATTTAAGCTGTTATCATTTTTATTTTATGAACATTTTTGAAAGATGGCTATTTTAAGGGGAAAATGAGGCCCAAAAAAATGATTTTGTGCATCATGCTACAAAAACGGGGAAAAAGATGGGCACAAATTAGCTTGATTTTTAGTTGAATTTATGATTAAATTCTTCTTGGGATGCCTAACAAATAAGCGAGATTCTCAGCACACATTTACGTTGAGCGAAAAACGAACACAAATTGTTCAAGATTCGCACGGTTTTACAAACTCTGTCATGATGTGGAGATACTCTTACTTGGCCAACGGGCAAAATCCAAATTTGAAAACTACTTAAATATTTTTAGGAGGAACACATTTATGGCAGCAGGCGAGGTAAAAAGAATTCTATTGGCTTGTGGTACAGGCGTTTGCACATCCACAGTAGCTACAAACAAACTTTCCACAGCTCTTGACGCAAGAGGTTTTAAGGGACAGTACTCTGTAACCCAGTGCCTTTTGTCCGAGACAGTAGCAAAATCCCCAAGTTTTGATGTACTTGTTTGCACAGCAGCAGCTCCCGGTGGTGTTACTATCCCCGTAATCAACGGTCTTTGCTTCCTTACAGGCGTTGGTATGGACAAGGCTGTTGACGAAGTTGTAAGCGTACTTGGTCTTTAAGTCATTTTAAGAAGTGACAGCACGAACAACAAAATGGTTTGGCGTGTAGGGGTTTGAGCTTAAGTTTTGCGGTTGCTAAAATCTTTGCACTGTCAGATATACAAATTCATGCAGGAGGGTATAACGTATGCAAATTATTCTGGATTTTTTTGGTGTCGTCTCCAGCTTGGGCTCCACAGTTATGGTTCCAATCATTATCATCATCCTTGGTTTGTGCCTAGGCGCACCCCTTGGTAAGGCCATTCGTGCAGGTCTAACTGTTGGTGTAGGCTTTGTAGGCCTAAATCTTGTAGTTGGACTGCTACAGAGCAACCTCGGTCCTGTTGTACAGGCCATGGTTGAGAAGTACGGCCTAACACTTGATGCTGTTGACATCGGCTGGGTTCCCGCCGCTGCCATCGCTTTTGCATCGCAGATTGGTATCATCATCATCCCCGTTGGCCTTGTGGTTAACGTTGTGATGCTACTTACCAACACCACCCAGACCGTCAACATCGACATCTGGAACTACTGGCACTTCGCATTCA
>CAYJGQ010000125.1:0-4507 GCA_964369885.1 uncultured Oscillospiraceae bacterium
GGGTCAAACTTTTTTCAAAAAGTTTGTGGGGTGTGGGGCAAAGCCCCACGGTCTGAAGAGATATGGAGCAAAACCCTGCGGTATTAGGTTTATTTATCCAACAAATCCGGTTATTTTTTTATGTCTATGGGGTAAAATAAATTGAACTCATTACACCACGGGGGTAAAAGCATGGCCTTTGTAGAACTGCTGAACATACACAAAAAATATGAAATGGGTCAGGAGGAGGTGTCGGCACTTCACGATTTTTCGCTAAAGGTCGAGCAGGGAGAATTTGTATCGATTGTTGGGCAGTCGGGCAGTGGGAAGTCTACACTGATGAATCTTGTGGGATGTCTTGATAAACCAAGCTCGGGGAGCTACACCCTTGGGGGGCAGTCGGTGGAAAGCTTGTGCGACAGACAGCTTTCAAGGGTGCGTGGTCGCACCATTGGGTTTGTGTTCCAGGGGTTTAACCTCATACCCTCTCTTACCGCCCTTGAAAATGTGGAGCTACCGCTTATATACGCAGGGATGGGCATTGAAAAGCGACGCAAGCTGGCCCGCGAGGCCCTCAAGCAGATGGGGCTTGCCCACCGTACAAATCATCGTCCGGGGCAGATGTCGGGAGGGCAGCAACAGCGTGTGGCCATTGCCCGAGCGGTGGTGACCAGTCCCAGCCTTATTTTGGCCGATGAACCGACAGGCAACCTTGACGAGCAGTCCAGCCGTGATGTGATGCAGACATTAACGCGTCTTTGGCAGGAGGGCAAAACGGTATTGCTTATAACCCACGACCCCACCACGGCACGGCTCGCCCCAAGGGTGGTTACCCTTGCAGGCGGACGGCTGGTGTCGGATATATTAGCTTAAAGGTTTATATAATATACAAAGTGTAATATATCCCCTGATTATACATTAATCAGGGGGTGTGCTATATTAGGGTTTTATTTAATTTTTCGGAGGATATGATCATGCAAAGAAGAAGTGCCCCCAAAAGCAGTGTTAGGGAACTCATCCCTAACACGCCGGTAAGTAGGCCAATTAGCGGAGGGATTAAAAGACTTCCGGTGTAGGCCCCTGCCATCTGCACCCCAATGACGGCCTGGGAGTTTTGCGCCCCAAAGCGGGCAGGGGTGGCGTGAATTATTGCAGGGTATATGGGGGCGCATCCAAGCCCCATGATCAAAAGTCCGCCCCCCACAAGATAGAGGTTTTGGCTTGGAAGTGCTAAAAAAGCAAGGCCGACAGCTATAATCATAAGCCCTATGCGAATGAGGGATTTATCACTAAATTTTTCTGCCACAAATCCCGAAATAAATCGCCCAAGGGTAATCCCGCCAAAAAACAAGGCCGACAACTCGGCCGCCACCGCAGGATCAAATCGCTTATGCTCCACCATAAATGAGGAGGCCCACACCCCCATACTGCTTTCAAGGCCTATGTAGGCCAAAAAGGTTATGAGCGTAAGGGCTATTCCGGGCAGGGTTAGGATATCGGCAAGGGAGGTGGCGACCGTGTTTTGCCCCTGCGGTGAGGGGGTGCTTTCCTGTGTAGCAGAAGATTTTCTCCAAAGTGGTAGGGAGACAAATAGGCATATAGCAAGACCAAATTGAATGACGGCTACTATGTTGTAGCCGCCCTGCCAACCAACATCGGTGGTGAGGAAGTGCCCCATAATGTATGGCCCTAAAATTGCGCCGACCCCCCAAAAGCAGTGTAGCCAGTTCATGTGGCGTGGGGAGTAGTGCAGGGCAACATAGTTATTCAGGGCGGCATCGACGGCGCCTGCACCAAGTCCAAAGGGGAGGGCGAGCAGACATATTTGCCAAAAAGAATCGGATAGTCCAAAACCCACCATGGCAAGTGCGGTGACAAGGGTGCTAACACCCGTGAGCAGACCCGCCCCAAAGCGGCGGGTCAGTCGGTGTGACATTAGACTTGAGCTAATTGTTCCCACTGCTATTACGGAAGACACTGCCCCTGCGTAGGAAATATCTACCGAAAGCTCGGTATGCATTACAGGCCAGGCCGCACCCAGCAGGGAATCGGGTAATCCCAGACTGATGAAGGCGGAATAGATAACCAGTAGGAGCAGGATATACATGGGTGGCCTCCGTATGTGGAATTTGAGATGGAAGATTAATTTACAGGGGTAAGCTCATTGTCATGTTGGGTGGGTTGCTGATCGTCGGTGAGCTTAAATTGACCCACCAAACCTGCCAGAGCTCCGGCCTGAGAGGATAGATTTTGACTTGTTGCTGCGTTTTGCTGACTGGTAGAGGAATTTGCATGTACAACCTCGGATATATGGTTAAGACCGGTGGAAATTTGTCTTGCGTCATGAGCCTGTTTTTCGGTATCCGAGGCTATGTCGTTAATTGTGGACAGCACATTACGGGTGTGGTTTTGAACCTTATCAAAGGCCTCCTGTGCGTTTCCTGCAAAGTCTCCGCTTCTGTCGGCCAAGGAGATTGAGTTGTTTATAAGCACAGCGGTATTGCTGGCGGCCTCGGCGGCCTTTTGGGCAAGGTCGCGAACTTCATCGGCCACAACCGCAAAACCCTTGCCGGCCTGTCCTGCCCTTGCGGCCTCAACCGCCGCATTTAGAGCCAATATATTTGTCTGGAAGGCTATATCATCGATGGTTTTTATAATTTTTTGTATGTCCATTGCGCTGCTTTGGGTTTGGGCAATGGAGTCCATAAGTTGTTTCATGCTGTCAGAGCTTTCGGATAGCACCTCGTTGACCGTTTTACCAAGGTCGTTTACCGCCTGTGCATTCTTGGCGGTTTCCTCAATACGGCTCATGATGGCATCGGTATTTTCCGAAAGCTCCTGAATACTACTGGCCTGCTCGGTGGAACCCTGTGCCAATGTAATGGCGCCGTTTGACAGAGCGTTTACCTCGGAATCGACCGAGTTTACCGCTATTTTGATTTGGTTCATGATAAGGCGCACCTCATCAATGAGTTTGGCCATACATGTTTCTATAATAGAAAACTCGCCGGGGAAGGTCATTTGAGGGTAGACCGAGAAATCCTTTTGTGCCAAAGCTCCAACCCCCACCGAAACCTCGGATATCATCCGATTAAGCTCGGACGATGAAGTACCAAGGGTGGTGGAAAGATCATATATTTCAAATATATTGCTATCGGTGCTAAAATCAAGATTCAAATCACCACGAGAAAGCTTACCGGCTTCTTCCTCAAAACGTATTAGTGGCCGAATTAAATGCTTTTTAAGGTAAAGATAGGTGTAAAAACACAGAGATACTATTCCAAATATAATTGTTACGCAAACAACAACAATTATAGGGGTAAGTTGATGGATTTTAAGTTCTTTTTGTGCAATTATCTCGTCAAGCAGCTCACTTTGTGACACCACCTGATTATCAAACGCCTGTATTAAAGGCTGGACACCACTTGTATAAAGCTCAATCATCTTTTGTTGGTCGCTTGGGTTAACACTCAATATCTCATCACGAGCATTCTCCAAATCACTATGAATAGGTGTGGCAAGAGCTATAAAATCACTATAGCTTGGATCGGATGCTATGGCTTGGTTTGCAATAATTTCATCAAAGGAACAAAAATTTTCTTCTATGCTATAATTAAACTCATCCCCAAGGGTTATGTAGGAAAGTAAACTCGTACTCCAAGCACGATGGCTTATGGAAGATTTTAATAGCTCAAATTTCTCTGCGTTATAGTCGCTTATATCATCCCTAAGATCATTTATCATTATTAAACTTACGCTCAGTACCCCGGTTAAAAGTATTACCAAAAAAATTATCAGGCTAAAACGAGATATTACAGTTCTTTTTAGAGGTGTTTTACGGCCGATTTTTTTTATGCTCATTACTGCTCCTCCATTTATGGCAAAATGACACCTGCTCACTACACAATTGAGCTATAAGTGCTTATGACATCAATTAGTCAATATACATAAGCGTTGACACCTAAAATTATATATTAATTTTACTTAAAACACAACATTAACTGGTGCAATTTCACATAAAAAAATATCGTAAAATAGCCAAATTTATTGTTATACTATGCTTGAACATTGGTAGGCGGCCGCGTGGTCGCGGCGGAACACGCCCCCCACCCACACGGCTTCGCCGTGTTTTCCTCCCCCCGGGGGAGGCGGCGCCGTAGGGTTTGATAAATTGGGGTGACTTTGTGTGGCCGAGGGGTTTGGGTGCGGCTGTGGGTTATGTGGATTTGTATGGGCAGGGCTTTATGGTGGGGGAATATCTTTCTGACTTTATCTACATATAAATGATAGGTCTAAACAACATAAGTCCGCCCCACCGAGGGGCGGACTTTGCGCCGGACACATCAAGGCGGTAGCCTCACGCTCCGCCCCTAAGCCGCCAAACCCTACGGCTTTGGCGGCTACCCCTGCCCATGGCAGGGGCCTCCTGCCCCTCGCTCACGCTCGGGACCCTCGGGGGCTCCGCCCTCACCCACCACCTCTTTCACTTAGCCTACGCCCAACAAACCAAGGGGGATTTCTATCGCAA
>CAYJGQ010000126.1:0-4506 GCA_964369885.1 uncultured Oscillospiraceae bacterium
CAGCAATGCTTGAAACCGGCAGTACAGTAAATGTGGTAGGCCAAAGCCCCACCGGTATAATAGTAAAATTCACCCCCACGGCTCTCTCGGGGCACAGCACGGTAACAATAAACAACAGCATAGGGAATGTGACACTCACCGCCACCCAGATTGCAAATCTGGTACAGCAGGCCGACGGCGGTGTGATATACATCACAATAAATCAGACAGCCGACGGCGTGGTAATTTACGCCAATGCAGGTGGGAAAATTGTGAGTTTGTAAGAATAAAACCCGAGGCCAATTATACTGCAATGCAATAATTTATTTAGATTAACCGCTATTCTTTATGGGGATAGCGGTTTTTATTTTTCGGCACGGAGCACAAAAACATCCCAATATGGATAATATAGGAAACATAAAACCACCAAGGTTAGTGCAATATGCAGAAAATGGAGTAGAAATAGATATTTTTTGGAAAAATATGTTGATTTGTGGAGTTGCGCGGTGTACAATGAAGACACAGCAAAACATTACAGCTAAAGGGATATTAAACCCGAAAAAGAGGTGGGTGCATGACCAATAAAATTATAGCAATAATTGTGGCACTTGCAGTTGCCGCAATGATTAGTGCAATTGCCATTGGCGCACCTTTTTCAGAAAAATGCACAAACCCTGCAAGCTGTGGTGTGGAGATATAAGCCCCACCGCAAGAGATAAAAAGGAAGTGATGCCATGAAAACCATGGTGAAAAAGATCATAACCTTGGCAGTACTTGCTGTGGCAATTGTGGCTTTGGGCTTTAGTGCTTGGACCGCACCAACACCATCCCCCAATACCGCACCCGAACATTGCCCGAGCAATCACTACCAAGGATGATATAACAGGTTGCAAGAATTACCTCCTCCCAACTACCCTCAAGACAGGGGGCGATGGCAGGCATGTCATCGCCCCAAATCCCCCCCAAAAAAAACAGACAGAACATCACCCCCCACGCAGTAGTGTGGAGGGTGATTGTCCGTATTAAGGGCAAAAAAACAGTTGGAGGTATAAAAAAATTCAAACATGGGCTGCCATGTTGATTTTTATATGCAGGGTGTGATAATCTATATGGTGAAATATTGTGCGGTGTAAAAATTTTCAAGTGGAATTATCGCCACACCATATAGCTCTTTATACACTGCAACAGATTGGAGAACTCAATGAAATTTATTATATCAATGGTGCTAAGCATACGGCTGTTTTTGTCCTTTTCGGCCTGCACTTACTGGGTCGGCGAGGAGTTATACAAGCTGGATGAAGATGACCAATTTGACACACCAAGCTACAGCGAAATGGAAATGTCCCCCGAATCGCTGGGAGATGATAGAGATTGGGTGATGTATTGGTACCTTTGCGGCAGTGACCTTGAGAGCGATGGCGGAGCGGCCAGTGCGGATCTTGAGGAAATGATGTCGGTGGAGCTGCCCGACAATGTAAAGATTGTAATTCAAACAGGTGGCTCTTACTGGTGGGACAGCTCGCATGTGGATGCCGATTACACACAGCGTTTTGTCTACGATAGCGATGGTCTGCGCCTTGTAGAGGAGCTACCCATTGAAAACATGGGCGACCCCGCCACCCTTGAGAGCTTTTTGCAGTTTGCCGAGGAAAATTTTCCTGCAGAGCACACCATACTAAACATTTGGAATCACGGCGGTGGGTCGATGTACGGTGTGGCATTTGATGAGATGTTTGACATGGACTCCCTTACACTTCCCGAAATGCATGATGTGTTTAGCAGCGTTTATGGCGATGCTCCCGAGGAAAAACCGCTGGACATAATAGGTTTTGATGCCTGCCTGATGGCCAGCATAGACACGGCCTACGTTTCGTCTGATTTTGCCGATTACATGGTGGCCTCGGAAGAACTGGAGCCGGGGCTTGGGTGGAACTATGTGGGTATGATGCAGGCCTTTGTCGATTATCCCGGCATTACAGCCCTTGATCTTTCCAAGGTGATTTGTGATACATATATGGACGACTGCCAGTATTATGACATGGGGCATGATATAACCCTGTCGGTAATAGATCTAAATGCAATTGATGAGCTTTATGTAGCCTTTGAGAATTTTGGCATTGAGGCGTTGTCCAATGTGGTGGAGGACCCCAATTTTTATACACGTTTTTCCAAGGTGGCCAACAGGATAGAAAATTACGGGGGCAACACCCGTGAGCAGGGGTATAGCAACATGGCCGACCTGGGTCACATGGCCGAGAACCTGAGCGATATAATGCCCGATACCTCGGCCGCTGTGCTTAGCGCCATTGAAAACTGTGTTGTGTACAATGTAACGGGTGAGTATAGGCAGAACTCCAACGGCATTGCCTGCTACTATACCTACGACGGTGATGCCCAGGCCATGCTGGAATACAACGAGGTTTGGCCGTCCGAGGCCTTTAAGCATTTTTACACCTACGGCCTCACAGGGGAGCTACCCAACGACGGCCTTGCCTATATAAGTGAAATGGAATACATAGAATATGAGCAGGGTGAGTATCAGCCCGAAATTCCTGATGATTCGCCCCAAGACCCCACGACAGAGCCCGACCAACCCACCTACGAGCTACCCGAGCTTGAAAGCCCCACCACCATGTATGACATGGGCTGGGAGGATATGGATTTGACGGTGGATGATAGCGGCTATGCAGTGATGGACCTTGGCCCAATGGCCTACGACCTGTTGACAGCGGTGACGTTTGAGCTATATTATATTGACGAGGATGAGGATGTTATACGGAGCCTTGGCAGTGATAATGATATAAACGGCGACTGGGACAACGGCATATTTAAGGATAATTTCCGTGGGGTGTGGGGTAGTCTTGATGGGGCTATATGCTACATGGAGATAGTCTACGACGGATGGGATTACAACGAATACTCGGTGCCAATACTGCTAAACGGCGAAAAGTACAATTTGTCTGTGATATACGACTTTAACATAGAAGAATTTTTTATAATGGGTGCGCGCAAACCCCAGGACGAAAGCGGTGCAATTGATAAAAACCTTGTGGAGTTAGAGGTTGGAGATCAGGTACAACTTTTGCATTACAGCATGACATATTGGGGGGAGGACACCGAGTTTGTTGAGGTGCCTGCCGATGTGATTACAGTTACCGAGAACACCTCGTTTTATGAGGGTGAGCTAAGTGACGGCATGTATGGCATGATGTTTGTAATGACCGATGCCCGTGGCGACTATATATATTCCGACATGGCCATGTTTGAGGTCGATGGGGATGATATATACACCACTGTGGAATAAAGCGCTAAAAACGCATCAAATTATTGGTGCGTTTTTTCGTTTTTAGGGTGTGGAAAAGGAGATGGAAGTTTGCAAAACCATACAAATACGGGTATAATGTGCTTACTGCCAAGCACAAAATTATGAAAAGGGGACATACGATGAAAAGACTACTACTGATACTCACAGCAATTTGCCTAAGCATTGCTTTGGTGGCCTGTGGTGGCACCACAAGTGAGCCTGAAATGGAGTCGGGTGCAACTCCACCGTCGGGAGAGAGTGCGGCTGTGGGCGATGACACACAGCAGCAAGATGCGGCCGATGATGCCGAGCAAAGCGCCACACTATACACCATCCTAAACAACCTTGAGCCCGCCGTGGAGCACGAATTTACCTACACAGGTGAACTTACAGCAGAGGTGTTGGCAAAGGGACTAAGCGACCTTACAGGGCATAGTTTTGCCATTACCGCCACTGAGCTTGGGGAGGGCAAAATTGCCATTGATTGGGCGGCCGACTCCAGTTTAATTGCCGGCATTGGCGATGTGGAGCAAAAGGAAGAATTTTTTGTGTTTGATGTAACCAGCCTTAATTGGTTTATGATGGACAGCCTAAACGCCACAATTATAAACAACCTGGGTGTAAGCGAGGTATACTACACCATGGAGGGCGGACAGGAACTTGTGCTTGAGGACATGGGACTTTCGCTCAATCCACTGCCATTTACAACCGACACGCCTTACATGGGAAGCGGTTTTTACGCACATCACGATGGCCTTGAAGGAAGTGGTCCCACCATTGCCGACATTAGCATTACCGAGGGTACATGGAGAATGTTTGGCGAGGAGGGCACAGCCTACTTTGTGATGGATGGGGCGGGCAATTTCAGCACCTACTATGCATCGGGCAGTCAGGAGTCCTACGGCCTTATTGAGCTGTCCGACACCACCACCGATGACGGCGAACCGATATTTGTCATGTACGACCCCGAGGGCAACCACATCAGCGACCTTTCCTTCTCGGGCAGCGACATGTTTTACCTTGGCGACATTGCCGATGATCGCTACTTTATAAAGGCAGTCGCATAACCAATGGGCCAAGACCGTGGGGCTTTGCCCTGTCGCTTGCGCGAAAGGTCAAGACCGTGGGGCCCCAGTCCCCACCCCCCAGGCCCCCACCCTGGGGGGGTGGGCCCCCACCCCCCCCCAATTTTTAAAAGGGGGGCGCAAAAGTTTGACCCCCCC
>CAYJGQ010000127.1:0-4380 GCA_964369885.1 uncultured Oscillospiraceae bacterium
AAAATGGGGGGGGGGTGGGTTTTTGTTCCGCCAATTTTTCCAATGGGGGGGGGGGGGGTGTGCACCGCGCCCCCACGGTCTTAGGTCTTTCGCGTAAGCGACGGGGGCAAAGCCCCACGGTCTTGGGCTACAAAATAGTGATTTCCTTTGCAAAGGCGTTAAGGTTTTTGTGTCCGTCCTGTGTTATCAGCACCAAATCTTCAATGCGGCATCCGGTTTTCCCCGGAATATATATTCCCGGCTCCACCGATAACACCATACCTGCCCTACAAACTTCCTGCGACTTTTGGGAAAATGAGGGACTCTCATGCACAGCCAGGCCAACACTGTGACCGGTTCCATGCCCAAAGGCATCACCGTAACCCGCCTTTGTTATAACATCCCGAGCCGCCCTGTCAACCTCTGCACAGGGCACACCCTCACCAATTACATTTAGGGCGGCAAGCTGTGCCTCAAGCACCACCTCATATATCTCACGGGATAGCTCATCCGGTTGCCCCACTGCAAATGTACGGGTCATATCCCCGTGGTACCCATCAACAATCGAGCCAAAATCCAAGGTCAACAGTTCCCCCTGCTGCACCTTATGCTCACTTGGAACTCCATGGGGTGAGGATGCGTTTTTTCCTGCCACGGCAATAAAATCAAACGACGCCCCCTCCGAACCGAGTCTGCGTGTGGCAAACTCCAGCTCAAGGGCTATCTCCCTCTCACTTTTGCCCGGCACAATACTCGGTAAAATCTCCTGTAACGCCTGCTCGGATATCTGTTGTGCTCTGTGTATCGACGCTATCTCGTCGGGCGACTTTATACAGCGCTGATCTGCTATCAGTTTGGAAAGTCGTCCATCGTCAATCAGCTTACACTGCGAAAACATTTCCCCAAGCGCCACACCCTGGGCAATACTGACGTAGTCATTTTGTATTAGCATGCTCTCAATGCCAAGCTTGGCCGCGGCCTTTGGTAGCTGTGTCTGCCTATCCTCCAGCATCACAACCTCACAGCCGGATATCCTTTGCCTTGCCGCTTCAATATATCGAAAGTCGGTGAAAAACACCGACCCTTCCCGCCCTATGATAAGCACCCCTGCCGAGGAGGGGAAGCCTGTGTAATAACGTCTTGCAAGATCGTCGGTTATAAGAGCGCCCTGCACATCGTCGGGCAATGCGCCCACAAGTGATTTTATTCGCAGTTCCAAACCTACTCCCCCTAAACATCACATATATCTATTGATATGATCTATACATTTCAAACATAGCCGCGGCATCCTCGGCCTGCGTGCCGGCCGATTCACAGATAATCACAGGTGTAGCACCTCGTGCCACAAGTTCCTCGGCCAATGGGTCAAAACTGGGTCCGTACACCTCATCGGCAAATGTAAGATGTTTTTTCTCCCCACCGTTTTGGGTGTACTCTATCTTGGAAAAATGTGCGTGAAACACCTTCATGCGCTGCTCGCCAAGTATGGCAGTCATGTTATCCAGCAGTGCGGCGTAGTCGCTACGGGTTTTAAGTGTTCCCCCTGTACGCGCATTTTGATGACCAAAATCAATGCATGGCAGTATGCGGCTGTCCACCCCACAAAGTGCCGCCACCTCCTCAGGTGTGCCCAACTGATTTATTTTGCCCATTACCTCGGGGCATATGTGTATATTAGAAAGCCCCTCCTCATCGAGGCGTTGCTGTGCACGCTTCATGGTATCCAGCGCAAGCTCCAGGGCCTGCTCTCGGCTAATCTTACCACACGAGCCCGAGTGCACTACAATGCGGTTTCCACCCATCCAGTTCACCGCCCTGGCCGACTGCAGTATATATCCAATGCTGTTATCCCTTTTTTCGGGTTCGGTGGAGGACATGGAAATGTAGTAAGGTGCATGAAGGCTCACTGCAATACCATACTTCTCGGCCTCCTGGCCCAGCGCCATGGCCTTTTCCTGTGATATATTTACCCCACGACCACACTGATACTCAAAGGCATTAAGCCCCATATCCGACAGATATTTTGGCACCTGTGTGGAATGTTTATACCCCTGTGCCGAAAAGCTCTCGCTATTTCCTGCAGGTCCAAAGCGTATTGTCTGTGTAGTCATTATTTTGTCCCTCCGTCTATTTTGCGCAGTATTCTTCCCTCAATCCGCCGCTTAAACCTCATAAAGGCACTGCGCTCCACCTCAAAGGGTTTTACCAGCACGCAGGGGCATCCAAAGCGTTTTGCCGCCCATATGTCGGTAAACAGCTGATCCCCCACCAGTACAACCTCATTTTTTTCAAGTCCAAAGCGTTTGCAACATCTCCTGAGTCCCCCTGTTAGGGGCTTTGCGGCGGCGGCAATAAACTCAAGCCCCAACTTTTGGGCAAATGGCTTCACCCGCTTGTGGGAGTTATTTGATATTATAAATAGAAAAAAACCATGCTCCGCAAGCTCTTGCAAAAATTGCTCAACCTCTTTTGGCACATGGTGACTGTTATGATGCGTAAGTGTGTTATCCACATCAAGCGCAATGGCTTTAATCCCCATATCGGATAGGGTGTCTTTGTTAAGATCATATATTTTTTCACATATTATTGTGGGTGTTAGCATTGAGTTACCTCATTTTGGCGTATAAAACATAAAAGCGGGCACAATGCCCGCTTTTAGTCAGTTACGCATAAATTATTTGAACTTGCGCTTACGAGCAGCCTCGGACTTCTTCTTACGCTTTACCGAAGGCTTTTCGTAGTGCTCTCTCTTACGAACCTCTGCCAAAACGCCGGAGCGGGCACACTGACGCTTAAAACGTCTGAGAGCACTATCTAAAGACTCATTATCTTTTACGCGAATCTCTGCCATTTACTGTTTCCCTCCTCACGCCTCGGGCAGGAGTATAGATACACAATATAGTGGGTATCTTTCGGTATTATACTACAACACTACGGGTTAAGTCAAGAGAAAAAATTCCAATTTACACAATTTTTTGTTACTTGGCAACAATATTGAGCAGTTTTCCCGGAACATAAATCTCCTTGACCACCGTCTTGCCCTCCAAAGCCTCGGCCACAGCCAACTCTTTTTGAGCCATTGCCATAACCTCATCCTTGGTTGCATCGGCATCCACATTGATACGAGCCTTAATCTTACCACTGACCTGCACGGCAATTTCAACAACGGCGTCGCGGCACTTGGCCTCATCGTACTGGGGCCAGCTCTGCTCGGTTATACCACCGCTAAAGCCACAAAGCTCAAAGGCTTCCTCAGCCATATGAGGTGCAAATGGGTTTAGTAGTATTAGCAGTGTGCGGTACTCGCCCTTGGTTATGGCGCCTGCATCTGAAATATCATTTAGTGCGGCCATCATGGCGGCTATTGCGGTGTTAAACTTCAGGTTTTCAATGTCATCTCCAACCTTCTTTATGAGCTTGTGCATAACTCCCTCAAGCTCCTTGCTGTAACCCTCATCGGAGGTCATGATATCACGCAGGGCGTACACCCTATCCAAAAAGCGCTTACAGCCCTTGATGGAGGTCGAGCTCCATGGCGCACTTTTCTCAAAGTCGCCAATAAACATCTCATAAAGGCGTAGGGTGTCGGCACCGAATTCGCTTACAATATCATCGGGATTTACCACGTTACCACGAGATTTACTCATCTTTTCGCCGTTCTCGCCCAGTATCATGCCGTGGCTGGTGCGCTTTGCATATGGCTCGGGGGTAGATACAACCCCAATGTCGTAAAGGAACTTGTGCCAAAAGCGCGAATAAAGCAGGTGCAGGGTTGTGTGCTCCATGCCACCGTTGTACCAATCAACAGGCATCCAGTAGTCCAGAGCCTCCTTGGCGGCCAAGGCCGACACGTTGTCGGGGTCACAGTAGCGCAGGAAGTACCAGGATGATCCTGCCCACTGGGGCATGGTGTCGGTCTCACGTTTGGCCGGTCCACCACACTGAGGACAGGTGGTGTTCACCCAATCATCCAGCTTTGCAAGTGGGGATTGTCCATCCTCGGTAGGCTCGTAGCTCTCTACCTCGGGCAGGCGCAGTGGCAGCTCGCTTTCGGGTATGGCCACATGGCCACACTTATCACAGTGCACAAGGGGTATTGGCTCGCCCCAGTAGCGCTGACGGGAGAAAACCCAGTCACGCAGTTTGAAGTTCACCTTGGGCTCGCCACGACCCTTGTCGGCCAAAAACTCGGTGATGGTCTTTATAGCCTCTTCCACCGAAAGTCCGTCGAGCAACCCCGAGTTTACCATCTCACCTGTTTCGCAGTCGGTGAAGGCTTCCTTTTCCACATCGCCGCCCTTAACCACCTCGATGATGGGCAGATCAAACTTTTTGGCAAACTCCCAGTCACGGGTGTCGTGTCCCGGAACAGCCATAATAGCACCTGTACCGTAGCTCATG
>CAYJGQ010000128.1:0-4302 GCA_964369885.1 uncultured Oscillospiraceae bacterium
TTCCCTCCTGCCTGTGGCACAAAAACCCCTAAAAAGCAGTGGCTTATATTGGGGGCAGGGCAGGTAGGGCAAAAAACACAGGGTGCGTGTGCCCTGTGTTTTTTTCATGTCGTTAGTGTGGCCGCCACTTAGCACCCCACAGCGCACCATGTCTAAAAAAAGCCCGAGGGTGGGCGGGGGTGCGCCCTCGCAGAGGGCATAGCCTGCCACAGGCAGGGCGGCGGTTTTCAGAGCGCAGCGAAGCAAAACCGCCGGCACCCACGGCAAACCCTTGGGCGTGGCAGTGCCTTTGCAGAGCGCTGTGCCAAAAAACTTCGCCCCCGACCGCAGGGTCGGGGGCGTGCAAAAGTTTTGGTTCGGCTTTTTCAAAAGCCGGCAGGGGTGTGGGGACAGGGTCCCCACGGTCTTGAGGGGCGGTTACTTTTTGCCCCAGTATTCCTTGGTTAGTGCCACCACAACACCCGATAGTCCAAATAGGGCTATAAGGTTGGGGATGGCCATTAGTCCGTTTAGGGTGTCGGAAATTGCCCAGGCAAGATCCATCTCTATTGTTGCACCCACAACTACAATGCCTACAAATATTATTTGGTAGACCTTAACGGCCTTGCTGCCCATCAGATACTCAACACAGCGTGTGCCGTACAGCGACCAGCTAAGTATTGTCGAAAGGGCAAACAGTGTCAGCCCAACGGCTATAATTACGCCCGACAAATTGCCGCTGTACACACTTGCAAAGGCGGCCATGTTAAGCTCTATGCCGCCGGCAGTGCCGTAGCCAAGGTTGATACCGCTCATCAAAAGGGTTAGACCTGTGAGGGTACAAATAACGATAGAATCAATAAACACTTCAAATATACCATACAAACCCTGCTGTACAGCGCCGGGGGTGTCGGCGGTGGCGTGAGCAATAGGTGCCGAACCAAGGCCGGCCTCATTGGAGAAGACGCCGCGCTTTACGCCGGCAAGTATCGACTGGCTGATGATTATACCTGTACCGCCGCCCACCACGGCCGAGGGGTTAAATGCACCCTCAAATATAGAAACAAACACGGGGCCAATGGCCTCCACGTTGCCAAGTATAACGCCAAGGCAGCCAACGATATATAGCGCCGCCATAAAGGGTACGAGCTTTTCGGTTACACGGCCAATGCGCTTTACACCGCCAAGTAATACAAGTGCCACAACGGCGGCCAGTGCCACACCCACTATAAGGCTAATCATGCCCGCATTGTCGGCGGCGGCAGGCACAAACTGTACCACAGCCGAATTAACAGCCCCTGTGATGTTACCCACCTGTGTGGCGTTGCCTATGCCAAAGGCGGCAAGTGCTCCAAATATTGCAAACATTCCGGCAAGCCATTTCCAGTTTTTGCCAAGACCATTTGTTATGTAGTACATGGGTCCGCCCACCCATTCGCCGCTGTCGTTGCGTTGGCGGTATTTAATGGCCAGTATAATCTCGGCATACTTGGTACACATGCCCACAACTGCGGCCACCCACAGCCAAAATATTGCGCCGGGGCCGCCCACCGTTACCGCCCATGTGATGCCGGTTATGTTGCCGGTGCCCACCGTGGCGGCCAACGCCGTTGTCATGGCCTGAAAGGGGCTTATTGCGCCCTCTGCCACCGATGTTTTTTGAAACATCTTGCCTATGGTGTTTTTCATGGCATAGCCAAAGCGCCTAAACTGCACAAACCCTGTGCGCACACTCAGGAAAAATCCTGCGCCCACAAGTAGTACCAACATGGGGGGACCCCATACAATGCTATTAATTGCATTGTTTATACTCGCTATCATTTCCATTGCTATTTCCTCCTCAAAATCCGCAAATATAAAATTTTCTCAATTCATATATAATACTAAAAATTTGCCTTCGGTGCAAGTCTATGTTGCATTTTGCCCATACAGTACGATTTTGTGTACTATTTTTACCCGATAGATTTATATTTATTGTCGTGGTATAATGTAAACAGTACCACCCCCCTGTACCCAAAATGGGCTGCTATATATAAGGTATAGTTGTTTTGCAACACAGAGGTATATATAAGGTATGGTTGTGCTTTTTTAGGTCTTGGCGGCACCCTCTGCCAAAGCCTAATCATGTATGATACATTTCACACAACTAAATTTGTCTTTTTCCTTGGCTGTGGCAATGCATAATCTTGGCAGGCTACATGTCAACCGCCCTAAATGTCTAAAACGCAAAACGGAGGTGCAAAATGTTACATATATTTGTGATGAATCCAAAGGCCGGCAAGATGAACCCGGCCGACCTGCTGACCCCTCCCATTAAGGCGGCCTTTGCCTCACTGGACGACAGTTATGAAATTTACATCACCAAGGGGCGGGGGGATGCCACGCGATATGTGGCAAAAAAATGTCTGCAAAGCGGTGGTGCACCTCTTAGGTTTTACTCCTGCGGCGGCGACGGCACACTGCATGAGGTGGTGCAGGGCTTGGCCGCCCACCCAAATGCCCAGCTGGGACTGATACCCTGCGGATCGGGCAACGACTTTATCAAGATGCTACCGAGTGAGCTGGATTACTTTAACATAAGCGCCCAGGCCAAAGGGCAGACCATGCCGGTGGATTTACTGCGTGTTGGGGACAAATACTGCCTAAACGTTGTAAATCTTGGGCTTGATGCCGATGCCGCCAATTACATGACCGACTTTAAGCGCCTACCCCTTGTCAGTGGGCCCATGTCCTACAATTTGGGCTTGGCCAAAAGTCTTTTGATGCCGCTTGGGCACAAACTCCGCCTAACCATTGACGACACCGAGATTATTGACGGACATTTTTTGCTGACCGTGGCGGCCAACGGCAGTTTTTATGGCGGACATTTTAAATGTGCCCCCCTGGCCCGCATTGATGATGGTTTGTTGGATCTTTGCCTTGTGCGCAAGATGTCGCGCCTTAAAATCTCGGATGTAATTGGAGATTATAAGCGTGGGCGCCATCTTGACAATCCAAAGTTTCGTGATTACATTGTCTATCGCAGGTGTTCCAAGGTGTCCATTGAGGCACAAAAAGAGATTTGCCTTTGCCTTGACGGCGAAATAACCCGATCTACTCAAATTGATATTGAGGTTTTGCCCTCGGCTCTCACCGTAAGCCTGCCGGCCGCCGCTCATCCCCTCAAACCCTTCTCGCGGAGTTTGGCCGCGGCGCAAAAGGGCACAAACTTTGGTTGATTGGAGTAAAATTCCCGGGAAATAATTCTACGAAAGGTGGGTGATTGCAGTGCCACAAAACCCATATAAAAAACAGTGGCTTGTAATGCTTCGTCAGGAGGACGCATTTTTGCGAAACTGCGCACAAAAAAAGCCCTCCAAAATTGAAGATTTCATCTCACAAAAAATCCCACCTAAACTCATCGACACCCTAAACTCGGCCTTTACAAAATCCTTTGAGGTGATTTTTGATAAGGGTACCGCCATCATTGAAAAAAGCTACAACAAGGATGAGCTTCGGGCCACACACCTTGGCAACAAGCGTGATTTGTCCCTACACCCCGACCGCCGCAGGCTGCTTGCATTTGAGGAGCAGGCCATGACATCCCACACAAAAAATGTGGTTATATCCGGGGTTAAGGGCGTGGGGCTTGGTGTTTTGGGCATCGGCCTGCCCGACATCCCCATTTTTATTGGCATGGTGCTAAAGGGCATATACGAAATCGCCCTGCAATACGGCTTTGAGTACGAAAGCCCCACCGAGCGCTATTTCATTCTTAGCATTATAAAAACCTCACTTAGCTATGGGCGGCAGGCTGTAAGCGACAGCGTGGCCCTTAATGATTTTATGCTCTCCCCCACCCTGCCCGAAAACTACAGCCAACAAACCTCAATAAGTGAGGTGTCGCAGGTTTTGTCGGCCGAGCTTTTGTGCATGAAATTTGTGCAGGGAATGCCCATTGTAGGCCTTGTGGGTGGCATTGCCGATGCTGTGTTTGTAAATAAAATCCTAAGCTATGCCAACATTAAATATAAGCGCAGATTTTTGGCAGCAAAAATAGCCGAGCAGAGCGGTGACTGACCTCCTCCCTCAAAATTCATCCCCGTGGGGTAGAAAAAACCGCCCTACCCCACGGCATCAATTCCCCACAAAAAATGTTGTGTTTGGGGTTGTATTCTCGTAATATTTATGATATACTATGTTTCGTCAATTTATGGAGATGTACCCAAGTTGGTGAAGGGGCTCCCCTGCTAAGGGAGTAGGTCGGGAAACTGGCGCAAGGGTTCAAATCCCTTCATCTCCGCCAAAAGCTTAGTTGTGCCTTTAGGCATAGCTAAGCTTTTT
>CAYJGQ010000129.1:0-4296 GCA_964369885.1 uncultured Oscillospiraceae bacterium
AAAATAATTTTACACCAATACTAATAACAACTCCATTTTTGGATAGTTATAACGCGAGCTTTAATGATGAATTTTATGATAAATTCTACTCTGATGTTTATAAGTTATCAAAAGAGCACAGTGTTTTATATTTAGATTATTCTCATGACCAAAGATTCACATTGGATTCAGCATTATTTTCTGACCCACATCATTTAAATGAAAGCGGAGCTACGAAATTTACAAATATTGTTATAGAAGACTTGAAAAAGGCAGTAGGCTTACAATAATATCTATTAGGGATCTATGTAAAATGAAAATCACCTAATATTCTTTCTATAATAAAAAAAACATCATCCCCAAATTATGTGGATGATGTTTTTTTATATATTTACTATACATTCACGACCTCTTCGGTAATTATGCGGTAAAAGGTGTTGTCGGCCTCTTCATACTTTTCAAATACACCCTTAATCTCTACCGTTGACAGCTCCTTTGGGTATTCATAGGGGGTGCTACCATCCCCAACAAGGATTTCAAGCCCCTGCTCACAACAGGCGGTGGCATCGGGCACAATTACAAAGTAATTGTTTTTTTGTAGCTGGGGGTTTTCGTAGGTCTGAAAAAAACCTTGAAGCTTTATACTCTTTCCCACATAACTATCGGGATCTACCACTATATTATAAACTTCGGAGTAGATCATAATACTGCTCATCACGGTAAGATCAATGTCGACAGTGGGGTCTGGCTGGCCACTTGGCTTTTGTTGGGGCATCTGCTCAAGCACAAGGGGAGGGGAATCCTCAGTTGCCTCGTGCTCGGCCAAGGCCTGATCAATTATGGTGCCCTGATCAGCCTGTTTTGCCTCCTCAAATTTTTGCAACTTTTCCTCCGACACGGTTGGCAAACACCCTGTAAACAGAAAAGTAATGGTCAAAATTAGCAGGAAAAGGGTATAAATACTTGTTTTCATCTAAAAGCTCCATTCCGAATTTGCCCCACAAGAAGGCAGAGGGCAAACACTATCATGTTCATCACCACAATGGTGGAACCCACAGGAGTGTCAATGAGTATAGATGTTACTATGCCAATGGCTGCACAGCTCATAGAAATGATGGTGCAACAACATATAACCGAGCGGTAACTTCTAAACACCCTCATGGCCGACAGGGCAGGGAATACCACCAAGGCCGAGATTAGCAGTGTGCCCACAAGATTCATGGCAAGCACTATAACTACGGCTATTATTACAGCCACCAGTAGATTATACAGATCGGCTCTGATGCCCGTGGCGGTGGCGAAATTCTCATCAAAGGTGACAGAAAATATTTTGTTGTAAAATAAAGCAAACACTCCCAACACCACCACCGAAAGCCCCGCGCTGAGCCAGACCTGAGTTTCGGTAAGGGTGAGTATTGAGGTGGCGCCAAACAGGGTGGTGCATACATCGCCTGCAAGATTTGATGAAGTGTAGAATAAATTCATCAAAAGGTAACCCAGCGCCAGCGCTCCTGCCGCCATCATAGCCACGGCTGCGTCACCCCGTATTTTGGTGTTGTGGCGTGTGTTAAGCAAAAATATGGCGCAAAGTATTGTGACAGGAAGCACCAAAATCATATCGTTTGTTATGTTAAGTATGGTGGCAATGGATATTACACCAAATGCAACATGGGAAAGTCCGTCCCCAATAAAGGAGAGTCTCTTTAATACAAGTGTTACCCCAAACAAGGAGGAGCACAGCGAGATAAGCACCCCCACAATCATTGCATAACGCACAAAAGGGTATGAAAAATATAGCTCAAGGGTGGTTAGCAGTTCAGTCATTTTCATCACCCTCGCTTTGCATTAAAATTAGTTTGCCCACATCGCTGTCCAGGTAGTCGGCCTTTGTGCCAAAAAAGCATTCCTTGCCAAGGTGCAAAACATGGGTGGCATGTTCCAGCGAGGCCGATATGTCATGTGAAACCATGATGATGGTCATGCCCTCGCTGTGTAGTTTTTCAATCAGCTCATACATTGACGCCGTGGCGGTGGGATCAAGCCCTGCTACCGGTTCATCCAATAACAACATTTTTTTTGCCGCACACAGAGCACGAGCCAACAATGTGCGCTGCTGCTGACCGCCCGAAAGCTCACGGTAGCAACGCTTTGCAAGTGGGGTTATCCCAACTCGCTCCATATTTTGACGGGCCATGGCTTTTTGCGCAGGGGAAAAAAACGGACGCCACCCACACCCACCAAGACAGCCCGAAAGAACTATTTCCCAAACCGATGCCGGGAAATCCCTCTGCACCGGTGTTTGCTGCGGTAGATAACCAATTTTGGTAGGGGAGAGCCCCTCACTGCTGGTAATCCTACCTGATTTTATGGGATGCAGGTTTAATAGGGCCTTCATCAGGGTGGATTTACCCGACCCATTCTCGCCTACAATACAAAGATAATCACCCGACTGCACCGAAAAGCTGAGGTTTTCGACCACTGCAGGGCCACCGTAGGTGAGGGTTAAGTTTTCGCAGTTAAGTTGTGACACAATAGCGCCCTCCTTAGGACAAAGCCTGTATTATTATCCCTATATTTTCCTGCATAATTGTAAGGTAGGTGCTACCCTCATTAACCTGTTCTTCTGTTACCGACTGCATTGAGTTAAGCGATATTATCTCCTGATCACCACTGCTATTGCTGTCTACAACGGTCTGAGCAATACGGTGGGCAGGGTTATCAACTGTCAGCACTACACCGGTATCAATTTCATCAATTTTTTGTGATAGGAATGCTATGGTCTCAAAGCTGGCTTCGGTTTCGGCCGAGCAGCCGGGGAAGGCGGCGTAATAATCGAGATTATAGTCATTTAGAAGATAGGCAAAAGGGAAACGATCGGCAAAAATAAGCGTTTTATTACCCGAGGCCTCCACTGCGTCCGAAAAATCAGCATCGAGCTGCGTAAGAGATGTGGCGTAATCCTGCGCATTTGCAGCATAGGCGTCAGCGCCCTCGGGGTCAATCATGGTAAGCATAAGGGAAAGCTGTTCTGTCAAAACCACGGCATTTTTTAGAGATAACCACACATGTTCGTCGATAATAACTTGGCCGTCCTCGTGGGTGTGTTCATCCTCATGGGCGTGTTCGTCCTCGTGGGCGTGTTCGTCCTCATGGGCGTGTTCGTCCTCGTGGGCGTGTTCGTCCTCATGGGTGTGTTCGTCCTCATGGGGGTGGTCGTGTTGCAACCCCTCTACCGGTACTTCGGGCATTACGCCATCACCCATAGCATCTATAAGGCTAAACATAACAGGTCCTTGCTGGTTTTCATCCGATTTTATAAGGGAATCCGCTACCCATGCATCGGATTCGCCCCCTACATGTATGAATAAATCAGCACCCGAAATCTCGATAACATCCTGTGCGGTGGGCTGATAGCTATGAAAATCTATACCCGTGTTTTGCAGCCACACAATTTCAAAATTTTCGGCGCGATCACCTAAAATTACTCTTGTCCAGTCGTATGTGGGGAAGGTGGTGCAAACAATCTTTAGCTTGTCATCAGTACTTGTTTGTGAGTCCTGGGGGGTGGACTGGGACTGTCCACAGGCTACGAAGGTCGAAAGAATCATTGCTCCTACGGTAAGAAATGTAATTAGTTTACGCACTTTAGTACCTCTCTTTTCTTGGTAGTTTATTTTGTAGGTTGAGTGCACTGCCTACATAGCCCGTAAAGTACTGTTTTTGTGCTGTCGAGCATGAAACCATCAAGGTTTTGTAGCTGTTCTAAAAGGGTGTGTGCAGGTGAGGGGGAGGGGTGAGAAACCTCTCCGCAGTTGGTGCAGATAAGATGTAGGGTGTTTGCACAATGTGAGGATTTGGTATAACGAAATAGGGCTTCACGGCTACCTTGACGCACCACACGCGCCAAGTGCCCCTCTTTTTCAAGGCGCATCAAATTTCGGTAAATTGCACTTTGGCTTATGCCGTTACTGCTTAACTTTTGAGCAAGCATAAGTGCGCTGAATGGTTGGTGGGGATTTTCCTCAAAAAAGCTTAATAATAGCTGCCGCTGATTTGTCGTGTACTCTGACATTTTTATGCACCTCACAAAAATAAATGCGAATAATTCGCATTTATTTTAACACAGTGAATTAGATATGTCAAACTCCGTATACATCAAAGCTCAAGACCGTTGTGACGCTGTCCCCACACCCCTACCACAGACTGTGGGGCTTTGCCACTGTCGCTCACGCGAAAGACCAAGGCCGGGGGGGGGGGGGGGGCCCCCCCCCCCCAAAAAAAAAAAAAAAAAAAAAAGAAAAAAAACAACCCCCCAAA
>CAYJGQ010000130.1:0-4268 GCA_964369885.1 uncultured Oscillospiraceae bacterium
AATCCGCCGATTATGAGAATATGATAAGACTTCAAACCGAGAGCATGAATTGGAAATTGGCGTAAAAAGCATCGTCGAGGGGTAGTAATTCACACTACCCCTCGACGTAGTTAAAAGGAGTTGTAAAAATGAGTAAAAATATTTTTTTATCACAGGCCAAGCGGTTTTTAATAGACACCTACGGTGAGCAAAAGGGAACTGCAATTGCACATTCGGCACTAAAAAGATTTAAGGAGCTATGCACAGAAAATGCAAGCGAGCCAAAAACCATGCACCAACATACCTGGGTTAAAATTTACCCTTGTATTTCGCTACTTGATGCACAGATTGAGCATGGCATATCAAGAGATGATGCGCTCAAATTCAACTTCAAGTTTATTGAGTGGAGAAGTTATAGGGGGGCAGAAATTCTCTCAAAGTTCATGAAAATACCCGGTGTCTATAAAAAAATACCTACCCTATTTGGCAACATGACAAAGAAAAAATTTGGGGCAAGGCAAAACTTTGATGCGGTGTTTTATGAAATATCAAAAAAAGAAATGCGCTTTGATATGACAAAATGTCCATATGCAGATATCTGTGCCAAATACGGTTATCCCGAAATTACAAAGGCATTTTGCCGTGGGGATGATATAGTTTATGGGGGTATGCACCCAAAACTTGTTTGGGGAAGGACAAAGACCATTGGTGACGGGGATAGTGTATGTGATTTTAAGATAACGGTGGTGGAGTAAATTTGAAACTTACTTTATTTAGAAGCCGTTTTTTATGGTTGATTCGTGTCTTTCGCAGAAAGGAGCGGTCATTAAAATGCTTGTTTTTGCTATTTTAAGTATTATTTTTTGCTTTGTGTTTACGGTGGCTATATATTTTGCCTCGAAAAACCCGATAAATGTTGTGATGAGTTACCCCAAGAACATAAGGGATAAGGTGGATACACTCCCCCGCTACCAAAGCCATATCAAAAGCACCAAGAAAAATCATATAGCAAAGAAAATAATTTCAGCTGTTGTTTTTATTGCTGTTATGGTTGTTATATTGCTTTGGGTCGGCAAACGGCAATTTGCAGAGGCTTTTCTGTATACATTCGCACTATTTAGCGTTGTAAACATATATGACTTGGTTGTTATAGACTGGATATGGGGGCCACGTAGTAAAAGATGGATCATAAAGTAAACAGAAGAATTTATAAGCGAGCAAAACAGCAAATTCTATCACTTTATAGGTTTTTTGAAGGGCACCGCCATAGGAGCGGTCGTATCGCTTATTTCGGCGGTAATATTAATACTGATAGTTTAAGGAGAAAAGATGGCAGATAAAATACAAAGCTCATATAAATCCTCAAAAAAATTCTACGACGTATTTATTACCCACAACTCTTGGTGGAGCAAACTCTATGCAAAAATTGTTTGGAAAGGTGCAGATAATAATGTGATCGCACAAAAATTACTTGGTGAAATCCCTGCCGAATTTGATGGAAAAATACTTGATGTACCCGTAGGCACAGGGGTTTTTGTCTATGAGAAATACAATAAGATAAAAAATGCAGATATAACCTGCCTTGATTACAGTGAAGACATGCTAAATATTGCCGGAGCACGCATGAGTGGTGGGGATATAGCACTAATGCAGGGCGATGTTGGGAATTTACCATTTCAAGACGAAACTTTTGATATAATTTTCAGCATGAACGGCTTTCACGTCTTCCCAGATAAGGACAAGGCTTTTTTTGAAATTACAAGGGTGCTAAAGGAGGACGGCATTTTTCTTGCAAGTTTTTATGTGGAGGGCAAGGGTAAGCTTGCCGACTTTTTTGCCAAAAACATACTGGCCAAAAAGGGGTGGCTCTCACTTCCTTTTGACAGCGAAAATTCTATACTACGACGACTCTCAAACGACTTTATATTGAATTTTTTTGCTTGCCACGGTTCACTTATTTATTTTAGCGCAAGAAAGGTAAAAAAATATGAGTAGCAAAAACTTAAGTGGCATAGAGGATACGTTATTTATCCCCATGATGGCACGTATTTATGTTTCCAAATGGTTTCCCGACTACTTTTATGACCAAAAGGCAATCAGCCTTGAAGGTAGCTTGCCGCAAAATATTATCACAGAAAAAAGCAATGAGTACACCATGTTGGCCTCGACTTCAAGGGCTGTGGTGATGGATAAAATGGTAGCAGATTTTGTAACTTCGCATGAAAAACCCAATGTTGTGTGTATAGGGTGCGGGCTTGAAACCATGGCCTTCAGACTTCAAAACCTCTCCCCCACAGCCCACTTCTATGAGGTGGATTTTGAACAGGTTATCGAGCAACGAAGAACCGTCTTGGGGGGCTGCCAAAACGAAACCCTTATAGCCGGCGACGCCACTGTTTTGGACTTTGCACAACATATGGACTGCACCCTTCCCACCATATTTGTGGTGGCGGGTGTATTCCAGTATTTTAGGGAGAATGTGGTTTTAGCCCTCATTACACGGCTTAAAAAACAGTTCACCTGTGCCCAGATGATCTTTGATGCCACCGATAAGTTCGGCATAAAGTATGCAGCGCGCTATGTAAAAAAGACCGGCAACAAAAATGCGATGATGTACTTTTATATAAACGACCCCAAAGCATTTGTGACCCAAGCCAATATTAGGCTCATATCCGTGAGTGGCTTTTTTGGTAACATCTCAAAACCATTTCGCAAAAAGCTCAAACTTTATACAAGGATTGCCACCAAAATAGCCGACAACCAAATGCACGCCATGATACTGCGTGTGGGGTTATAGTTTTTGCAGCCATTACCTAATAGGAGGGGAAATCATGAGCACATATGCCTTAGACCAAAAGGAACAACAAAAGCAATTTATTTTAGGCGAAAACCTGTGGAAGGTCATGGTGCAGTTGTCGTGGCCTGCGGTCATTGCCATGGTGTTGTACGGTGCAAATTCCATGCTCGATGCCTTTTTTGTGGGCAGATATGTGGGCGAAACCGCTTTGGCGGGGGTGTCGCTTGCCTACCCCATCACCGGCCTTAGCACCGGCATAGGTTGTCTCATCGGCGTTGGTGCCGGCTCGGTTTTGAGCATCGCACTCGGCGCAAAGGACACCGCCACCCAGAAAAGCCTCCTTGGTGGGGTAAACATTATGGCCATTATAAGCACCTTGGTATATATGATACTGGGGCTTTTATTCTCCACACAGCTTGTCACCATGATGGGCGGTGTTGGACATGAGCTTACACTGGGCGATGAATACCTGAGAATTACCATCTACGGCGCATTCTTTTGGATTTATGGACTTGCTGTAAACATGATAATTCGTGCAGAGGGCAGGATGAAAACCGCCGCTTGGATGATGGGTTTGGGGCTTTTGGCCAATGCTGTTTTCAACTACATATTTATTGTACTCATGCACATGGGTGTGGCAGGTGCGGCTTGGGGTACAAATGTTGGGATGTTGGTCTACTCGTTGATTGGATTTGTATACCTAATTGGTGGGAAGGCAGGCTTTAAGACAAATGCCGTGTCGCTAAATATGGACAAGAAAATTCTCACCGATATAAATCGCCTTGGGATATCATCGTTTATTATGACCGTGATGACTCTTATCCAAGCGGTGGTAGTATTTAATGCACTGTCAAACTACGGCACGGTGGCCGACATCGCCTTTTATGGTGTGGTATACCGCATTTTCCAATTTTTCCTCACCCCTATATTTGGCCTTATGAGAGCACTGCAACCTGTAATCGGCATAAACTACGGGGCTGGGCAGTATGAACGAGTGATAAAAGCCTACAAAATATTTGCAGTGGCAGCCGTGGCACTGAGCATCCCTCTGTGGCTCGTCACACTTATCGCCCCCAATGCAGTGCTATCACTGATGCTCACCGAGCAGATCATCACAGCCGCACAGCTAAATGCATTTAGAATATACATTCTCATAGTACCTATACTTTCGATTATTTTCATGGCGATGACACTTTTCCCCGCAGTGGACAAAGGTAGACCTGCCGCCATAATAGGCATGGCCAGACAGTTTGTGTTCTACATCCCTGTGATGCTAATAATCCCCCGCATATTTGGAATAGACAGCATCTACTACGCCTCATTTACAATAGATGTGATAATAGTCCTCTGGGCAGCCCTACTGGTACGAAAGGAGTTTAGTGAGCTAAGAGAGCGTGGAAAGTAGGTTTATCAAGAAAACTCAGGCGTTAAACGAATGGTGACTATCTTTTTTAATGTGTGTAGCCATTTTGTAGCCACTGAAAAAGAAAAA
>CAYJGQ010000131.1:0-4213 GCA_964369885.1 uncultured Oscillospiraceae bacterium
CGGGGGTTGGCCATGTGGGGTGTGGGGGGGGGCAGTTCAAGAGGGGCGGGGGGGGGGGGGCCCCCCCCCCCGGGGGGGGGGCCGGGGGGGGGGCCCCCCCCCCCCCCCACGGTCTTAGGTATTTCGCGTGAGCGACAAGGGGGGCTCAGCGCTGATTTAGCGTTGTACACGGCCCGAGGCGTCACCGCCTGCAAGTTTCATAACCTCGTCATAGCTAACCATGTTAGCATCGCCCTCAACAGAGTGCTTTAGGCAGGAGGCGGCCACGGCAAACTCAACAATAGACTGTGAATCAAGGCCGTTTAGTGTGGCGCAGATAAGACCGCCACCAAAGCTATCACCGCCGCCCACACGGTCAACAATACGCATCTGATATTTCTTGCTAAAGAAGAAGTCGGTACCGTCATAAAGCATGGCCGACCAGTTGTTGTCACTGGCCGAGATGGACTCGCGCAGGGTGATTGCAACCTTACTAAAATTAAAACGCTCGGCCAGCTGTTTTGCAACATCCTTGTAGCCGTCGTGGTTTACCTTACCGGTGATGAGGTCGGTGTCGGCGGCGTGGATGCCAAACACATCAGCGGCATCCTCCTCGTTTGCAATGCAAACATCAACATACTTACAAATTTCGCTCATTACCTCACGGGCACGCTCTTTACTCCAGAGCTTATTGCGGTAGTTAAGATCACAAGATATAGTCGCACCGGCCTCTTTAGCGGCCTTACAGGCGGCAATACAGAGCGATGAAAGGTCGGGGCTAAGGGCGGGGGTAATGCCGGTAAAATGGAACCACTCAACACCCTCAAAAATTTCTTTCCAGTTATACTCGCCTTCCTTAGACAGAGCAAAAGCAGAACCTGCACGGTCATAAATAACCTTGGAGGGACGCTGCGAAGCACCACGCTCAAGATAATAAATGCCTACACGGTCGCCGCCACGCACAATGGCCGAGGTGTCAACACCATATCTTCTTACGGCATTAATAGCGGCCTGTCCTATTTCGTGCTTGGGCAGCTTGGTAACAAACTTGGCATCAAAACCGTAGTTTGCAAGCGAGATGGCCACACTGGATTCTGCGCCGCCGTAAATTGCACCCATTTCATCGGTCTGCACAAAACGGTAGTAACCCTTGGGTGAGAGTCGTAGCATAACTTCGCCAAATGTAACAATTTTCTTAGCCATAAAAACATTGCTCCTTTTACAATAAAAATTCATTTTTATTATGTACAATTGATATGATTTTAGTATAAACTATTTGGCCTGCTGGTGCAAGATATTTGTATACAATAAATTTTATATATTTTCGCATAGACTTTATTGCAATTTGACGATAGGACGGTGTATTTAACCGTTTTATCCCAAAAAAATAATTTAGTATACAATTTAAGTTTTTTCTTGTATTTTTTTATACTCTATATTATAATAAAAACAATTACAGCATTAAAACAATAATGGGGGTGCCTATATGGCCAGGGTCAGAGGAAACGCTGTTTTGGTTGCGTATGATGCAATTGTTGAGAAAATTCACAGCTGTGCGTTGGCGTCGGGGGATGTGGTGTCAGATCTTGAGCTATCCCGAGAGCTTGACATGAGCCGCACCCCAATAAGAGAGGCCATGCTTCGCCTGATAGATTACGGGGTGCTTGAGCGCACCGCCACCAAGGTGATAGTAAAACCCATAACGCCGCAGGATATTGTAGAAATATACCAAGTGCGCCAAGCCATAGAAATAATGAGTGTGGAAATAATTCACCAGCGTGGCGGACTGACCCCCGAGCAGGCCAAGGAGCTCATGGAGATACACAGCCTATTGGAGCAGGACATAACAAGTGGAAACTATGAGAACAGTTTTGTAAGTGATAACGCCTTTCACGAAACCTTGGTAGGTCTCTCGCAAAACACTCGACTTATTGATATATGCATAAAACTTAACACCCAAACCTCACGCCTTAGGTGGATATCTCTGCTTACGCCCTACCGCCACGACCAAACCAGAGCCGAGCACCAGGCCATTGTTGAGGCGCTTATAGCAGGGGATCACAAGGCCACCCAAGAGGCACTGCGGGGGCATATACAAAATGCAATATCCAACAATCAAACCATCCTGGGCAACAAGCGTTGGAGCAAACTCCTTCAGGAGCTAAACCATATGTCGGGACAACCCGACATACAGCCATAAATTGCGCCACTGCACTTGCGTTTTGCCCATGGTTATGGTATGATAACACCCAAACGCATTGATCAAGCGAGTAGGATATTTTGCCCCACACAGAGAGCGGTTGCCACAGGCTGTAAGCACCGCAGGGCGCGAATATTTGAAGTTCCCTTGTGAGCGGCACCCTTGAAGCCAAATGGTGGGTAGAGGGTGACGGTATTAGCACCGTTATAGGCGTGAGAGTGTTTGCCATTGGCAAAAACATGGGTGGTACCGCGGAAGGATTTTACGGCCTTTCGTCCCTGTTGGGGCGAGAGGTCTTTTTTTGCGCCCTTTACAGCATAAATACTACCGTGAAAGCTCTAATTACAGAGCAAAAAAGAGGGGCAACCGCCTTGGCAGCAATGATAAATTGGCATATGCATCCGCCGATTACAAAACCAAGGTTACGTCCGCCCCCAAAAATATTATATGAGGTGAAAAAATGAAAGCAGCATTGGAGTCTATCCGTGCCACGGCCGCCGAGCAACTGGCCGCCGCCGCAGACCTTACCGAGCTTGATAAGCTTCGGGTGAGTTTGCTGGGCAAAAAAGGCGAACTTACCGCCATACTAAAGCAAATGGGAGGCCTATCGGCCGAGGAACGCCCCATAGTAGGACAGCTTGCAAACGAAGTAAGAGCCGAAATTGAGGGCAAACTTGAGGCCCGTGTAAGCGAGTTTAAGGCGGCAGAAATGAGCCAAAAACTTACCCGTGAGCGAATTGATGTAACCATGCCGGGCAAAAAGACGGCAGTGGGCAAAAAGCATCCCCTGTCGGTGGTGCTGGATGAGCTAAAGGAAATATTTTTGGGCATGGGCTTTGATGTTGTATCGGGGCCTGAGGTTGAGTGGGACAGATACAACTTTGAGATGCTTGGAATACCCAAGGATCACCCCGCCCGTGACACACAGGACACATTTTACATCACCGAAAACATGCTTTTGCGCACCCAAACCTCTCCCGTGCAGATACGCACAATGGAGCAAAAAAAGCCACCAATACGCATCATAAGCCCGGGTAGGGTTTACCGTTCTGACGCCGTAGATGCCACCCATTCGCCCCTGTTTCATCAGGTGGAGGGCTTGGTGGTTGACCGCGGTGTAACCATGGCAGACCTAAAAGGCACGCTTGAGATATTTGTTAAAAAGCTGTATGGGCCTGAGGCCGTTGTGCGCTTTAGACCCCACCATTTCCCCTTTACCGAACCCTCGGCCGAGGTGGATATAATGTGCTTTAGCTGTGCCGGCAAGGGTTGTCGCCTGTGCAAGGGCGAGGGCTGGATTGAAATTCTCGGCTGTGGCATGGTTCACCCCGAGGTTTTGCGTGGTTGCGGCATAGACCCCGAGGAGTTCAGCGGATTTGCCTTTGGCCTTGGGCTTGAACGTGTGGTAATGCGCCGCTACAACATCGATGATCTGCGGTTGTTCTTTGAAAACGACCTGCGGTTCCTCGACCAATTTTAAGGGAGGTGTAAGAATATGAAATTATCTATGAAATGGCTCTCGGAGTTTACCACCATCGACCCACAGCTCTCCCTTAGAGATTACTCCGAGGCGTTGACCATGTCGGGCTCCAAGGTGGAGGGCTACGAAAAAGAGGGCGAAGAAATAAGTAACGTTTTGGTGGGCAGGGTGCTTGAGGTGACCGATCACCCCGATTCCGACCACCTTGTAATATGCAAAATAGATGTAAATGCCGGGGAGCCTGTGCAGATTGTAACCGGTGCCGATAATGTTGTGCCGGGTGCGCTTGTGCCTGTGGCCATGCATAAATCCACCCTTGTGGGCGGCAAGAAGATTACCAAGGGCAAGCTGCGTGGGGTTGAAAGTCATGGTATGCTCTGCTCGGTGGGGGAGCTCGGCCTGAGCATTGGGGATTTCCCCTACGCCAACGAGGAGGGTATTTTCCTAATTGAGGAGGAGTGCTCGGTGGGGCAGGACATACAGTCGGCCATAGGGCTTGATGATGTCACCGTTGAGTTTGAAATAACCTCCAACCGCCCCGACTGCCTGTCGGT
>CAYJGQ010000132.1:0-4184 GCA_964369885.1 uncultured Oscillospiraceae bacterium
GGTAGCCACCCTGTGGCTGTGCATATCCACCCTGCTGTGGTGGATAGCCGCCCTGGGGCTGTGCATACCCGCCCTGCTGAGGAGGGTAACCGCCTTGTGGTTGTGCGTAACCTCCCTGCTGTGGAGGATAGCCGCCTTGTGGTTGTGCGTAACCTCCCTGCTGTGAATACGCTCCACCCTGCATGGGGCGTCCAAGTGCGGCGCAAATCTCGTAACCCATCTGCTCGTATTGACGGAACTCGTGTCCGTAGCGGTCATCAATTTCCTCAAAAGGGCCGCTTAGCTGGTAGTTGATGTCATCAAACCAGGGGCTGTTTATTTGAATATCCATCCAAAATTCGTACATGGTTTTGTGTCGTGGTGGGTTGTAGCTCTCCCGGCCACCGTCACGCCCTTCACGGTAAATTTCCTGCTCATCCTCTCTGATGTCAAGTGTGCAACTCATCACCTGAGCAAGACCTATTACATCGGGGTTGCGATCGCGCCAATCATCGCTTTTGCAGTAAATAAATGTGCCGTTTCGCTCATCAACTTTAATCTCGTTGTCCTTGCCTACCGAGCGGGTAGGCTGAAATGCCTTTACGGCCAGCTCGTTTTGACGACGGTATTCAAGTTGTTCCTGAATTTCCTGTACGGTAGATTCACGACGGTCAGAGAATAATGGGGACAAGAGTTTAGCGCAGTCCTTGCACATATTACCGTCCTCAAGCTTGCGATTGCCCAGCAGTCCTATCTTTTCACCACAAATATCGCATTCTTTTTTATCAAATAATCCCATGACAATACCTCTCCCTTTTTATTAGTATCACGGCCGCCGCCGTGGATGTACACCTAAATAGATAAGATAGTCATCCTTATAGCGCTGTGCCTTTTGAAGGCCTTTGGATAAGGCGGAGCATAAAGATTAATATTTCCCGCCACCACGACCGCCACGGCTGTTGTTACTACCGCTACTTTTTTTCTCTTTGGCTGTTCTGGTGGTATTTTCAAATAGAAACCTGTCATTACTTTGCATGAGGTTAAAGGACCCCTGACGCACATAGCTTGTGGCCTCTCGCTTTTTGCGAGCAGTATTCATCTTGGCCTTCATGCCACCTGTGACCACCAAAGCAATTATAAAGCCGCCCACAAGTCCTATAACCATAGCTATAATCAGACCACCAATTCCACCTGTTTCGCCCTCGTATGGTGTGCCTTCATAGGCCGACTGCAAAAATACAGCGGTAAGATCAAGATATGTATTATAGGCACCGTAGTAGTCGCCATCCTGTAGGTATGGCACTATGTCGGAATCAATCTTATCCAGCGCCGCATCGCTTATGACGCTCGCTCCATACCCACGGCCTATGCTCATATAATCACGACCGGATATGTCGTGAGCAAACACCACACCATCACGCTCAAGATCAAGGCCATAATGCCCCTCGGCGTAGTCCTCAAGGCTGTATCCTTCGGTATCCTCGGTTATTATGAGGGTTATGTCAAAATCATACTCATAGCTTATGTCCTCAATTTTGCCCTCAAGGGCCGAAAGCTCATCAGCATCCAAAAGGCCTATCTCGTCTACAACCGCGTAGGAACTTTGTGCCACGGCACAAATACCCATGACCAAAAACATCAAAACTGCCATGAGGACAGCAAACACTTTATTTTTCATATTTACATCCCCCTCACATAAATAGTAGCACAATGGCCGCTATGGGTATGGCGCTTGCAAGTGTTATGCCAAGCCGCCATTTAAGCAGTTTTGCCCTGTCAATCGGTAGCTCACCCGACACCTGTCCCGTCTGAGCGTTTATTGCAAATTGGTACATCTTACCCTCGTACTTTGTATTGAGCATCCAGACGGGAAATAGTGCATATTTTATATCCTCACCATTCATTTTTACAAAGGAGGTTTTTTTATTCACCGTGGTGTAGCCCTTAACGGTATCCCGAAATGCCTGCTCAACCGAGCTTTCCACCCTATCCCCTGCACGCTGGGAGCTTTCATTTACCCCAACATCAAATTTATCGGCAAAGTAGCCGGCCATATACATGGGGCTAAATTGGGCAAAATCCTTGTAATCAAAGGGTTCAAGGCCGTCCATATAGTGATCATCCATTTTGGTTGAGGCATCCACAGGTATATTGTCAAAACCAATGTGCCCTGCACGAAAAACCTCATATGTCTCGGTTTTTGTGTAGTTGTAATTGCTGTCGCTCCATTTTCTTACCTTGGTGGCGGTGAAGTTTACCGTACCGCTTCCCATACAGCTAAATAACCAAAACGGCACATACACGCCACTCACCTTGGATATGCGGTTACCCTTTGTGAAACTGTCGGGCAGTAGAGGTTTACCTCCGTAGAACTCCCTTAGCATCTCCTCGGCCCGCTTTTTGTCTATCTTAAAGGGAATAACAACATCGGGGGTTAGCATACCACTGATATTGTCTGTCATAACCACAGGGTTGCCGCAGTACATACACTCGGTAGCCACTGTATCGCCATCCGACACCACCTCGGCACCACAGGATGTGCAGGAAAATCCCGATTGTTCCCCCATCTCGGCCTTATCCCTTACATAACCCTCAATATTCCAATCGATGCGCCCGGCTGGCTGTTGAGCCTGTTGATCTGCCCCCTGCTCGGCCTGTATCATGTCTTGGGGATATTCACTATCACATGAAGGGCAGACCAAAAGCTGTTTTGGAGCGCTAAACTCCAAGGCACCACCACAGGCAGGGCATTGATATTTTAGCATTGCCTCCGACATACAAAACACCGCCTTTCTATTTCCCAATTAATATTGTAAATTACTTATCGTTGTCATCAAAAACGTCTCCGCATTCGGAGCAGAATTTGGGTGGATTTGCCGGGTCTTGGGGTTCCCAGCCACATTTGTCACAGCGATAAAGCGGTGCACCTGCCGGCTTTTTGGAACCACACTGGGCACAGAATTTACCCTTATTGATGGCACCACACGAACAGTTCCACCCCTCGGCCTGTGGACTCGGTGCGCCACATTCGTTACAAAATTTACCGGTATTTCCACCATGTCCCTGAGCACAGGTCCAACCGGAGGGTGCCTGCTGGACGGGCTGTTGCTGCTGTTGCTGACCCATGGCATACAAATTGGCTGTATTCATACCGCCTGCGCCCTGAGCCATATTCATGCCCATAAAACCCATCATACCGCCTGCGGAATTGTTTGCGGCGTCCTGCATGGCCGATGCCTGTGCACCCACAAGGTGGGCGGCCGCCATGGTGGGGTTACGAAATGCCGCATTTCGCTGAAGCTCCTTTATCATGTTTTCATCTTCCTCCGAAGCCTTTACAGAGGAAACGCCAAAGGAATGAATTTTGATGCCACGCAGTTCCCCCCACTTTTTGGAGAGCACCTCGTTTAGTGCGTCGGAGAGTTCTAATGTGTGGCCGGGCAGTGCGCTGTAACGTATACCCATGGAGGATATTTTTGCAAATGCAGGTTGAAGCGCCGTCATGAGCTCGCTCTTTAGCTGGCCATCAATCTCCCCACGGTTGTAGTCGCCCGATATATTGCCACACACATTTGTGTAAAATAGCATGGGGTCCACAACCTTGTAGGAATACTCGCCATGGCAACGTATGGATATATCAATATCCAGCCCAACATTTGTATCAACCACCCTAAATGGTACAGGGCTTGGAGTGCCGTATTTATTACCTGTAATCTCCTTTGTGTTGAAGTAGTATATGCGCTGGTCCTTGCCTGCCTGACCGCCAAACGCAAAGCGGTTGCCGATGTTTAAAAAGCTCTGTTTAATGCTCTCGCCAAGCTCACCCGAGAATACAGAGGGTTCGGTGGAGTTGTCATATGTAAACTCGCCCGGATCGGCACAAATTTCGGCCACCTTACCATTGTCGACAATGATCATGCACTGACCGTCAGCCACTGCAATTACAGAACCACTTGAAATGATGTTGTCCTCTCCCTTGGTATTTGAACTTCTACCCGAGGTGCGTTTTTCCCCCTTACTAACAAGTACATCATTGGGGAGTGATTCGCAATAAAAATATTCCTTCCATTGATCGGCCAATACCCCACCAACCGAACCCAAAGCCGCCTTAATCAGTCCCATAAATTGCCCCTCCTGTTTGTGGTTTTTAAATTAATCTATCTGTATACATTTTATCAAAACAAAATATGTCGGTAAATGTGCCA
>CAYJGQ010000133.1:0-4171 GCA_964369885.1 uncultured Oscillospiraceae bacterium
CCCCCCCACGGTCTTGGTCTTTCGCGTGAGCGACAGGGGCAAAGCCCCACGGTCTTGGGCAGGGGTGTCGTGCAGATGCTACTGCGTTACAGCACCATTACAAGATATCCTGCATAGGCCAAAAGCATTACTATGCCGTGGATTTTCGAGGCCTTTTCAAATATAAGTAGTGGCACAAAGGCGAGAAGTGTTATGCCCAGTGCAACGGGCAGATCCACGGCAAGGCTCTGTGCGCTTACGGGAATTTGCTGACCCGACACTATGGAACATAGCGGCAAAATAAGGCTTATATCTATGGTATTTGCGCCAATTAGGTTACCAATCGAGAGTCCCGACTGTTTCTTTACAATGGCTGTGATGGTAGTTACAAGCTCGGGTAGCGAGGTGCCAACTGCCACAAGTGTTACGGCTATGATGCGCTCGGGCACGCCGAAGAATGAGGCGATGTCACTACCACTGTTTACAAGGAACTGTGAACCCACCACAATGGAGGCGGCTCCCAATACAAACAATCCAATATTTTTGGCAAGATTCTTGCGGTTAATGTCGGGGCGTTTTGTTTCCTCCATAATCTCCTTGGCGTTTTGTACATTGCGGTACATAAATAGGCCAAACAGTACTATTAAGGTTATGCTACCCCATATGGACAGAGCGCCGCTCTGGCTGGCTACCAACAAAACAGTGGCTGAACCTGCAAGGATGGCACACTGCTGAAGGTAGGTTTTGCGACGTATGGTAATGCTCATAAACACCATGGCCACCGCCAGTATAAGACCGGTGTTGGCAATAACCGATCCCACCGCATTGCCTATGGCCATATCGGTTTTGCCCTGCATTGCTGCCGTCATGGACACAATCATCTCGGGCATGGTTGTGGCAACACTTACAATGGTTGCACCCACAATAAATGGTGGTATACCAAGTGCCTTGGCCATCCAGCTTGCGGCGTCAACAAACCAGTCGCCGCCCTTGATTACCAGCACTACACCCACCAGAAATACAACGGCCGAAATCCAAATGCTCATAATAAACTCCATTCTGCCACAATTATGTAGGGCGGTCAAAATCGGGATGTGGCAGACAGCGATTTTGACGCCACTTATTTACACACAAGAAAAAAGAGACCCACCTGCAAAACTGCAGATAAGTCTCGTCCATTACTTCCGAACCAGACGACCTGCGTCATGATGTTGACTCGGAAACGCTTGCGCGGCGACTACTCCCTTATCGGTTTGCTAATAATATCACAGTGTGGTGGTATTTGTCAATTATGTATAGGACATTTCACCCCACCCTCGCATTAATTTTTTGCGTGGGTGGGGTGGGTTAATTACACTTCTTGAATTATGGGTAAAATCATGGGGCTGCGCTTGGTGCGGCTGTATAAAAAGTTACTCAGCTCGTCACGCACACGCTGCTTTATTACGCCCCATTCCTTGCAGCCACTGTCCAGACAATTATTTATGGTGTCACGGGCTATATCCTCAGAGGTTCGCATCATATCCTCGGCCTCACGCACGTACACAAACCCACGCGACACAAGGTCAGGCCCTGATAGTAACAGGCCTTCCTGGGTATCAATAGAGGCCACAACAACAATCAAACCATCCTCAGAAAGATGTTTGCGATCTCGTAGCACTATGCTACCAACATCGCCAACACCAAGACCGTCAACCATAACACGTCCTGCCGGAACATTGCCACGGAAGGCCATTTTAAGGCCGTCGGTTTCAATCACCTTGCCTATTTCGCCTATAAATATGTTTTTGGTATCAAATCCCATGGATTCGGCCAGATTAGCATGCTTTTTAAGATGTTTATACTCGCCATGGACAGGCAGGAAAAACCTTGGATTTGTAAGGCTTATCATCATGCGCAGTTCGTCCTGACAGGCATGACCCGAAACGTGAACATCATACATGCGCTCGTATATAACCTCGGCACCAAGTTTCATCAAATCGTTTACCACACGTCCTACGGTTTTCTCATTGCCGGGTATTGGTGTGGCCGAAATTATTATGCAGTCATTTGGGGTTATGCGTAGCTGGCGGTGATCGCCCCTGGCCATACGGGTGAGCGCACTCATGGCTTCGCCCTGGCTACCTGTGGTTATAACCACAATTTGATCATCGGCATACCTGCTAACCGCATCAAGATCTACAAGCATGGTGGGGGGGATGGTTAGGTAACCAAGCTCTACTGCTGTGTTTACCACATTTACCATACTGCGCCCCGACACACACACCTTGCGACCATATTTTGCGGCGGCCTCTACAATTTGTTGCACTCGGTGTATATTGCTTGAGAAGGTGGCCACTATTATGCGACGCTTAGCATTGCTGTAAAACAGCTTGTCAAAGCTCTCGCCCACCGTGCGCTCACTTTGGGTGCTTCCCGGACGCTCGGCATTGGTCGAGTCGGAAAGTAGCGCAAGTACACCCTGACTGCCAAGCTGGCCAAACCGTGCAAGATTTATTACATCGCCCTGTATGGGGGCGTAGTCAATCTTAAAGTCGCCGGTCTGTATAACCACACCAGCAGGTGTGTGAATGGCAAGGGCGCAGGCATCGGGGATGGAGTGGTTTACATTGATAAACTCAACCTCCATGCATCCAAGTTTCACCTTATCACCGGGTGCTACCACGTTTAGCGATACCTTGCCTATCAGGCCGTGTTCCTTTAGCTTATTTTGGATAAGGCCAATGGTCAGCCTTGTGGCGTAAACAGGAATGTTTACCGTTTTGAGCAGATAGGGCAGAGAACCTATATGGTCCTCATGGCCATGGGTTATAACAACGCCGCGAATTTGCTCGGCATTGCGCTCAAGGTAGGTAAAATCGGGGATAACAAGATCGACACCCAGAAGATCCTCATCGGGGAAGGCAAGGCCACAATCGACAAGCAGCATATCTTTAGCGCACTCGTAAACCGTGAGATTTTTGCCGATTTCCCCAAGGCCACCCAGCGGAATGATGCGCAGTGGTGTTTCACATGGTGCGGGCTGCTTGGGGCTGTTTTTGCGGCCACTTGGGCGACCACGTTTTTTGGTAGGGGCAGTCGCTGTGCTACCCCCCTGCGATTTTGTAGCCTCAGAATTTGCAGATTTTGGTTTTGCGTTTCTATGGTTTGACCCCGATGTACGCCCACGAGCAGAATGCTCCTTTGGCGTTTTTGCAGACTTTGTCCCATCGGATACTACCGAACGTTTCTCGCTTCCAAGTAGCGAGAGGTCAAGTTCTTTCTTTTTTTGTGCTGACAACTAAATTACCTCCATTTGGAGTCCGAAAAGAATGCCAATAAAAACGACGATTATCCTTGTGTGCGATAAGATACAGGTTATCACCTTACATGTGACACCTGCCGAGCACCGATTGCGCAAAGATAATGGCCGCTTGAAAAAGCAGAAATAAAGACCCCTATTAATTTTATTATTTAATTAAGACCCACAATCAAAGCACAGATGTGGGATTTCATTTTAAAATACTAATTATAAATAAGAATTGGCAGGCGCTCTGCCAAAAACAAATACATACTCTTGGTTACATTGTACACAAAAAAAAGGGGCATGTCAAGGATTTGACATTATATGGTTATATGGGTGCCTGCTTTGGGGTTGCTACTACCTATTATAGGTGAGAAATTTGAGTATCATTCAATAAAGTGGCAGTAATTAAGTAAAAAATATAATAGTTTGCAGGTTTGCATAGTCGGTGTTGTATAACCAAAATTAATACTATATAATGTATACCTAATATACATAGCACAGAAAGCGAGGTTTAAGATAGATGACTACACCGCAAAAGCAGATAGAGCTTTTTACCGATGGCGCCTGTTCGGGAAATCCGGGGCCGGGTGGCTGGGGGGCAGTACTTAGATATAAGGGGCAAGAACGTGAAATTAGCGGTGGAGAGGCCGACACCACCAACAACCGCATGGAGCTGACAGCCGCCATTGAGGGGCTAAAAGCACTCAAGGAGCCCTGCGCTGTTACATTATATAGCGATTCAAAATATCTTGTGGATGCCATAACCAAGGGTTGGGTTGAGGGCTGGAAGCGCAAAGGTTGGATAAAATCCGACCGTAAACCTGCCCTAAATGTGGATTTGTGGGAGGAACTTTTGCCTCTGATAAAAACCCATACCGTGACATTTGTCTGGGTGAAGGGTCATGC
>CAYJGQ010000134.1:0-4152 GCA_964369885.1 uncultured Oscillospiraceae bacterium
GAGAGTTCCTCCGCGACCACTCGGCCGCCGGCGCCCCCGAGGGGGAGGAAACACGGCGAAGCGGTGTGGGTGGGGGGAGAGTTCTGCCGTGACCACGCGGCCGGAGTGTGAGGTTGCCTACAACAAAGTCCGCCCCTCGGTGGGGCGGACTTATAAGGTGTATCACAAATTCTCGGGTGTAGAAATCTCCTTGCCTATTAACTCGATAATGCCTGCAAAGCCCTCACGATCGCTCAGTTTACTGCTAAGCGAGGTTGGCACAAGGGTTATGTTGCCACGTGCCCCCACTTCATTTAGGAATGTTCGCACAGCAGGGGGGAAGCTCCCTGCCCATATTGGAAAGACCAAAATTATCGGCTCGCTGTTGTTTACAGGAGGGTAGGTGGCAGGTAGCTTTTGCTTTTTAACCGACATATATCCACCACGCATAAAATTTTTCACACCACTCCAGTCTGTCTCATCACTAATTTGAAGCGCCTGCGTGGCGTGACGTTCGGCCAGCTCCTCTGCCACCTTTTTACTGCGACCTGTCCTTGTATAAAAGTATATTTGCACCTTATTGTGCCTCCTTTGGGTTTTGCCACCAAAAATTTAATAAGCTTAAATGTAGCCACAAAGCATTATATGTGATAAATACATAGTCTATATATTACTTTTTAACCCCTCATTAACAACCGGTAAATATTTTATTTGATAAAAAATATTCTTTATATTGCACCTCATTATTATTGTGGTCATCGGCGGTAATATATGCGCATAACTTTACATTATTATAAAAAAACAACCCCCGATGCACTGTAAAGTATTTTGCATTAACAGCTATTAAAATGGGGTAGATATCTCAACAACCTTGCCATGCAAGTAGTCCAGATGGTCGGCTTCGGTTTTGAAGTCGAATATTAGTTTATAGGCACATAGTGCCTGAAAACGGTGACCCGTACCCTTATTTTGCTCCGCCGTACCGTATTTTTTATCTCCAACAACAGGGTGCCCCATGTGTGCCATATGCGCCCTAATTTGATGGGTACGGCCGGTATGTAGATTTATTTCAAGCAGGCTATGCTCGCCACGTTTTTGAATAATGCTGTACTCGGTTATGGCGGTGCGTCCATCCTCAACCGGGTGATTAAAGACCCTTACCTGATTTTTTGCGGCATCCTTGCGTATAAATGCCTTGAGGGTAGCACTACTCTTTTGTGGGGTACCAAACACCAAACAGCGGTAGAGTTTTGTTATCTCCCTGTCCTTTATTTTTTGGTTCATTATGCGTAGTGATGCTGCATTTTTGGCGGCAATTACAAGCCCTGATGTGTTACGATCTATGCGGTTGCACAGTGCCGGGACAAAGCTGTTTTCGGTGGCGGGGTCGTACCCTCCACGCAGGTACAATAGGTGCAGTATGCGGTTAATCAAGGTATCATACTGCTCGCCCTCATCCTCGTGCACAATAAGCCCTTGGGGTTTGTTGCATATTATCAGGTTTTCATCCTCATATGCGATATCAAGCTCATTTTTTGCCCGCAAAAACGCAAGCTCATCCACCTTGGGGCGCAAAAAAACGTCGTCGGGAAGGTAAACCTCAAGTATATCGCCCTGTGTGAGCCTTGTGGATATGTCACACCTCTTGCGGTTAAGCTTTACATCCTTTTTGCGTATGGCCTTGTAAAGCAGTGACATCGGCAGGTGTGGTGCCGCCTTAGTGAGAAATTTATCCACCCTTTGTCCTTGGTCATTAGCCATTATTTCAAAACGTTTCAAGTAACGATCTCCTTTTGACGTGTATTATTTTTTCTGTTATAATGTTTGATGGTATTTTCTGCATTATAACACTATTGATGGCCTTTTTCAAACAAAATAGGGGAGGGGTACAGTATGATTGATACAGTGATTTTTGACATAGGAAATGTTCTTGCATATTTTTCTTGGAAAGAGTCTATACGCTCGTTATACGGAGATGGTGAGCTCTATAATAGGGTGGCCGATGCCACAGTAGGTAACACAAAAAAATGGATTGAGATGGACCGTGGAGTTATGAGCTATGAGGAGGTTCTGGAAAGCTTTTACTGCGATGTCCCCGATATAAAAGATGAAATTTGTGCCGCTGTGAGTAAATTCTATGACGATATAGCGCCTTATGATTACAGTGAGCAGTGGGTTTTAACATTAAAAAATAAGGGTTATAAGGTATATTTGCTTTCAAATTACGGAAAAGTGCCCTATGAGCTCTCACTGCCCAAATTTACATTTACACAGCATGTAGATGGAGCAGTAATTTCCTATGAGGCAAAACTAATAAAACCCGACCCCAATATTTATAAATTTATCTGCAACAAATACGGTATAGACCCCAAACGTGCTGTGTTTTTGGACGACATGCCCGAGAATGTGGCAGCTGCAGAGGAATATGGATTTCGAGGGATTGTATTTACCGACAAGGCGTCAGCCGATGGACAGCTTAAGGAAATGGGAGTGAATGCGTAAACTTTATGGTCTGCGCATACTGTAAAGGTATATATGAAAGAGAATAAAGTTAGTTGGATTGTTAAAGATAAGCGATTTTATTCAAAGATCGCCTTGATTGCTCTGCCCGTAGCTTTTCAAAACATAATAAGTCTTGGTGTAAACCTTATGGACACCGTTATGATTGGTAGACTTGGGGATATACCATTGGCAGCTACCTCTATTTCAAATCAGTTGTTTTTTATACTTCAGGTACTTATATTTGGGGTGGCCAGCGGATCCAGTGTACTTACATCTCAGTATTGGGGTAAGGGCGACAAGGCGATGGTGCGCCATGTTTTTTCTATGGGGCATAAGTTAGCGTTTTTGCTTGGCCTTATTTTCACCCTTGCCTCGCTATTTTTCCCCTCACAGCTTTTGTCGATATTCTCAAACGATCAAGCCGTAATCTCAATGGGTGTGGATTACCTTGTAATTGTCTGTCTATCGTATTTATTCAGCGCACTTAGCACCTGTACTGTCATGATGTTTCGCTCAACCGGAAATGTAAACATGTCGGTAGTGGTTTCCTTTATTTCGCTTATTACCAACGTGTTTTGGAACTGGGTTTTGATATTTGGCAACCTTGGCGCCCCCGAACTTGGTATTGTAGGTGCGGCTATTGCCACATTAATTGCAAGGGTGCAGGAGTTTGTAATTGTAGCCATTTATACATTTGTTATTGACAAAAATCTCTCCTACAAACTTAGGGATTTGTTTTCTAAGAAGGTGACACTGTTTAGGGATTTTGTGGTAAATGTAAGCCCGATTATGTTAAATGAACTGCTATGGTCAACCGGCACCTCGATGTTGACGGTTATAATTGGTCGCATGAGCACCGACTTTTTGGCCGCAAACAGCATAGTCAGCGTGGTTACGCAGATTGTAAACGTAGGCATGATAGGCATGTCCAATGCAACCGCTGTGGTTGTGGGAAATGAAATTGGGGCAGGTGGGCGCTCTAAGGTGCAGGTGATGGCCCGCACTGTTATGCTTCTTAGTGCAGGCATGGGCCTGATTTCTTGTGGTGTGATGCATATTGCAAGGCCGATAGTTTTAAGCTTTTATGACAATCTATCGCCCCAAACACTTGAGTACATAAGCATTTTAATGTTCCTGTTATCATTTACGGTGGTGTTTCAGACTGTCACAATCACAAATATGATGGGTGTACTTAGGGGGGGCGGTGACTCACGGTTTGTGCTAATATGTGATCTTATTTTTATGTGGCTTATTTGCATACCCATTGGCTTTTTGGGGGCTTTCCACCTTGGATGGAGTGTGCCTCTGGTTTATATGGCCATAAAGAGTGACGAGGTACTAAAAACCTTGATCTGCACACACCGCGTACTGGGCGGCAAGTGGCTTAAAGATGTCACTCGGTAGTGCTGTCCCCACACGCCCAAGACCGTGGGCACGCCGCCCACATCCCTGCCACAGACCGTGGGGACGCTGTCCCCACACCCCTGCCACCTTTTGAAAAAGGTGGACGAAAACTTTACACGCCCCCGGCCATTGGCCGGGGGCGAAGTTTTTTGCGCCTACACTTATCAAAGGCACATCTTCGGCGGTGGCGTGGCTACGGCTTTTCTGCCTATTGTCCTCGCACGCTCGGACGGCAGCCGCCCCTGCCTGCGGCAGTGGCACCCACTT
>CAYJGQ010000135.1:0-4023 GCA_964369885.1 uncultured Oscillospiraceae bacterium
TGGCATGGTGCAGACCCATTTTTCCACACCCTCGGGTTTAGATGATGATGGCGAGCATTATAGCACGGCCTACGATATGGCACTTTTGATGCGTGAAGCCATGCAAAACCCCTTGTTTGCACAAATAACCTCGACCCAGAGCATCCGCTTGTCATACGGTAACCCACCATATGACCGCACCCTGACAAACCACAACAAATTGCTTGGAGATGATGGGGTTATTGGGGGCAAAACAGGGTTTACCTCCAAGGCGGGGCGATGTCTTGTAACCGTTGCCGAGCGTGATGGGGTAACTCTGATTTGTGTTACGCTTGACTGCTCGGACGACTGGGACGCCCACCGCACCCTCTACGATAAATGTTTCCCCCTACTAAGTGGGGTGGATTTAAGCGATAAAATACGAGAACTGCGCCTGCCTGTTGTGGGAGGAGATGGAAAAATAGTCCCAATTACAAATGATTCCTTGATACTTGCACTCACCCCAACCGAAATTGAGCAAATGGATCTGCAGGTGCTTTGCCAGTCGCTGATATATGCACCTGTAAAACAGGGGCAGGTGGTGGGCGAGCTTGTGTGCAGTGTGGGTGAGAGGGAGTTTTTGCGTTGCGAAATTCTCAGCTCAAATGACATTCCTCTGTCTTTTGAGCCACTGCCCCCTAAAACTTGGTGGCAAAAGGTGTGGGATTTTATCACAAACTTAATATTACCTTAGGTATATTTACTTGTAAATATTATTTATTGCGAACAAATTCACCCCAAGCAGGTGTGCCATAAAATTAAAAAGAGAAAAATTGCATCAAATTTATTTATAATGTATGGAAAACACGCCCTGCTTTGTGCTATACTGATAACATATAGGCTAAGGAAGTTACGCTTATTAAGAAAGGTAAGGACTAATAATGGCAACCATGCGTATTCAAAAACTGCTATCGGATCAGGGTATAATGTCCCGTCGCAAGGCTGAGCAGTACATTGCCGCCGGACGAATTACCGTAAACGGGCATATTGCAAGGCCGGGACATCCGGTTAATGCCGCCCGTGATGTGGTAGCGGTGGACGGACAAAGGGTACACTTTGTTCGTAAAAAGGAAAACATATATATAGCTCTATACAAGCCACGTGGGTATGTTACCACAACAAATGACGAGCTTGGGCGGCGGTGTATAACCGAGCTTGTGCAGGATGCACCCACCAGGGTGTATCCCGTAGGGCGTCTGGACAAGCTTTCGGAGGGGCTTATTCTCCTGACCAATGACGGAGATTTTGCCAACAGGGTTATGCACCCCTCTCACCATGTAAAAAAGACCTACCGTGTAACGGTTAGCAACTCGGTAAGCGAAGAACATGCCATAGCACTTTCGGCCGGTTTGGACATTGGCGAGGGCGAGCGTTCTGCGCCATGTAGTGTATTGGTGCTGGAGAAAACCCCCTCGCGCAGTGTAATGCAAATTGTAATTTCCGAGGGTAAAAACAGGCAGGTTCGCCGCATGTGCGAGGCTGTAAAACTTGATGTTGTGCGTTTGCGGCGCACAGCCATCGGGCCTGTAAAACTTGGTATGTTACAACCCGGAAAGTGGCGAACTCTGTCGGGCGCAGAAGTTGCCGCTCTGCGAAATGCTACGGGCAATGTAGTTGCCAAAAGCTCCGGAGCGGGTAAGAATAAGCGCTCAAGGTAAACTTAGATTATAAATGTGTATATGAGGGTGTATTATTATGATAACAATGTTGCCTGCTTCAGATCAAAGAATTGCAGAGCTATGTTCACAAAGCGGAGCGCCCACTGCAGGTTTTTGTTATGAGGCCTCCGACAAGGATCACAGCCTTGGATTTGTGCTATACGAGCAGGACTCGGGTATTCTGACCGTAACGGCACTATGTGTTGGAGAACTGCTTGCCGACGGAATTCTTCGTGCGGCATTTAATGGCGGACAACTGGCTGGGTGTGATCGCTTTGCATTCACACCCCAGGTTCTTGCCATATGGGGCGAACGCCTAAGGGGTATGGGTTATAATCTTGATGGCGGAAACCTATTTGAGTTTTTCTCGACCCCTTGCAAAAAACAGTCCTAACTGCTCAAAATTTTTTGGGGGACAATTTTTTCTGTCTATACGGTGTTTTTCACCGCTTATGTTAATTATTAGGGAGGCAAAACAATGGCAAAAGTAAAGATCACTGAAACCGTCCTTCGTGATGCGCATCAATCTCTTATTGCAACCCGTATGACAATGGACGAGATGCTACCGATGCTGTCAGCGATGGATGACGTTGGCTTTTATTCGGCCGAGGTTTGGGGCGGAGCTACATTTGACGCATGTCTTCGCTTTTTAAACGAAGATCCTTGGGATCGTCTGCGCACCATCCGCAAACATATGCCAAATACAAAGCTTCAAATGTTATTCCGCGGACAAAATATGCTGGGATATCGCCACTATGCCGACGATGTTCTGGAATACTTTGTACAAAAATCGGTTGACAACGGCATTGATATTCTTCGTATTTTTGATGCTCTTAACGATATTCGTAACCTTGAGGGCTCTATAAAGGCTGCCAAAAAGATGGGGGCACATGTACAGGGCGCCATCTCCTATACCACCGGCCCTGTATTTACCACCGAGTATTTTGTAAAATATGCAAAACAACTCGAGGACACCGGTGCAGATTCAATATGTATCAAGGATATGGCGGCGCTTATTACCCCTTATGGCGCTTATGAGCTTGTGTCTGCGCTTAAAAAGGCAGTAAAAATACCTATTCAGATGCATTCTCATTACACTTCGGGCCTTGCCTCTATGGCTCACTTAAAGGCAATTGAGGCCGGGGTGGATGTGCTTGATACGGCCATGTCGCCACTTGCTTTGGGCACCTCTCATCCAGCCACCGAAACCATGGTGGCCGCCCTTGCCGGCACCGAGTACGACACCGGCCTTGACCAGAAAAAGCTCAACATAGTGCGTGCACATGTGGCAAAACTTCGTGATAAGTATCTTGAGAGCGGTCAGCTTGTACCCAAACTACTCGGCGTTGATGCAAACACACTGCTATATCAGGTGCCGGGCGGTATGCTTTCAAACCTTGTTTCGCAGCTTGCACAGGCAGGCAAGTCTGACCTGCTTGATGATGTGCTAAACGAGGTTCCCCGTGTGCGCGAGGAATCGGGTTATCCTCCCCTGGTTACCCCCACCTCCCAGATTGTAGGAACACAGGCCGTATTTAATATTGTAAACGGCGAGCGATACAAAATGGTGACAAAGGAGTTCCGTGGTATGGTGCGTGGCGAATACGGCCGCACCCCTGTGCCCATTGACCCTGCTTTCCGCAAAAAGATTATCGGCGACGACCAGCCCATTGACTGTCGTCCTGCCGACCTTATTGCCCCCGAGCTTGAAAAACTACGCAGTGAACTTCCTGCTAAGTTTAATGAGCAGGAGGAGGATGTGCTAAGCTACGCCATGTTTGATAAGGTGGCTACCAAATTCTTTGAAAATCGTCTGGCAAAGAAGGAGGGCAAGCTTCCCGAAGCTCCCGTTACTCCTTCCGCACCTGCTCCTGCACCCACACCTGTAGCAGCGCCTGCACCTGCCACCGCCATGGCTCGCAGTTTTAATGTGGCTGTAAACGGCAAAAATTACGCAGTTGAGGTGGTTGAGGGAAGTGGCACGTCTGTAGCTCCTCCTGCGCCTGTAGCTGTGGCCGCACCTGCACCTGTGTCTGCTCCAGCACCTGCTCCTGCACCCGTTGTGGGTGGCACCAAGGTGGAATGTCCCATGCCCGGCACCATTTTGGATGTCAAGGTTACTGTGGGGCAGGCTGTACAACAGGGCGATGTTGTAGCCGTGCTTGAGGCCATGAAGATGGAAAATGATATCTCAGCCCCTACCGGAGGTAAAATCCTGTCGGTAGAGGTTAAAAAGGGTGACACAGTTACCACCGGCGCACTGCTTGTGGTCATTGGCTAAGCCACTCCCATACCCCTGCCACAGACCGTGGGGCTTTGCCCCTGTCGCTCACGCGAAAGACCAAGA
>CAYJGQ010000136.1:0-3968 GCA_964369885.1 uncultured Oscillospiraceae bacterium
GGGCCATTGAAAACGGTGCCACGCACTTTACGCACTGGTTCCAGCCCATGACCGGCATCACGGCCGAAAAGCATGACAGCTTTATTTCGCCCACCGAGAACGGCCAGATTATCATGGAGTTTTCGGGCAAAGAGCTTGTGCGCGGCGAACCCGATGCATCGAGCTTCCCCTCGGGCGGTCTGCGTGCAACATTTGAGGCCCGTGGCTACACCGTTTGGGACACCACCTCCTACGCCTTTATAAAGGATGGCTCGCTGTGCATACCCACCGCATTTTGCTCCTACAGCGGCGAGGCTCTGGACAAAAAGACACCTCTGCTGCGCTCGATGGAGGCCATTGACAAGCAGGCCACAAGGGTGGTTAAGCTGTTTGGCAATACAGGAGCCACCAAGGTAACCACCACCGTGGGCCCTGCGCAGGAGTATTTTATCATTGATCTTGACATGTACAACAAACGTCCTGATCTTATCAACTGCGGGCGCACCCTTTTTGGTGCAAGACCCCCTAAGGGACAGGAACTGGATGATCACTACTTTGGAAGCCTGAAACCCCGTGTTTCGGCCTTCATGAAGGAGCTTGACCAAGAGCTGTGGAAACTTGGAGTGCTGGCCAAAACCAAGCACAACGAGGTAGCACCGGCCCAGCACGAGCTTGCTCCCATATTCACCACCACAAATATAGCAACCGATCACAACCAGCTTACCATGGAGCTTATGAAGAGCATTGCCACAAAGCACGGTCTTGCCTGCTTGCTTCATGAAAAGCCCTTTGCAGGGGTTAATGGTAGCGGCAAGCATAACAACTGGTCGCTATCCACCGACACAGGTGTAAACCTTCTTGAGCCGGGAGACACCCCTTCTGAGAATGCGCAGTTCCTGCTCTTCCTCACTGCCGTTATAAAGGCGGTGGACGATCATCAGGATCTTTTGCGTGTGTCTGTGGCAAACGCCGGCAATGATCACCGCTTGGGCGCCAACGAGGCACCTCCCGCCATTGTTTCCATGTTCCTTGGCGACGAGCTGACCGAAATTTTGGATTCTATTGAAAGCGGTGAGGCCTACAGCGATAAGGCGCGTATGCAGATGGAGATTGGTGCCACTGTGCTTCCACATTTCCCCAAGGATACCACCGACCGCAACCGTACATCTCCATTTGCCTTTACCGGCAATAAGTTTGAGTTTAGAATGCTGGGGTCGACCTTCTCAATTGCAGGGCCAAACATCATACTAAATACCATAGTAGCCGATGTGCTTGAGCAATTTGCTGACCGCCTTGAGTCGGCAAAAGACTTTAAAAGTGAGCTTGCAAAGCTAATAAAAGAGACGCTAATCGCTCATAAGAGGATTATCTTTAATGGCAATAACTATGCCGATGAGTGGGTGGTTGAGGCCGAGAAGAGAGGTCTACTTAACCTAAAGACCACCGTTGATGCACTGCCAACCTTTGTGGATGAGAAAAACCTTGCACTCTTTGAAAAACATAAGGTTTTCACCCGCACCGAAACCCACTCGAGATACGAAATACTGCTTGAGGGTTACTGCAAGACAATTCATATTGAGGCACTGACCATGATTGATATTGTCAAGAAGTCTATTATTCCCTCGGTATTTAGCTATCAAAGCGAGATTATGGCTCTGTTGGACAGCAAGGTAAAGCATGGTATACCTGCAAATGCTGAGCAGACCATTGCAAGCGATATGGCAAAGCTTACCGATTCTCTTTATGCAAAACTTCTGGAGTTTGAGTCGGCAGTGCTAAAAACCAAGGGCATTGATGATACCTTGGAGCTTGCACAGTTCTACCGCAATGAGGTGTTTATGCAGATGAACGAGCTTAGATTTATTGTGGATGAACTTGAGACCATGACTTCTAAAGAACATTGGGCTTTCCCATGCTATGAAGAAATTTTGTACAGTGTAAACTAAAAGTACTTTACACACAAGGGCGTGTGTCTTGACCATTAGGTCAGGACCCACGCCCTAATTTTATTTGGAGGTAGAGAGAAATGTATTCAGGAATTGACACGCTATGGACACTGCTCGGGGCGGTGCTTGTATTTTTCATGCAGGCAGGTTTTGCAATGGTAGAAACAGGCTTTACAAGGGCCAAAAATGCCGGCAATATTATCATGAAAAACATCATGGATTTTTCTCTTGGAACCATTGTGTTTTGGGCCATTGGGTTTGGCATTATGTTTGGCGGCGACGGAGCATTTTTTGGTGGCTTTGATTTCTTTATAAGAGGGGACTACAGCTCGAGCATTCCTTCGGCCGCCTTTGTAATATTTCAAACCGTATTTTGTGCCACAGCCGCCACAATTGTATCGGGCGCTATGGCCGAGAGAACTAAGTTTTCATCATACTGTATATACAGTGTACTACTAAGTGCAATTGTATACCCTGTGTCGGGGCACTGGATTTGGGGCGGTGGCTGGCTTGCACAGATGGGATTTCATGATTTTGCAGGCTCAACAACGGTACATATGGTGGGCGGTGTGGCCGCAATTATAGGCGCAAAACTGCTTGGTCCACGCATTGGCAAATACTCTAAAGATGGCAAAGCAAGAGCAATACCGGGGCACAGCCTAACACTGGGCGCACTTGGTGTATTTATTCTTTGGTTTTGCTGGTTTGGGTTTAACGGCGGATCTACAGTATCCATGAGCGGTGATGAAACAATAAACGCAGCCGCCAGCATACTTGTTACCACAAACATTGCCGCCGCAGTGGCCACGGCGCTTGTTATGGCCATCACCTGGATTAGATACAAAAAACCCGACGTTTCCATGACACTCAACGGAGCGCTTGGCGGTCTGGTGGCCATAACAGCCGGTTGTAACGTTGTAACACCCATGGGTGCGGCCATAATTGGTGTTGTAGCAGCCTTTGTAGTGGTGTTTGGTATTGAATTTGTCGAAAAGGTACTAAAGATTGATGACCCTGTTGGCGCTGTGGGTGTACATGGATTTTGCGGTGCAGTGGGTACAATTTTAGTGGGAATACTTTCGGTGGAAAAGGGTCTGGCATATGGTTTTGGGGCAGGTCACCTGATTGTACAAATTATTGGTGTTGCAGCCGTTATTGCCTGGGTTGGTGTTACCATGAGCATTGTGTTTGCCCTTATCAAAAAAACTGTAGGTCTGCGTGTTACCACCGAGGAGGAAATTGCGGGGCTTGACATCAAGGAACATGGCCTTACAAGTAGCTATGCCGATTTTATGCCGGTACCAATGGGAACCGATTTTAAGAAAACTGAAATATCCACTCCCGCAGTGGCAAGCCCTGAGGTTGCAATACCTGTGGTAAACAACTCAAATCCCGGGGCAAAAATGACCAAGGTTGTAGTAATAACCAAGAAGAGTCGCTTTGAGCTACTCAAATTGGCATTTGACAGCATTGGCATTACAGGGATGACCGTAACCGACGTGCTGGGGTGTGGTATGCAAAAGGGTCAAAGTGAGTACTATCGTGGTGTAGAGGTTGAAACCACACTGCTTCCAAAAATAAAGGTGGAGGTTGTAATTTGTAAGGTTCCGCTTGAAACGGTTATTTCAACCATCAAGGAAACCCTCTACACAGGAAAGATCGGCGATGGAAAGATTTTCATATATGACGTTGAAAATGTCATTAAGGTTCGCACAGGTGAGGAGGGCTACGACGCCCTGCAGGACGAAGAATAAAGAAAGATAGTGATTTGACCTACAGGCCGCCGCCTCCTCATGCAGGAGGTGGCGGCCGTAGTGAGGTTTGATGTTGTATATTGAGTAAAACTTTTCTTATGCCCGTTGCCACCCCTGTGTAGTGCGTAGCGGTAGGCGCTATGGTAGCCATGAGGCAGCAAAGCCATAGCCATGCCACCGCCGTTTTGCAAGGTGAGAAACAGCAAGAGGGCAAAAACTTCGCCCCCTGCCAAAGGCAGGGGGCGTGCATAAGTTTTGGGTCAAACTTTTTTTCAAAAAGTTTGTGGGG
>CAYJGQ010000137.1:0-3943 GCA_964369885.1 uncultured Oscillospiraceae bacterium
GTTATCTCAATTTCTGAATTAACTACTATTTTATCCATTAGTTACCTTTCTTTCCGCCTGCAAAAATAATGTGGCTTATTGAGTAATTTGTCGCCCGACCACACAATAAAAATATCTGTTATAGTATTTTATGCTGTAATACTAAAAATGTCAAGATTGAGGAGAATGTATGATGCGGAAATTAGTTGTAATTACAGGTGCAGGTTCGGGGGTTGCAAGGCGAGCTACTGGGTAATTTTGAAAATCAAGACCCCGCAAAATAGCAAAAAATGCTCAAAGGTGATTTTTGATTTTACCTCACTAAACAAAAAACATTACCGGCCAATCAAATCAACCTATGGTTGACTAAAATCTATTGATTATTGGCGCAATACATGCAACAATATATGAATGATAAAAAATCTCAAAAGAGAAAGCGGGTAATGTGATGGAAAATATTTTTGTAGGCCAACGGCTGGCGGAACTTAGGAAATTAAAAGGAAGAACCCAGTCCGATGTGGCCGATTATTTTAATATAAGTAAGCAGGCAGTTTCAAAATGGGAAAACGGCAATTCCATGCCCGATGTGCTTTTGCTACCCGAGCTTGCAAAATACTTTGGGGTGGAGATGGACTACTTTTTTGATAAGCAAATCGTAACTACAGATAGGGCATCACTAAACAAAAGTAGGGTGATTATATCGGTAAAGAACTTGACAAAGCGGTATGATAAAAATGCCGCTCCTGTTTTGAGGGAGGTCAATTTGGATTTATATGATGGGCTCAGCACCGCCATAATGGGGCCGTCGGGCAGTGGTAAAACCACTTTGGTGAACTGCATATCGGGGCTTGAGAGTGTAACCGATGGTAGTATCACGGTATTAGGTCAGGAGATAAGTTCACTGCGAGAACCCAAACTCACAGCCTTCAGAAGAAAGTTTACGAGCTACATTTTCCAGCAGTATAATTTAATTGACGTATTAAATGTGGTGGAGAATATAAAACTGCCCTATAAAACTTCGGGCGAGCGAATTGATAAAAAACGGCTTAATGAGCTGCTGTTTAAGTTGGGGCTTAGCGGTAAAGAAAAAATGATGCCCTCAAAGCTTTCGGGCGGACAGCAACAAAGGGTGGCAATAGCCCGTGCCCTACTTGGCAAGAACAAGATTATTTTTGCCGACGAACCCACAGGCGCATTAGACCTTAAAACAGGCAATGAGGTGCTTGACCTACTGCTTACAGCCTGTAAGGAATTCAGTTCTCCTGCGGTCATCATAACCCACGACAGCAAGGTGGCCTCAAAGTGTGATATTGTACATTTTGTGGCCGACGGTAAAATTGTAAAAACCTTGGAGCGCGCCACCGTAGAAGAAATTTCAGGGGTTATGGGAAGGCTTGGTGAGTATGTTTAAGCTGACATTTTCCGATATAAGAAAAAACTTAAAACTGTTTTTTGGCACATTTATAGCCATTATGGTAGCATCTGCAATTATAACTGCTTGCCTGAACTTGGTGTTCTCGGCTACGGCAAATTTCAGCTCAGGGCATAGATTTAACGGTGTGGATTTAGTCTTAATCGCAAATCAACAAATATCACTTAAAACTGTTGATGAGGATGGGGATATAGAGGTTGAAAGCAAAGATGTAAAAGGGCGAATTGCTATTTCAGACGATCTAATCAAAAATCTAAAGTCAAAATACAATATCATAGAGGATTACACATTTTATATAGAGGTAAGTAATTTAACCAGCAAAAAGCTTGCCGGACACAACATATCGTCATTGGGTTTGACCGGGTTTACCTTGTCGGGTAATGAGCCAAGTGTTGGTCAAGTAGTAATAGATGAAAATCTTGCCGAGATGAATAACCTGAAAATTGGCGATACAACTCAGATTTATAGCAGTTCTGGGGTTTCAGATTATGAAATAAGCGGTATTGTTTACGGTACAGGTGCAGAAGATTACAAGCTTCAAAATTATATGTTTTTTAGCGATGAAGTTGCAAAGGCGAACGCAAAAGGTTGTCAAAGTGTTGCCATTATTGACGATAATGTAAGCCCGGACGACTTTAGCCAAGATGAGTATACCGTGTTTGCAGGTGATGATACAAACAAAGCTGAGCAAAACTCCATAGTTTCAAATGACATGTCCGTAATGGTTATATTTATAACCATGGGCTCGGTATGCCTTGTCATAAGCCTGTTTGTTATCAGCGGGACTATGCAGTTTTCCATAAAAAACAGATACCGACTGCTGGCGCAACTTAGGGTGATAGGCCTTAAAAAGTCGCAAATTAGTGCTATGTTGTCGTGGCAAACGGTTATTATTTCGCTGTTAGGGGCAGGTTTTGGTGCAGTGCTATCAATATTTCTTGCAAAACTTATAACGGCACTATATTTTGATATGGGCATAGTGTCGGCTGATTTTATAGTTACATTCTCGCCTTTTTGGGCTACCGTGGTAATTTTGGCCATCACGCTACTCTCGGTATTAGTAACAAATGTTACCGCCGCCAAACCGCTATCTATGTCGCCTGCAACAGCCATAAAAAGCGAGGGTGATCTGCTGGGCAAAACCTCCCCCATAGTGGCGATATTTGGCATAGTATTTGTACTTGGCGGGGTTGCAATTTTGCTGTTTACGCCTATGACACAAGGCGTTGGTATAGGTATGGTATTTTGTGCAAGCACGGTTTTACTCGGTGGTGCAATTTGTTTAATGCCTTTGATAGTACGATTTTTTAATGTGATATTATCAGTAACTACGAAGAGGGCTTCAAAAAGTTTGGGACAGGTGGCCTATGGTAACATAAAAATGAAGGCTTCAAAATTTGCGGTTGCCTGTGTTTCCATAGCAATTATGATGTCAATGGGCAGTGTTATGGTGCTTAGCAACGAAGTGTACATCACTACATCGGTCACACAGCAGTACGAGTTTGCCGATGATTATGCGTATGTCAGCGGTGGTAAATTTCAGTACCAAACAGAGGGTACGGGCGACATATTTGCTGTAAAAAACACAAATTTTGTTCTAAGCCGTGGGGATAAACTAAATGACTACAACGTATTAGCGGTTTTGGGAGATACCCCCAAATTAGATTTTATAGAAAAAGCAGACGACATATCAGGTGGCGATGTCTGGGTGTCTGAGAATGTAAAAGGTGTCAGAGTGGGTGATGAACTTAGCGTTTATTTGGAAAATGGAGAAAACACCCTGCTAACTGTCGGTGGAATATTTAGCTCACAGGGCATTTCAGACGAGAACTACAGCTTTGTTGTGGATTATGATTTTATAAAGCACAGTATATATAACGAAAAATTATCGACGGTCTACTCCCAAGATGTACTATTTGCCGACTCAAACCCAAACACACCGCAGTATTACGAGACTTCGGTTTCCTATGATATCCAGTATGCCGCATCACTACTTCTTGGAATGATAGGGCTTGTGCTGTCGGTGGTTGCATTGTTTAACACGTTTTTTGTTATAATGTCGGTGCGCAGGGGTGAGTTTAATAGACTAAAGCTAATAGGCGCCAAAAAGGGGCAACTGCTAAAAATGACCTTTACCGAGGTAATTGTTGTAACTTTAACCGGAATGGTAATAGGCACTGCTGTAATAGCCTCGTGTGTAGGCATGTACTCGCTTGCCAATGCCGGAGTATTCAGTTTTATTGTAAACCCGACCATATTTTGGGGGATGATAATTCTCGCAGCCGCACTTAGTATAACCGCCGGCATTTTGCCCTCGTTTATAACAATAGCCGGCCTAAAAAGGCAGTTTAGAAACGAATAGATGTATTGATGCAAGAGATGGTGAGATTTTAATCACCTCTACTAAGGTCTAAAAGCTAATCTATGGGGCTTTGCCCCTGTCGCTCACGCGAAAGACCAAGACCGTGGGGGCGCGGGGGCCCCCCCCCCCCCCCCCATTTTTAAAAGTGGGGCGAAAAAACCCCCCCCCCC
>CAYJGQ010000138.1:0-3794 GCA_964369885.1 uncultured Oscillospiraceae bacterium
AAGCGACAGGGGCAAAGCCCCACGGTCTGTGTCAGGTGTGGATATATGGCGCAACAATTCTTATGGGTTGGTTACATTAAACACCTTCCTCATAAGGCTGTCCATGGCCTTTGTGGGCAGTATTGCATTCATAAACAGCGCCATTTTGCAGTCCCTGCCAACGGCATATCTTGCCCTTGGGTTGTCCGAGTTTATGGCCTTTAGTATTACCCTTGAAACCTTGTGCGGGCCCGGGGCGTTTTTATAGCTGCGCCTAAACCCCTCCACAAAGTTTTTCACATTTTCCTTGTAATCCTCGGGGTGTTCCACCGTTTTAATTTGTTGCAGTGCCACCTCCAAAAACTCGGTGACCACCGCCCCCGGCTCCACCAAAACCACATTTATCCCGTAGCCCTTCACCTCGGCACGCAGTGCACCGCTCAGGGCCTCTACTGCATGTTTTGATGCCCCGTACCACCCAATCATAGGGGAGGACACCCGCCCCACAAGGGAGGACATATTTATTATTGTTCCGCTTCTTTGCCTGCGCATATGTGGCAAAACCGCCTTTGTAACCCTTGCAAGCCCAAAAACATTTGCATCAAACTGTCGTTGCGCCTCCTGCAACGACACCGCTTCCACCATGCCATATCCACCATATCCTGCATTGTTAATCAGCACATCAATTCTGCCCTCGTTTTTTATGATTTCGCCAACAACGGCCCCCACCTCCTCCTCCGAGGTGACGTCCATTTTATGTATACTTACCCCTAAAGTTTCAAGCTCGCTCATCTTATCAAGCCTTCTTGCGCCGGCATAAACCCTATGCCCTGCCTTTGCAAGTTCCTTTGCGGCAAAACTGCCAACCCCTGCACTTGCCCCGGTTATAAGCACAACTTTACCCATGCTGAGCCCTCCATTAAATTGTAGTGTTTTTGTTGTGTTTATCATAGCACGTACTTCACCCATCATTCAAGGTTTTGGCAAATTAATTTTTAACACTCATTTTGCCTCACACCACAAAAACAGCCCCCTGCAGTTGCAGGGGGCTGTACTGTTATACATATATATGGCACTACTTGCCCGATAGGGTATCCTTAAAACGCTCAAAAAAGCTCTTGCGTTTGTCGTAATTTTTATCCCCCATCATGCTCTCGAAGCTTTTTAGCGCCTCTTTTTGCTTGCTCGACATGCTGCGTGGAACCTCTACAAACACCCTGACATACTGATCACCCTTGTCGCGCCCGTTTAGGAAGGGTATACCCTTGCCCCGCAGGCGGAAAACCGTGGCATTTTGGGTGCCCTCGGGCACATTGTACTTGGCCTTGCCATCAATGGTGGGTACGGTTATTTCATCCCCAAGTGCCGCCTGGGCAAATGTCAGAGGAATTTCGCACCACACATCAAATCCATCACGCTCAAACACGGGGTCGGGGCGTACAGTTACCACCACATTTACATCGCCTGTGGGACCACCGTTTACGCCGTGGTCGCCCTGGCCTCGCAGTATAAAGGTCTGGCCGTTGTCAATGCCGGCCGGTATGTTTACATCAAGTGTTTTGGCCACACGCACACGCCCAAGCCCCTTACACTTTTGGCAGGGGTCACGGATGATTTTGCCCTTGCCACCACAGCGCTGACAGCTACCTGTCGACTGTATAACCCCAAACGGGGTGCGACGCTGTGTGCGCACCTGTCCTGTGCCGCCACAGTCGGGACAGCTCTCGGGGGAGGTCCCCTTGGCCGTTCCCTTGCCCGAACATTCGGCACAGCTCTCAAGACGGCTCACCTTTATCTGCTTTTTGCAGCCAAGTGCCGCCTCCAAAAATGATAACGGTAGGTCGGTGGCCACATCTCGCCCACGAATGGGGCCGTTGGGGTCACGGGTTCGGGAGGCACCGCCAAAACCAAAACCGCCGCCAAACAGGTCGCCAAATATGTCCCCAAGGTCGCCAAAACCGCCACCAAAACCGCCGCCGTAGCCGCCGCCTGCGCCAAAGTTTGGGTCAACTCCGGCATGGCCAAATTGGTCGTATTTCGAGCGCTTGTCGCTGTCGGACAGCACTTCGTAGGCCTCGCTCACCTCTTTGAACTGTGCCTCGGCCTTTTGATCGCCGGGATGCAGGTCGGGGTGATATTTTTTTGCCATGGTGCGATAGGCTTTTTTAAGCTCATCCTCCGAGCAACCCTTATTCACACCCAGCGTTTCGTAATAATCTCGTTTGTCTGCCATTTGCTCACCCCTTCATATTGAAAGTAAAAATTTGTTGTATCCTTTTTAGCTGCCAGACTGCTGTGGGGCGGTGTCTAATCTAAAGCCCACCCATCCCCGGGATGCAGGTATAATGTTCCTATGAATAATCTCGCCAAAATCCAAAAATTGTTAAGTGATGTAGTTTATTTCACAGGCAACCTCCCCGACAAAATATATGTCGGGAAGGTCGGTTTGTGGTTTGAATTTATTTGTTGTCGTCCACTTCTTCGTAATCGGCATCCACAACGCCGTCGGCGGCATCGCCTGCGGGGGCCTGCTCGCCCTGTGCGGCAGCTTCCTTCTGGGCAGCCTCGTAAACCTTTGCCGAGATCTCATAAAACTTCTTCTGCAGTTCTTCCTGCTTTGTCTTGATAAGCTCCAGATCCTCGCCCTTCAGCGCCTCTTTAAGAGCATCAATAAGACCGTTTAGCTCGGTTTTTTCCTCCTCGGACAGCTTGTCACCAAGATCGGTGATGGATTTTTCCGACTGGTAAACCAGCTGATCGGCACTGTTGCGCAGGTCGATGGCTTCACGACGTTTCTTGTCGTCCGAGGCAAACTGCTCGGCCTCCTGCACAGCCTTGTCGATGTCGTCCTTGGACATGTTGGTCGAGGCGGTGATGGTGATGTGCTGCTCCTTGCCTGTGCCCATATCCTTTGCCGAAACATGCACAATGCCGTTGGCATCGATATCAAATGTTACCTCAACCTGGGGAACACCACGGGGGGCAGGGGCAATGCCATCAAGGTGGAAACGTCCCAGAGTTTTATTGTCGCCGGCCATCTCGCGCTCGCCCTGAAGCACATGCACCTCAACCGAGGTCTGGCCGTCGGCCGCTGTCGAGAAGATCTGGCTCTTTTTGCTGGGGATGGTGGTGTTGCGCTCGATAACCTTGGTGGATACACCGCCCAAAGTTTCAATGCCAAGCGATAGGGGGGTTACGTCGAGTAGCAGTAGACCCTTTACATCGCCACCCAGAACACCGCCCTGAAGTGCGGCACCCACGGCTACACATTCATCGGGGTTTATGCCCTTAAAGGGTTCGCTCTTCATGTAGTCCTTAACGGCATCCTGCACAGCGGGGATACGGGTAGAACCACCCACCAACAACACCTTGTGAATGTCCGAGGGGGTAAGTCCTGCATCGGATAGCGCCTGGCGCACAGGGGCCATGGTGTTCTCCACAAGATCAGCGGTAAGCTCGTTGAACTTAGCACGGGTAATGGTGATGTCCATGTGCTTGGGGCCGCTTGCATCGGCTGTGATGAAGGGTAGGTTTACGGTAGCAGTGGGCATACCCGAAAGGTCAATTTTGGCCTTTTCGGCAGCCTCACGCAGGCGCTGCATGGCCATTTTGTCGGCCGAAAGGTCAATTGCATCGCTCTTCTTAAATTCGTCGGTAAGATATTTTATGATGCGCTGGTCAAAGTCGTCACCGCCCAGACGGTTGTTACCGGCGGTGGCCAAAACTTCCTGCACGCCGTCGCCCATCTCAATGATGGATACGTCGAAGGTACCGCCGCCCAGATCGTACACAATAATTTTCTGGTCGTATTCCTT
>CAYJGQ010000139.1:0-3750 GCA_964369885.1 uncultured Oscillospiraceae bacterium
CCATATCGGCAAACGGCCTTTATACCCTGACGGCCACAGGCGGGACGAACGGCATAAACGGCCAAATGTCGATATACGGCACGGCCGTTGTGAGTGCCACAGGTGGCAGTGCAGCCTTCTCGGCACAGCCCACCGCCATAGCGGGTGCGGTGGTTACGGCGGGAGCGACACAAGCCACCGCCCAAAATGCCACCCTCACAAGCTATGGGCAGAAATACGTCAATATCAGCACCCAAACCCCCGCAAATGTCACAATAACCATGAAAAATGACAGCGGGACAATCGTAAACTACTCCCCCCAAAATAACACACATTACAAGGTTAATACTACAAACAACACCCTTGAGGTGGCAACTGATGCAAACGATTCCCACCTCTATTTCTCCAATGACGGCGGGACCGACACCCTCACATTAAAGGATGCGCCCCTCGCCAATGTCTCCATATCCTCGACCTCTAACCTCAAAATTGTGCTAAACGGAAGTAGCACCATAGACGGCACCGCGGGTAGCACAGCGCATACTATTTACACCGCCGGCAACCTCGAATTTTGGGGCGGTACGACGGGGGATAAATCCTTGACGGTAAATGCCCATGGCAATACGTATTCTGTAGAAGCAATCAAGACCGCTGGCAACCTATCCCTGTATGATGGTGCAAAGGTCATCGCAAATAACCACTACGACAGCACTGCGGTTAATGTAAAAAACAACCTGACCGTGGGGCGTGGCTGTGAGTTAACTGCAAATATAGTGGATAACAGCACAGTGTTTAATACAGGGCAGCATTTACCACATTCGGCGATTGTGGTGGACAGAAATGCCACTGTGTATGGCACAGTGACGGCAAAGGCCAATCAAACCCCGCATAGATTAACTTCAACTACAAACCTGGAATTGGGACGTGTGGGCAGTGGTATTTATATCATCGCCGGCACACTCACCGTAAATGGTGGGATAATAAACGCAAAACCGGCAGCACTTTATAGTGGTAGTGGTACAGCTATTAGCAGCGCAAACGGTATTTATATTGCAGCCGGCGAAATGCGTATATACCCCACCGCCGGCACTGTAATAAATAGTAGAACCATATATAAACAACCCAATATTGTGGGCGACTACGCTCATGTCAATATTACGGTTGGTAACAATGCATACGATCCCGACAAAGATTACGCCACCGGTGGATGGAGTGACCTCGAAATCACAGCAAAGGCCACCAAGCCTGCAAATAATGTGATGCTTGGTGTGGAGGGGATGAACCACCGTACAGTAAACGCATCTACCGGTAATTTTGCACTTGAGGGCGATATTCTACATCTTGGCGGAAAGCGTTGGTGGATGCTTGATACGGATGGAACATTCCTTATAGAGGAAAACAATAACCTTGAATTTACAGCCTTGACAACCCAAGAACAAACGGTCATAAGCGGTGGAGCATTTACCACCTTGACAGCTCTGGGCAAAACAAACCTTGTCGGCAACGATGGCGACCTTGCCACAGGCAATCCAAATAACCGTAACGCATTTACATTAAACAAAAATAATGTTTTGTTTAATAACCTTAATAGCCATAATAGCTTTGATAAAAATGGCAGTGTTGGAACATTGACGGCAACTGCCGAGGTATCAGGCGGTAGCTCGGGTGGCCGAGAATGGCACCCCACCCTCCTCGATAGCACCCGAAACTTTGCGATATCGAGCGTCGAGATATACGGCGATGAGATGTATATCGAGTACAGCGGTGCGCAGGTGGGTGCGGATGAGTACATCTCGGCACTGGTGATGGACGGCGCTGGCAATGTGCAGTCCTACGGCAAGCTGTACGCCCTAACCGGCAAAACCGCCGCCGGCACAGCCGAGATAAAGCTGACAAATAGCCCCTTCACCGTGGGCGAGCATGTCACATTAAAGCTACTTAACGAGAATGTGAATAACGGCACAGACTATGCAAGTGACTTTGTGGAGAAGACGGTGGAGGTGCAGGGTGCACTACAACAGCAAGAGCTTAAATTTGCCAAAGCTACCGACAGTATAGAGTTTGGCACGTATTTTTACGCAAACCCACTGAGCGGTATTGCAGGTCGCCCCATCACCTACGAGAGCAGTGACGAGAGCGTGGCCACAGTGGCAAACGGTAGCATAACAACGGTGGGCATAGGCACAACCACCATCACAGCCAGTGCAAAGCGTGCCAACGGCTACAGTCCCACCACCGCCAGCTATACGCTGACGGTAACCCCCTACACAATAACCATAAATAGTGCTCCCACAATAAGCAAGGTGTATGATGGCGACAATACTATAGAAAACACCGATGTTCAGGGCTCTATAGTGTGGTTTTTGCCGCAGATAATCAGTAAAAAAGATGTGAAGGTGGACTTTACCCTCCCCACCACATTTAGCGGCGTGGATGTTTATACTGAAAATCATGAAGTGACCCTTAGCCTTTCGGGCACACATGCGTCCTTGTATACATTGGCAAGTAATAAGCTAATTGTGCCTATGAGCATCACCAAAAGGCCGCTGCTCCAAACTATGATTGTGTTGCCGCTCGACATCATCTACGACGGCACAGCGAAAACCCCCGCCACGATGACCGACATGGCGGTCGGTGGCAATGTGATAATAAAATCCAGTGATTATACTGTGAATTATGAGGATAACATCAATGCAGGTTTAGCCACGGTTAAGGTGACGGCCACGGCGAATGGTAATTACAGTGGCGAAGTGAGCACACAGTTTATGATAAACGAGGCAACAAGCCCCACATTTGGCATAACTGCAACCGGCGGCGCAAAGTCCGGAACGAGTGGCAGTGTGGACTTGGCACAGTGGGCAACCCTTGAGGGCGCAACCTTGGGTGCGGTAGATTATACGACAGATGATACCAATAACATAATAGAGAGTGCATCAGTGACCGGCACAGGCAGTAATGCAAGGTTGAATTTTAAGTTTAAGAACACCGCTGTGGTGGGACAGAGCGTCGATGTGTATGTAGTGGTAGAGAATCTAACCAATTACGAGGACCTTAACCTAACAGTGACCTTGACGGTACTCGACAAGTATGCGCCTGAAATAAACGCCACAGTCAGCAAGGTATACGACGGCAAAACGTTTGACAAGGCCGACATCAAGGGCACAGCCACATATAATGGCAAAACGGTGGCCGGCACATGGGATTTTGACTCCGCCCCTACAGACATAAATGCCGCAAGTGGTGTATTGGTGACGGTGAAGTTCACCCCGAATGACCAAGTGGAGTACGCTGAGGTAACAAAGGTGGTAACCGGTGTAATAACCAAGGCCACCCCTGTTGGCAAACCCACCGTACAGGTGGCAACAGCCGCCGGCACACTGCTAAAGAATGTGGCTATAGATGTGGGCACAATAACCCCCGCAGGCAATATAGACTGGACACCGAGTGGTGACACCGAGGTGCGACAGGGCGTGCCCTATGGGTGGACATTTACGCCGAACAGCGGTAATTACAGCAATTTGACAGGCACATTGATTCCATGGCCAGCGAGCACGAGCAGCAGCGGTGGTGGTGGCGGTGGCGGTAGTGATAGCGACAGTGGGCAGGCGTGGTACCCCGACGGTAGCACCGAGGGATCAGACGCACCCGAACCGACCCCGACACCCACACCTACCCCAACACCAACACCAGCCCCGACACCCACACCGACAACCCCGACAACAACCACACAGCCCACGGTCGATGTATCGGTAAGCGGTGAGGTGGGAGCGA
>CAYJGQ010000140.1:0-3556 GCA_964369885.1 uncultured Oscillospiraceae bacterium
GGAGGTTACATCATGCAACTGCTCGACATAATAACCCGTCTATGCGCCGCTCCGGGACTTTCGGGGCGAGAAAATGAAGCCGCCGAGGTGGCAGGGGAAATAATACTTGAGATGGGTCTTGGCGAGGTGGAAATTACCCCAACCGGCAGCCTAATTTGCCATATGCCCACCGCCACCCCACAGCGCCCCATAATGCTGGAGGCCCACCTTGACCGTGTAGGGCTTGTAATCACGGCGGTGGAGGGCGGATTTCTTCGTTTTCAAAACAGTGGTGGTATGGACCGCCGTATGCTCCCTGCGCAGCGTGTAAAAATACAGGCGCAAAAGGGCGATTATGTGGGGGTAATAGCCTCGGTTCCTCCACATCTCAAGGATGCCGCAAGCGACACCCCGCCAAAAATCGAGGACATGCTAATTGACACAGGCTTTTCCCCCGAGAAGGCGGCCGAAATCTTTTCCCCCGGCGACACCGTGATTTTTGACAACGCCGTAACCGCCCTTCAGGGTGGGCGTGTGAGCGGTGCCGCCCTGGATGATAGGGCAGGATGTGCCGCCGTACTATGGGCAGGCAAACTGCTTTTGGAGGCAGGCTGTACTCGTTCGGTGGCGCTGACACTTTGCTCCCACGAGGAAGTTGGTGGGCCGGGCGCCGCCACTGCGGCCTACATCCTAAACCCTACAATTTGCTATTCGGTGGATGTTTCCTATGGCGATGCCCCCGAGGTTCCTGCGCATAAGTGCGGTAAGCTTGGCGGCGGCCCCATGGTGGGATTTTCACCTGTGCTTAGCCGTGAGCTGTCGGAAAATTTGTGCAAAACCGCCCACGAGCTAAACATGCCCATACAACGTGAGGTTATGGGTGGCATGACCGGCACCGATGCCGACAAGGTGGTGCAAAGTCGTGAGGGTGTGCCCACGGCGCTTATTTCAATTCCACTGCGCAACATGCACACACCCATAGAATCGGCCGCCATGGCCGACATTGAGGCCACCGCCCAACTGATGGCCAAGGCCGTACTTGGAGGTGATCTGCAATGAGAGAGCTACTGAGAGATATTTGTGCGATTTCGGGCATTTCGGGCGATGAGGGTCGTGTGTCGGATTTTGTAATAAATCATATAAAAAATTACTGTGAGTATAGTATAGATCCACTTGGAAATGTCATCGCCCACAAAAAAGGGGTAAAACCTGCCGCAGTAAAGCTTATGTTGTCGGCCCACATGGACGAGGTTGGCATGATGGTCACCCACATCACCTCGGACGGGCTGTTAAAGCTTGACATGGTTGGCGGTGTAGATCCTTCGGTGGTGGCTGGGCGACGTGTGCTTGTGGGCCGGGAGGGAATACACGGTATTTTGGGACTTGTCCCTGTGCATCTTTTGTCGGCCGATGCCCGCGAAAAAAGCCTCAAGGCCGATGCACTATATATAGATATAGGTGTGACCGACAGAGCCGAGGCCGAAAAACTGGTAGCCCCCGGTGACAGCGTGGTGTTTGAAAGCGCCTTTGCCGAGTTTGGCGATGGTCTTGTAATGGACAAGGCGCTGGATGACCGTGCAGGCTGTGCGCTTATGATAAGATTGATACAAAGCGAGCTACCGTATGACTGCACCTTTGCCTTTACGGTGCAGGAGGAGGTGGGCTGTATTGGCGGTCGCACCGCCGCCTATGGGGTAAGACCCGATATTGGCATAGCGGTGGAAACCACCACGGCGGCCGACCTGCCCACCACCCCCTCTCACAAGCAGGTTTGCAGACTTGGTGCAGGCCCCGTGATCTCCTTTATGGATAGGGGTGCTGTCTATGACCGTGAGCTGTACCGCCGTGGCATGGAGCTTGCAAAACGGCGTGGTATCCCCTGCCAAACAAAAGAGGGTATCTACGGTGGCAATGAGTCCCGCAGCGTCCAAACGACGGCCACAGGGGCTAAAATAATGGCGGTGTCCATGCCCTGCCGATATCTCCATTCTCCAAGCTGCACCCTTGATATGCACGATGTGGAGCAGACCTACGAGCTACTACGGGCACTAATTGAGGAGCTGGCCGAATAAGCACCTGAACATTATAGTATAACGGGGGAAACATCTTGAATAAGTTTTTTGAAATTGATGATAGAATAGAAAATCTTTCGGAGCATGCGCATCAAAACTGCGCCGAGCAGTTTGCCGACATAGAGCGCATTTCACAGTACAATGGGCAAAAGGTTTTATCAGCCTTTATCCGCCACGGTGTCAGCGAAGCCTGTTTTAAGGGCACCACCGGATATGGTTATGATGACCTTGGTCGGGAACGGCTGGAGCGTGTTTTTGCCGACTGTATGGGGGCCGAGGATGCCCTTGTGCGCCACACATTTATGTCGGGCACCCACACACTGGCCACGGCACTTTTTGGCATACTGCGCCCGGGCGATGTTATAACCTGCGTAACCGGCACCCCCTACGACACCCTGCAGGCCACGCTTGGCCTAACCGAGGGGAATAGTGGCCAGGGTAGTCTTGCTGATTTTGGGGTGGAGTACCGCCAGCTTGAACTTACCGCTCAATCCCAGCCCGATTACGAGGGCATAGTAGAGGCAGCAGTGGGCTCAAAGGTTATATATATTCAGCGCTCGAGGGGGTACAGCCTGCGCCCCTCGCTGCATATTAATCAGATTGAACAAATTGTGGGGGCGGCCAAGAGCGCCAATCCACAGGTTATTGTCATGGTGGACAACTGTTACGGCGAATTTGTTGAGAAAAAAGAACCCTGCGATGTTGGCGCGGATTTGGTGGCGGGATCGCTTATAAAAAATCCCGGCGGCGGCATAGCCACCACGGGTGGATACATAGCAGGCCGTGCCGATTTAATTGAACTATGCGGATACCGCATGACCTGTCCCGGTGTGGGGCGTGAGGTCGGTTGCACACAGGATCAGCTGCGCTCGATGTATCTTGGATTGTTTTTTGCCCCCACGGTGGTCGAGTCCGCCCTAAAAACCGCAACCTTTGCCGCCAGATTGTTTGAGGATTTAGGCTTTGAGGTCACCCCACGCCCATACGAAAACCGCACCGACATCATACAAGCAATAAAGCTTGCCACACCTGAGCGCCTTTGCGCATTTTGCAGGGGTATTCAGAGCGGCTCGCCGATAGACTCCTTTGCCGCCCCTCAGCCCGGTGACATGCCCGGCTACGACAGCAAGGTTATAATGGCGGCCGGCGCATTTACCATGGGCGCCTCGATAGAGCTAAGTGCCGACGCCCCCCTGCGCGAACCCTATGCTGTCTGGCTTCAGGGTGGCATTACATACCCCTCGGGTAGGATGGGAGTTATGCTTGCGGCACAAAGCATGGTAAATGAAGGTTTAATTTAACAAAAGTGTTGACAAATATCGTCAGGCGTGGTAGAATAGCTAAGTCAGTCAGGTGGCTTGCCCACCGATTGCCAGGTGCGCGCGTGTGGCGGAATTGGCAGACGCGCTAGATTTAGGATCTAGTGTCTTTGACGTGGGGGTTCAAGTCCCTTCACGCGCACCAAACTCCATCCCGTTGAGGGATGGAGTTTTTTTCTGCGCTCC
>CAYJGQ010000141.1:0-3506 GCA_964369885.1 uncultured Oscillospiraceae bacterium
TCAAACTTTTTTTCAAAAAGTTTGTGGGGTGTGGGGCAAAGCCCCACGGCCTTGAGAGGGGCGGCATTGCGTGGGCCTTGGCCATAAGCTTCCTGCTTTTTTGCCCCCTGTTTTTGCCTGCTTTGGACTTAATTTTTGGCCCAAAAAACCTCTTTTAAGCGGTTTTTTGTGTTTTTGCGTTAAAAGGAAGCTCGGCGGCACCTTTTTTTCATATTTTTCCCCAAATTACTCCTCTTTTCGTCAATAATTGAGTATTTACTATTGGTTTTTCTGTAAAATAATGTATACTGTAAATAGATTTATTTAAAATATATCTAACTCTGCCCCCTACTCCTGTTAAGAGGTGTTTACTATCGAGCCTTTATTTCTTGTTTTTTCCTTTGTAATAGTATCATTTCATTCTTTCCTCAATTTCACATTATGTCACAAGCTAAGTGAAGGAACTCGCTTTCATAGCATTTCCATTCCTTTGGTGTGTGTTTTTAACGGTTTAATATCCTCGTTGTTCCTATTGGCTGATTTTGCAAACCCCATGACAGCCTCCATTATGTGCATACTTATTTTATTATCTGAGCTATTTCTCCTCTTTAAGGGCCAACTAATTGGCATCTTTGGGGTGGGAATTGGCTCTCTTTTGCATTTGTTTGTTCTGCGCGCAATAATACTTGCCTCCACATCTCTTGTTAGCGGGATTTCTATGTGGAGCGTTTCGTACGACAGTGGTCTGCTGCCCTTTGTAAATTTGGGTGCATTTGCCGCACAAATTATCACACTGCTACTCTTTATAAATCTTGTCCCACTAAAAACTTTGGGCAATGTTATGAACGACCGCGAGTTTTACACGGCACTGCTTGGCCTTACAATTCTGCTTAATGTTTACATGCTTTTTAACACATATATTTTTGCTGTGGATTATTTCTCGGTTACCCTTGCAGTTCAGGAAATTGTAATAGCTGTTTTCATCCTTGCTTTCTTTTATATTATGATGCTACTGCTTATAAAAATATTTAATCTTGGCATTTACAAAAACAAGGCCAAAAAGCTTGAGGATCAAATTGACAGCGACAAATCACTTACCTCTGCTGTGCTTAGTTTTGCCGAGATAATAATTGGCATAAACTGCACCCAAAACACCATTACCCGAATGCTCATAAATTCGGATGAGGTTCCCGTCGATCATCTGCCATCATTTTCAGAGTTTTTCCAGACCCAGTCCAACCAGCTTACCCACCCTGCCGACCTTGCCGCAATGACCAGGATAACCCCGGCCTCAATAATGCTGGATTTTGAAAACGGCGTGGTTGATAGGATGGTGGAATACCGTGCAAAGCGAATTTTACCCTCGGCGCAGGGCACAGGCATTAATACAAATGGCGATGACTACTACTGGTACAGAATGCGCATAAACTCAAGTCTTAATCCCGACACAGGCGACATTGTGGCACTGCTTACCATGGATGATGTAGACAACGAAAAGCGCGAGGAGCTAAAACTGCGCAAAAAGGCCGAAACCGACCCCCTAACCGGTTCTTATAACCGCGACACCTTGGCACTTAAGGTGGATGAATACCTAAAAGACGGCGGCAGTGGCACCTTTTATATGTTTGACCTTGATAACTTCAAGGGTATAAACGACAATATGGGGCATCTGGCAGGCGATGCCGTTCTGCGTGAGGTCTACGCCAAAATAACCTCAATATTTAGACCACACGATATTATAAGCCGTGTGGGTGGCGATGAGTTTGTGGTATTTTTGCTGGGCACCACAAAGCAAAGCACCGTAACCTCAAAGGCCGTGAGCATTTGTGCCCAGCTACGCAAGGTCTACCACGCCGACAACGGTGTTGACATAACCGTTTCCAGCAGCATAGGTATTGCACTTGCACCAAAGGACGGCACCGACTTTGAAACCCTTTTCAACGCCGCCGACCTTGCCATGTACCACTCCAAAAGCATTGGCAAAAACACCTTTACCATATATAACTCCTCCTCCGAGGTGGGCTACAAACCACAGGAAAAGGAAGATTATATGCGCCTGCGCAGTACATCGGACTAATGCTACCCCATGCAAAACCACACCGCCTCACTGCTTTGGGGCGGTGTTTTACTTTATCCTGCACAGCACAGCTTATATGCTCTATCTTCCGCTCACAAATTTCGTTTTTTTGCTCGTTTTGCTCCGTTTCACCTCTGAATGTTTGTTTTTTGAGCATTTTTCGTGCATTTTGGCCTTATTTTTGCTTGAAAAACATACAATTTCCCTATTGCAATGCACTACCCCCCGTGGTAAAATAATCCTGTAAGTTATAAACCTATTAAAAGAAAGGCGGCAATAACTATGGCTGACGTACAAGGCGTAAACATTACACACTCGGGCATTGACCCCAAGAAAAACTTCCACCTCGATGTTCCTGCAGGAAAGACCAACTTCCAGTGCAAGGGCAGCGACAACTATGACTGGGGCATGAAGGACCGCTTGTCCCGCATCTTTAACCCCAAGAGCGGCAACACTCTTATGCTTGCTTTTGACCACGGCTACATCATGGGCGCTTCCACAGGTCTTGAGCGCCTGGACATTCTTATTCCTGAGCTGGCCGAAGACGTTGACGTATTCATGGCTACTCGTGGCGCACTTCGCTCCTGCGTGCCCCCCACATACAACAAGGCTGTTGCCCTGCGTTGCAGTGCAGGCAGCACCGTTCTTTCGGACGACGTTACCAACGAGTTTGTTGGCACCGACATCGAGGACGCTATCCGCATGAATGCTTCCTGCCTGGCTGTTCAGACCTTCATGGGCACCGAGGACGAGAAGAGCTCGCTTCGCAACCTTTGCGATTCGATCAATGCAGGTATGCGCTACGGCATCCCCACCATGGGCGTTGTTGCAGTTGGCAAGCAGATGGCTCGTAACTCCCAGTTCTTCTCCATGACCACCCGTGTTATTGCCGAGCTTGGCGCACAGCTGGTTAAGGTTTACTACTGCGAGGACTTTGAGAAGGTTACTGCCGGTTGCCCCGTTCCCATCGTTATTGCCGGCGGCAAAACCCTTCCTCCCAACGAAGCTCTTGACATGGCTTACAAGGCTATCCAAGAGGGCGCTTGCGGTGTTGACATGGGCCGTAACATCTTCCAGGCTGAAGATCCCAAGGCTATGGCCAAGGCTGTTGCAATGGTTGTTCATCAGAACAGCACCGCAGCCCAGGCTCACGAGTTCTACCTCGACACCAAAAAGAAGTAATTAGCTCCTTGTCGGGTAGAGTATTAAACAAAACACAAGCCGGCTTCTCTGTTTTAGGGAAGTCGGTTTTTTTAATAACTGCTACAAATCGTTTACAAATGCGCATTTTTGTAGTAATATGTTCAGGTGAGAAAATGTGGTAAAATTGTCCGCGCCGTATTTTCACACTACATAATAAGTTTGGGTGGCCCCTTAGGGATTTTCCGGGAGAAGCATTCAAACTAAAATTTGGAGGAAAAAATGATATGAAAAAGATTCTTGCTTTAGT
>CAYJGQ010000142.1:0-3336 GCA_964369885.1 uncultured Oscillospiraceae bacterium
CAGGGCGGCTATCCACCACAGCAGGGTGGATATGCACAGCCACAGGGTGGCTACCATCCTCAGCAGGGTGGGTATGCACAGCCCCAGGGCGGCTACCCTCCACAGCAGGGTGGGTATGCACAGCCACAGGGGGGCTATCCTCCTCAGCAGGGTGGGTATGCACAGCCACAGGGCGGCTATCCTCCTCAGCAGGGTGGTTTCCAACAGCCACAACAACCCATGCAGTCGGCCCAAGGTATGCCAATGGGCGGCACGGCACTTAGTGGAATTTGTAGTATTTGTCAGGCCACAACAGCCCCCGACCCAAGTGGCAAGTGCCCCTTCTGCGGTAGTGACATGTAAACCGCAATGGTAGTTGTTTTAACCCACCTCCCAAAAAGCAGGGAGGTGGGATGCATTCTCAAAATAATAAGAAAAATGAGAGATGATTTTATGAAAATGAAAAAGTTAATGGCAATTTTACTCTGCTTAGTGATGACATTATCCATGGCGGCCTGTGGTAGCGATGTTGAGCAGGAGGTTGGCGAAACTGACGATCAAACAGCCCAGAGTCAGTCCACAGAAAATGGTGAGGAAGCTACCCCTCCGCCCCCTGTCGACGGTGATGTTATTAGCATGACCATGTTTGACATCACATCTTTTGAGCCGTGGGAGCAAAATACCGAATACGATTCCGACGGTGAGGGTTACTCCAACACCACATTTTTTGTAAAAAATGATGATGACAGTGAGCGCATTGGGCTTGATATTTATGTTGAATCAAGTGACGCTGATGATTACCGAGATGAACTGAAAAATGCCGGTGTTGACCTTTATGACATGGTGGAAAACGGGGCAGGGGAGTATGCCACCGTTTCGGGAATTGACTGCCTTATGGTTGAGTATGAGGACTGGGGCGATCTGCAAATGTCATATATTGGGCGTGATCAAGCAAGTGGCACCAACATAACCATTACCGTTACGGGTGAATTTGATGATGAAATTGTTGATCAGTTGATTTCTTCGATCGTGCTAAAAATTACCGACCAAGGCCTTGTAGACCCACCTTGGTTCTGGCAAGGTGAACCTATTCTGTCGACCCAAATCATGACCGCTCAAGCAGGCAGCTTTACCCTTAATGCAAATCAGCTGCCAATTGATGCCCCTATTGAGGCCGGCGACATCTTCTCGGGCAGAATTGCAAAGGGTGCCGATTCCTCGGTTTGGATAGGACTTGATGGAAAGCTTTACATGGCTGAGCTTGGTGAGGGACTTACCAATTTTAAGGAAATTGACCTTGAAGGGCACAGCTTTAGCGAAATGAGTTCGGATAATGCAGGTAATATCTATCTATCCGATTTTGGTTCACAGCTTGTAAAGGTTGACCCGCAGGGCACTATCACAGCCTATGGTAGCAGCGATTATATTACGATGCATCCCAGCGGAGAGTGGGGTCTTGGCTACTTTGTTGGGCGATCTGTGAGCAAGGTTACAATTAGCGGTGACAGCGCCACCGTACAGGAGGACTTTATCCCAGCAGATGAAACCTACACGGTGAGCAATGTTACAATAACCCAGGATTACATTTTCTTACACGGTAGCCTTGTAGACAGTGGCACCCACAAGGTGCGTGTGCTTGACCTTCAAGGCAATCTGCTTTATACCCTTGGTGGTGATGACCTAATTGAAAACGATGACTTTTTAGGTTCGACCACTACATTTGTGCAGACATCAAACGGCTTTATGGCCCTTGATGGCAATATGCGCAATATCGTTTTCTGGGATTTATCGGGTAATTTTATTTCATCGCTTGATCAAGATGTGCTGCTTTCTGCCGGATACCCATGGTTGTCCGACGCTGATATTCTTGCAGATGGAAGTATTATTGTTTGCTTTACCGATGAGCGAGATGATATGTCGGGTGTGGAGCTAATTATTTATAGTTTAAGCGGTTTTTAAGGAATAGAATCATATTTTTTACACCCTGTTTTGAGGACAGATAAATTATTAGACTGTACTATACTAAACATTATTTTGTGGCAGGGGGGAACACTGTGTGGTAATCCCCCTGCCTACAAAGTACATAATTCCTAAATGTAGGGGGGATTTTTGTGAAAAAAACTATTTCACTCATAGTATCAATCGTGATGTTACTCAGCCTCATCGCCTGCGGTGGCGGTGCAGGTGGCGAGGAGTTACAGGGCAAATACCTATTGTCATCCCTAATTTTTGGCGAGGATAAAATGACCTATGCAGATCTTATGATGCTGGGAATGAGCGAGGGTAGCTTCCTTGATTTTCAGGGAGATGGCACGGTTATGATGGGTATTGCAGGGGACAGCGCCGCACCCGGTAGCATTGACCTGAAAAATTCCACAATAACCGACCCCACGGGCGAGACCGTGCAATTTGTTATTGAGGGCGACTCTATTCATGTAAGCGCCAGCGATGGCTCCACACTGATCTACACACTTGAGGGTAGCCCAGATTGGGAACAAATTCAGGCCGAGCCGGGAATGATGTCCGATGCCCTTGCACCGCTTGAGGGGGATACCTCGAGGAGTGATGAAGAATTTGTCTCCCCTACACTCACCATGATAGAGCTTAGAAGTATTTATGATGCAATAAATAACGCATTAATTGACAACACCATAAGTCGTGCCACCACAGATTATGAAACAATTGTTGCCAACTACTTCGGCGGCGTTGAGGGGCAGGTGTATCAAAGCGAGGAAACCTACATTAAATATTGGTGGGAATCGGTAGAAAGCGAGGCCTCTGGCGTTTTTATTAATTTTAATAACAATGAAGAAAGCGGTATTTGGGAAATGGGTAATATGAGCATCAATAATATTCCATAAGCATTAAAGCAGCCACACAATCAAAAAAGAACTGACAAAATTGAGGTGGTTATTTATGTCAGGAGTACTGTTAATGCTAAAAAGACGCTCCTTGTGTGATGGGCTTTGTAGTATATTTCAAAGTAGTGGCGTTGGTGAGCACATGATAGAAATTCGGTATGAAAATCTTATTACCACAGCCCTGCAAAAATCACCACAGGTAATTTTGCTCGAGGTGCCGGAGTGCGGACTGCCAAGCATTGCCGAGTGTCTTAGCATCTCGGACGAAATAAAACAAAAGCTTCCCACCTGCAAAATCTTACTAATGTGCTCCGAGCGTGACAAGGTGGCAGTGGGTGGAAGTATTGAGGCAAAAAAAACAGGTAGGGTAGATGATTTTGTGTTTTTTGATACCAGCGTGCAGTATCTAACCGCCTCACTTAAGGCTTTTTTATAAGACCACCGTGCGTGAGCGCACCGGATGTTCCCCTCCCGTGCTGTGGGGCGGCCGCGTGGT
>CAYJGQ010000143.1:0-1502 GCA_964369885.1 uncultured Oscillospiraceae bacterium
CACGCGGCCGGTGCGGCCACGCACCCAAACGGTAAATATTTGGGGATTACATAAAACGACTTGACTTTTTTGTTGGGTGTGGTATTATAAAATCAAATGTATCATACATTTGATACAATATAAAAGAAAAGAGGTCTGCATTATGAAAAAACCTTCTAAAAAGGCGGCAGAAATGTCGGTAAAAGAGCTTGCATCTTACATTGATCAGTCGGTACTAAAGCCCGAGTTTACCCAGGCTGAAATTAGACAGTACATTAAAGAGGGTGTTGACTACGGTTGCGCTACTGTTTGCATCAATCCAAGTTCTTTGGATATTGCCGCAGAGCTTACAAAGGGTACAGACACCAAGATTTGCTTGGTTTGCGACTTTCCTTTTGGATTGTCAACCACCGAATCTAAGGCTATGCAGGCCGAGCTATACTGCAAACGTGGCGATGTGTACGAGCTTGACATAGTGGCAAATTACGGCTGGATTAGAAGTGGCATGTGGGACGAGGTTAAGGCTGACATCAAGGCCGTTGTGGATGTTTGCCACAAGCACGGCACCGCTGTAAAGACCATTATAGAAACCGATGCGCTTACAAGCGAGGAGATTGCAAAGGCCACCGAGGTTATTCTCGAGACCGGCTCGGAGTTTATTAAAACCTCGACAGGATTTTACACAGGAGCAAATGCTGTGGGTGCAACACCCGAAATTATTGATCAGATGCTTAGAATTTGCGGTGATAAGATGTTGGTTAAGGGCAGCGGTGGAATTCGCACCCGTGAGCAGTTCCTGGAGCTTATCGACATGGGTATTGACCGCATGGGCGTTGGCTACCGCTCCACACCTGATGTGCTAAAGGTTAAATAAGTAAAATATAGGAAATTTTTGTAAAATGCGCTGTGAAACCAACTTCACTGCGCATTTTTTTTGTGAAAAAATACACATATTTACGCGAGTTAAATAGTGCACTTTGGAGATTTTAAGTCATGGGGGTTGTTACCGTACCCCCCAGATGATACTATTAAATTGGTAAACTTTTTTAGTTACCAATATTTTAAGGGGGACTTATGTAAATGAAGAATGCACATTATCCACACATGTTTGAGCCGCTCAAAATTGGCAATATGATTATCCCTAATCGTATATGCCATGTGCCGACCGACATAAGCTCGTCCAACGCCGACGGATCTGTAAGCGAGCGTGATATTCATCACCACTCGCAGATTGCAAAGGGTGGGACAGGGCTGATTGTTGTGGGTGCTACCACCCCCGATTCGGCCACGGGTCGTCCTACGGTTACATGCCTTGTTGCCGACAACGATAACTACATACCCGGTCTTACACGTCTTGCGGCATCTATGCATCGCTATGGGGCAAAATGTATTGTACAGCTTCAGCATCCCGGGCGCCAGTGCGCCATTCCTCGCTACAATACCATGTCTACCAATGATATGGTGGTAAAACTTCCTTGGAGTGCAGGCCATGAGGTGGTATACGAAAATCAGGAGGAAAAGGG
>CAYJGQ010000143.1:1512-3331 GCA_964369885.1 uncultured Oscillospiraceae bacterium
GGAAAAAGGCAAGGAAGTGAGGGGTATCACCACCGAGGAATGTCTTGATATGATTGAAAAATTTGCCGAAGCTGCATGGCGTGTTCAGCAGGCAGGCTTTGACGGGGTGGAACTTCATGCCGCCCACGGCTATCTAATTTCACAGTTTATGAGTCCATACCTCAACCGTCGTATAGACCGATTTGGTGGTAGTTTTGAAAACCGTATGCGTTTTCCGCTGGCAATAATTGCCTCTATTCAAAAGAAATGCGGTATGGATTTCCCCATATTTGTACGCTATTCCATAGATGAATTCCTTGACGGCTCACGTCGTCTTGATGAAAGCATCCTTGTTGCGCAGGAATTTGAGAAGGCAGGGGTTGTTTGCCTTGATTTGAGCTGCTGTATACAGGAAACACCCGGCGCAGGATTTTGCCCCATGCCATACGACGAGGGTTGGCAGGTAGAGGCTGCGGCCACCATTAAAAATGCCGTTTCAATCCCCACAATATGCAACCGTGTACTGCGTAATCCTGATTACTGTGAGAGTATTTTGGAGCAGGGTAAGGCCGACATGGTGGGGCTTTCCCGTCAGCTATTGGCCGATGCTTACTGGCCAATAAAATCCTCTATGGGCAAACCTGAGGAAATTCGTCGTTGCATCAGCTGTCTGACAGGTTGCTGGCAGGAGTCTATGATGGCCAAAAAAGAGATACAATGCGCCATTAACCCCGCATGTGGCCACATGGAGTTTGACAGCATGGAACCCGCACCCACTCCGCTAAATGTAGCCGTGGTAGGCGGCGGCCCTGCCGGTATGGAGGCTGCTCGTATTGCCACTGTTAGGGGTCACAAGGTGACCATTTTTGAGAAAACAATGGAGCTTGGCGGTGCTATTTTGGGTTGCTGTGTAGTGCCGGGTAAGCAAAAAATGAAGTGGTATGCCGACTGGATTCGTGAACAGATAAAGAAACTTGGTGTTGAGGTGAAACTCGGCACCACCCCGAGTATTGAAGACCTAAAGGGTTATGACATAGTGCTTAATGCCACCGGTGCAAGCTCCTATGTGCCCTCCTGTGTGGGCGCAGATAACCCCATGGTGGTGCCGTTTGAGCAGGCAGTGGCCTGTCCCAAGGTTAATTGTGAGTACCACCCAGGTGATCGCACTATGCGCAAGCTCGGTGGGCGCGTACTGCTTTGGGGCGATCATTTTGCAGCGGTGGATACGGCCGAGTTCTTAGCATCTATCGGCAAAGAGGTTACAATTGTAACCGAGAAAAAGGAGCTTGGCTCAAGACTTGATGTAATTCATATGTATGTAACACGCAAAAACTTTAAGCAGGAGCAGGCCGAGGGGCTTGAGGACAAAAAAACCTTCGCACACCCCGTCAAGGTTTACGAAAGCTCGACTGTCAGCGAGATAAAGGATGGCTGTGTTGTGGTTATGACCGCTAACTTTGAGCGCATCGAAATTCCCATTGATAATGTTGTAAGTTGCCATGTTAAGCCCAACGACGAGTTCTTTGGCGAGATGCTGGAGGCAGGGCTGAAGGTTGTAAATGCCGGAGACTCGGTATCTCCACGCAACCTCCACGCCGCAGTGGACGACGGCGCAGAATTTGGATTGACCCTCGATGAAAAATCTCTGCTATGGAACCCAAACAATGCCGTACTAAATCAGGTTCCCCTGGATGTATACGGTATGCTTACACGCTAAAAATAAACAGAAAAATGCCCCCCATCAGGGGGCATTTTTGCGTGGCCGCGTGGTCGCGGCACAACTCTCCCCCACCCACACGGCTTTGTCGTGTCTTCCTCCCCCTCGGGGGAGGCGGCGGCC
>CAYJGQ010000144.1:0-3013 GCA_964369885.1 uncultured Oscillospiraceae bacterium
TTGGTGCCGGCGGTGGGACTTGAACCCACACGACGTTGCCGCCAACGGATTTTGAATCCGCCTCGTCTGCCATTCCGACACGCCGGCATGTGTTGGAATTTTTCAGTTTTGCAATATCTCATGCAAAATTTGACACGACCAATGGGGTCTCCCCTCATTTGATGCCTTGTTATTTTACAATAAATTTTTATAAAATGCAATACCCGATTGAATAATTGTGAAACTTTATGATTACATGTAGTTTTAATGCCCAATTTATAAGCACAATATTTGGAAAAGAAGCCAAAAAAGCTTCACGGTGGGTAAAAACCGACAAAAACTATTGACAAATTTCCTGCAAAAAACTACACTATAACATAGAATACGCCTACACAATTCCAAGTATTGGGAGACAATAATACAAATGCAAATCCCCCCCCTTGATAAAATGAGCGATGAAGAATTAGTAGCTCTGGCAGGCCTTGGCAACGACGAAGCAACCGGCCTGTTAATTGCAAGATTTCTCCCACTTGTGCGTAGCAAAGCCACAAGTTACTACGGCCCCGGCATGGAACCCGACGACCTTGAGCAGGAGGGCATGATGGGACTGTGGAGCGCTGTGCGCCATTACGACCCCACCCGTGGGGGGAAATTTTCAACCTATGCCACACTGTGTGTTACAAATCGCATCCTATCGGCCGTAAAGTCGGCCCTTTCCCTAAAACACTCCCCTCTGCGTGACTATATGTCAATTTCACCGGGCGAAGATGGACAAAACATTCAAATTCCTTTTGGCGAACAACCCGAATCCTCCTTCATTGCCAAAGAAACCACCGAACTTCATGACCGAAAAATTAAACAGGTGCTGTCAGATTATGAGCAGCAGGTCTTGGAACTATATATAAGTGGGCATACATATCGTGAAATATCGCAGGCAGTCAGGTCCACCCCAAAAGCGGTGGATAACGCTTTGCAGCGTGTGCGGCGCAAGCTAAAGGAAAAGTAATGCGCCTCACATAACCCTGTTAACAACCCGAGTCGGGTTGGTATAATCCCTTTCAAGTGCGTGCTGTTGTTTCCGGCAATTGCTCCAAGTGACGGGGGACAAAAAATCCATAAGCGAGGTAAAGAAGATGTACGAGGACAAGAGTTTGGTTTGTAAGGAGTGCAGCGGCGAGTTTATTTTCACCGCAGGCGAGCAGGAGTTTTACGCAGAGAGAGGCTTTGTAAATGAGCCCCAGCGTTGCAAAGGCTGCCGTGATGCACGCAAAAACGCTTCCCGTCCGGAGCGTGAGATGTTTAATGCCCCCTGTGCCGGTTGTGGCGCTGAGGCAAAGGTGCCCTTTAGGCCCCGTGAAGATCGCCCTGTTTACTGCAGCGATTGCTTTGCAAAAATGAAGGCCGAGTAAGTAAAAACATTTAATATGCCGAGGCATGCATTTTGTATGTCTCGGCATATTTGACTTTACAGCAAAGTAAATGATGGGTATAATAGAATATGTAAAAAATGACGAATTGTGGCAGGACTTTGCCCGTCGTATATCGTTTTAATTATTTTTGAAAGGTGGGCCTGCTTTTGCCACTGCTGGATGAACGTTTATCACTTATTGCTGATATGGTGCGCACAGGGTCTGTGGCGGTGGATATTGGTACCGATCACGGTCGCTTGATGGCGCATCTTATATTAAGTGGCAAAATACCTCGTGGCTATGCCACCGATGTTAACGCCATGCCTCTTCAAAAAGCCATAGACCTCATGGCCTCCCACAACATTTCAAGCAGGGTAACACCCATACTTTGTGACGGACTGGATGGGTTTGAGCAAAACTCGGTTGATGATGTAATCATTGCCGGTATGGGGGCCGAGCTGATTGTAGACATCCTCTCCTCTTGGCCACACACAAAATCGCCCGAAAAGCGCTATATCCTCCAGCCCATGACCCGCCCCGAAAAGCTGCGTGACTACCTCTACCGTGAGGGATTTATGATGGAATGTGAGCAGGGCGTTAGTGCCGCAGGACGGGTCTACTCCATTATGGTGGCCTCCTACACCGGGCAGTGCCACTCCCCCGACGATTTGGAGCTGTATTTGGGTGGAATTTCCGACCTTTCCCTGCCCGACAATATGGCCTATGCAAAACGACTGCTTTTGCGCACCAAACGCAAGGCCGACGGAATTGCCACCACAGGGGCGAATGCCCTGCGTTGGCGCAACCTTGAGGCCCAAATTTTTAAGGTCATAGGTAAATTTGAACCACAAAAATGAAATGAGGTGTTTTTGTGATTTCGATTGGAGATGTACAAAAATTTTTAGACGGTTTAGCCCCCTTTGACACCGCCATGAGCTGGGATAACTCAGGACTTTTATTGGGGGATGAGCAGGCCGTTATCACAGGTATTCTTGTGGCGCTGGACGCAACCTCGGAGGTAATAGAGGAGGCGGCCGGCCTTGGCAGCAACCTAATTGTAACCCATCATCCTGTGATATTTCAGCCGCTGCGCAGGCTTGGTAGCTCGGACATGGCCTATAAAGCCGTGCGCCGTGGCATCCATGTATTGTCGGCCCACACAAACCTCGATGTGGCCGACTTTGGAGTAAATTACATTCTGGCCGACACCCTTAACCTTAGGGACCCAGCCCCACTGACCCCCGACCGCCTTGGGCGCATCGGGCTTAGTCACACCCCAATGTGGCCGCAGGAACTTGCGCAGTTTGTAAAATCACAGCTTGGATGCCCCGGGCTTCGCTACTTTGCAGGGGAGAATCAAATTACCTGTTTTGCAGTTTGCGGTGGCTCGGGTGGAGATCTGCTTGAAACGGCCTACCAACAAGGCGCACAGGCACTTGTCACCTCGGACATAAAATACGATGTCTTCTTAAAAGCACGGGAGCTTGGAATGACCCTGATTGATGCCGGCCACTTTGCCACCGAAAACGTGGTAATTTCTCCCCTTGCACAGCTTTTGGCCGAACATTTCCCCACGCTGCACGTCAGGGTGGCCGAAAGCCTTACCGACCCTTGCACATTTATAT
>CAYJGQ010000145.1:0-2953 GCA_964369885.1 uncultured Oscillospiraceae bacterium
TTTTCGTCCACCTTTTTCAAAAGGTGGCAGGGGTGTGGGGACAGCGTCCCCACGGCCTTGACCTTTCGCACTGCACTACTCTGAGAACTTATCGTAGTTAATTATTAAGTCGGGATTATGCCCCTTGGTCATTTTGTGGCGTGCCTTGCGGTTTTCTACCGAATCAAAAATAACAGAGAAATCGTAGTCGGGTGGGTAAAGGTCGGCGGCGCTGGTTTTAAGTTTTACCTTTGTGTGGTTGATCACCATCTTTTCGCCCTTGACCTGCACCACAAGGTCACCTTTATCGTTGACAGGTTTATATACAATGCCGATACTATTATCACTTAGAATGCAGACGCTGTCACCAACTGTAAAAAGATGCCGCAGCTCGTTTACCTTTGAGGGGATGTCACGAATAATTTTACTGGGCTTTTTGGGGGCGGGTGGTTCTTGGTCACCGATGGTCTCTGTAAATCTTTCGACCCTATTGACAGAACCCTGCTCGTGGTAGGCCTCCTTCTTGGCACGGTCCAGCAAATGCTGTGGTAACCCAAGACGTTTTGCAATGGATAGAGCACAGCTCTCGCCGGCCTCACCGATTTGCAGTTTATAAAGCGGTTTTAGGTTTTCGCGGTCAAACTCCATGCGTGCATTGATGAGTGAGGGGGTGTTTTTGGCAAAATCCTTTATTTCGGGGTAGTGGGTGGTGGCCACAAACAGACAGTTTTTCCTGCGCAGTTCATCCAAAATTGCAACAGCAATTCCCATGCCCTCGGCAGGGTCGGTGCCCGAACCAAGCTCATCCAACAGCACAAGGCTCTCGTGCGATACCTCCTCGAGTATGGCCACAATATTTGTAATATGAGCCGAAAACGTGGATAGGTTTTCCGAGATGCTCTGTCCGTCGCCGATGTCACATAAAATATTAGCATTCATGGAAAAGACGCTGCCCTCCCCTGCGGGAACATGTAGGCCACACTGCGCCATGAGGGACAGCAGTCCCACGGTTTTAAGAGATACGGTTTTGCCACCTGTGTTGGGTCCTGTGATGACAATACCACGGTAATCTTTGCCCAAATCAAAGTTAAGGGGCACGCACTCCTCCTTTTTTAGTAGGGGGTGGCGACCGTTCACTATTTTTATCACCCTATCGGTGGTGATGGATACCTCATTTGCATCCAGTTCATATGAGTATTTTGCCTTTGCAAAAACAAAGTCAAGGGTTTGCATGTAGCTCATGTTTGTGCTAAGCGCTGAAGATTCTTGATCCACCATGGCCGATAGGGTATACAAAATCTTGCGCACCTCGTTGTCTTCCTCAATTTGCAGCATGTCAAGCTCTGACTGAATTTTGCTAACGGCCGAGGGCTCTATAAACACCGTGCCACCTGTATTTGATGTATCAATAACCGAACCGGAAACCTGATTTTTGTGCTCTTTTTTTACGGGAATTGCATACCTTCCGTTGCGAATTACAATGGTACTGTCCGAGAGGTAGGCCTTCTTACTGCGCAGGACGGTCTCGAGCTTTGCCTTTATGGAGCTTTGCATATTTTCAAGCTTTCGGCGTATGTCCTGAAGTGTTTTGGAGGCCGAACTGTGCACCTCATCCCCCTTGATTGAACGCTCAATTTCCTCGCATAGCTGCTCCAAGCTCTTAAAAGATGCGCCGTAAAAAGCAAGGTTTACACCCAGGGTTTCGGCCCTTTTTAGGAAGGCCACCATGCGCCCGCAGGAGTGGGCAAAGGTGGCAACGGCGGTGAGCTGTTGTGGGGTTAACATAGAACCCTTTTGTGCCAAGATTAGGACTTTTTCAAGGTCGACCATGGCAGCAATGGGTGGTGTTCCAATGCTGTCTATTATTCGCTTGGCCTCGGAGGTATCGTTGGTGTGGCGTTTGCAGTCACGTTCGCTCAAAAATGGTTTTAGCTCGAGTATTTTATTTTTAGCACTTTCACAGAGAGCAAATTCGCTCAAATCTCCTAAAATACGGTTAAACTCCAATGTATTGTATGTGTTTGTCATGTCACTTTTCCTCTTTCGGTATTATTTTCGTTTTAGGGCAACAAAAAAAGCGTATAGATACACCTACACACTCGGTAATTTGCTTTGCATATGAGGCGGCAAAAGACCACCCTGGCAAAAGCTCCAATATGTTAAGTGTAATTGTGTTTAGATGTAGCCCAATAATGCGTACAAAAACAAACGGATTTTATCCGCTTATACTACTTTGTAAACATGTCTTGTTGTGCTCCGACCTTGACATATTGCCAAAATCAAAACTATGCTACACTTAACAAAAAAACACTCCTTTTCACGAAAATAGTTAATTACCGTTACAGTCTACCACAAATTTTATAAATGTCAAGCCGTCAGAATGTTTTCTGCAAAAACCTGCCCCACCCCCACAAATAATATATAGGGGTGGGGATTTATACTACTCGATGGGCAGGCCGTTTAGTTTTAAGAAACTGAGTTTGTCCATATAGCCCCTTTGAAATACAATTTTCCCCTCGACAATATGAAAAAAACCACATCCCCTAAAACCCTTGGGATCTTTCCACTCCATCATTGCCCACTGGCCATCCTCAAAGATATTGTCCAATATACATACCATTTCAGCGGTGGCAAATTCCTCGACAAAACGATCATAAATGGCTTGCTTGCCACAAACAGGGTCGGTTACCACCTGATGATTTACGGCATCATCGGCATAAAGCTCACAAAGGGCTTTGGCATCGGCGCGGTTAAATGCATCAATCCATTTTAGCAGTGTTTGCTTTGGTGTCATACGTTATTTCCTCCGTATTTTTTATTGGGCATTTGTGGCGGTTGCCACGCAGTGGCGAGCCACAAGCCAATAAAGACAAGGTTTTATATTAGCCGTAGGCTAATATAAATTCGCCATGCCCATAGTGCGGGCCGCGTGATCGCGGCGGAACTCTCCCCCCACCCACACGGCTCTGCCGTG
>CAYJGQ010000146.1:0-455 GCA_964369885.1 uncultured Oscillospiraceae bacterium
TGGAAACGCTGGGCTGTGCCGATGTCATCTGCACAGATAAACCCGGCACATTGACCGAAAACAAGATGACCGTCACCGAGATATACACAAATAATGGGCGGTTAAATCTTGCTCAGGAGGGCGAGGGGGCAAAATCACGTAATCGTGCTGTATCACGGGACAAAAATATATCTACAAATCCCCTACTGGAAAGACTGCTTGTGGTGGCACTGCTTTGTAATAACGCCATACTCCCCCCACCACTGCAGGAAAACAAGTTGTTTGACAAGGGCAGTGTGCCAAATTTGGTTGGAGATCCCACCGAGCTTGCCCTACTACGTGCCGGGCGCTCGCTTGGGCTTGAGCAGGACGAATGCCGCATGACGGTAACCCGAGAAAACCCGTTTGATTCCGAACGCAAGATGATGTCGGTGGTGGCCGAGGGGCAAAAGCTTGGAAGTCTTCTTCTGACAAAG
>CAYJGQ010000146.1:465-2952 GCA_964369885.1 uncultured Oscillospiraceae bacterium
CACCCGATGTGCTAATTGAGCGCTGTACCCACTACATGACGGTAGAAGGTGTGCGCCCCATGAGCATAGATGTAAAGGGCAGGTTTTTGCAGGAAAACGCCAACATGGCCGGACGCGCACTACGAGTACTTGGTTTTGCCTTTAGGAGCATATCCGTCGGGGGGGATATGGCCGAACAGGGCATGTGCTTTGTGGGGCTCATGGCCATGATGGATCCTCCACGCAGAGAGGCATATGCGGCGGTGGCCAACTGCCGTCATGCGGGTATACGCACTGTCATGATAACAGGAGATAGCCGTCCCACCGCCTGCGCTGTGGCAACCGATTTAAAAATACTCACCCCGGGTGATGAGGTTTTATCGGGGGCTGAGATCGATAAAATGGACAACAAAACACTTTGTGATGCGGTTAGAAAAACTGCGGTGTTTTACAGGGTTAACCCCGGGCACAAGCTTAAAATTGTTAAGGCATTTAAGGCTCGTGGGCACATTGTTGCCATGACCGGTGACGGTGTGAACGATGCCCCGGCCATAAAAGAGGCTGATATAGGTGTTGCCATGGGTATTGCCGGCACCGACATAAGCCGTGAGGCCTCCTCCATGATACTGCTGGATGATAACTTTGCCACCATGGTGGCGGCCGTTGAGGAGGGGCGGGTGATATACAGCAATATCCGCAAATTCATGCGTTACCTAATTTCCTGCAATATCGGTGAGGTGTTTACCATGTTTGTGGGGATGCTCATGGGGCTGCCCGTGGTGCTATACCCCATACAAATATTGCTGGTAAACCTTGTGACCGACGGCCTACCTGCCATGGCACTTGGGGCCGACAGCCCTACTGCTGATGTGATGCGCCGTGCCCCGCGCGGGCGTGAGGAGTCGGTTTTTTCGGGTGGGCTCATGAGCAAAATACTATTTCGCGGATGTCTTATAGGGCTTTCTACCCTAATAGCCTTTACCCTGCTGCATATTCAAACGGCCGATTTGACGGTTGCTCGAAGCGGTGCACTGCTCACACTGATAGTGGCGCAGCTATGCCATGCATTTGAGTGCAGGTACGAAAATCGCACCATATTTGAAATAAGCCTATTTGGAAATCTATCTCTACTCGGGGCGGTTATTATCTCGGCCATAATAAGCATTGGTGTTATATACAACCCATGGCTTTCGAGTATATTTATGACCACAGCTCTGGGACTGCGGCAAATTGCGCTGGTGCTTGGTATAAGTCTTTTTGCCCCACTACTGTCCTCTGCCATGCTGATTTTTGAGCGGTTTGGACGTAACAAGCGCAGTCTTTTGGGGCATAGACAAAGCTAAATTTTACAACATTGTGTGGATATGGTATAATGACCGAGGATAGGTCGCTGTACCATATCCATGCTTTTGTACCGAATATAATGTAACACTACACAACAAAGGGGATTTCCCATGCTAAAAAAAACTATGCTGTTTTTCATATTTGTAAGTCTTATTTGGCGCAGTGGGTCACTGCTATACCTAATGATATCCATAGACAACGCACTGCCAAATGCCGTGCTTGGCTGTATTGGACTTATCTGCGGAGTCTACGGTACGCTGGTATTTCTCTTCTTTATAAAGGGTATTAAAAGGCGTGATATGGAGTTTGCACTAATTCTTAACTGTGCAGTCGTAATATTTGATATGTTCTATCTGCGCTACGCCACCTACGCCACACTAAGCACCTTTGAATATGTTGCGGCCGGCAGTTTGTTTGAGGTTGTGATGGGTATAGCCCTTGTGATTATGTCACGTCAGCGCACAAAGCGCCTTACCAACAAAAAACAACAAGCCCGCCAAGCGGTATATAATTAACAAAATAATATTAAGTAGTAACAGGGCGGTCATGCATGACCGCCCTGTTACTGTGTTGGGGTGGGGCTTTGGGTTGCGTAGATTTGTGTGGACATGGTTTTGTGGTGGTGGAAATACTTTATAACTCTACCTATAAATGAAAGGGTTAAACAACATAAGTCCGCCCCTTTGTGGGGCGGACTTTGTGTCAGGCGCATCAAGGCGGTAGCCTCACGCAGTGCCAAGCGATAGGTGTGTGGTGGGGCCCGGGCCGTCGCCCTCGGAGAGGGTGCGCCCACACCGCAGGTGGGGGTGGTTGCCCGCCGAGCGTGTGAGGCGATGGGCCTATCCGATGTAGTCAAAGTCGGCCTCTAAACATTAGAGGTCGAAGATTTGATGGCGCATAGAGGTGCTTTATAACAAGGAAAAGCCTTGCAGTAATGATGTATTCATTACAAAAGGCTTTGACACAGTTAGAAAGTGCTTATATTCGTCATCAAACCGGCTTTGGTTGCATCGGGTAGGCCGGGGCAACACGGCCACAGCCACGCCACCGCCGAAGATGTGTCTGTGATTGGTGTATCCGCAAAAAACTTCGCCCCCGGCCAAAGGCCTGGGGCGAGGGGAGTTTTCGTCCACCTTTTTCAAAAGGTGGCAGGGGTGTGGGGAC
>CAYJGQ010000147.1:0-2935 GCA_964369885.1 uncultured Oscillospiraceae bacterium
GGGTTTGATGGCGGGTTTTACCCGTACACCAAAACGGACAGTCCGCTGCCGATTTATCTTGAATTTCGGGAATGAATGTTCGGATATTAAGGAGGAAGTATCAATGGATGCTTTGAAAATCATCTCTCAGGGAAGCCTGAAAGAAAACGTACCCGAAGTTAGAATCGGTGACACCATTAAGGTTCATGTTTGGATCAAGGAAGGTGAGCGCCAGAGAGTTCAGATCTTCGAGGGCACTGTAATTGCCAAGAAGCATGGCGGTATCAACGAAACATTTACTGTTCGCCGTGTAGCTCACGGTGTAGGCGTGGAGCGTGTATTCCCACTGCATTCCCCCAACATCGAAAAGGTAGAGCTTGTACGTAGCGGTCGTGTTCGTCGTGGTAAGCTTTATTACCTACGTGACCGTGTTGGCAAGGCTGCCAAGGTTAAGGAAATTATCCGCCGATAAGCGGTGGCAGAAAAAAAGGGGCGTGCATGCGCCCCTTTTTGCTATAAAAATATGAGATTTTATGACTATGAAACGGGGTACCGAGTCCATGAATAAAAATAGCGAAAAAAAGTTTTCACTAAAACATGAGGTTATGGACTGGGTGGAAACCATAACCTGGGCCGTTGTGTCCATTGTGCTTATTTTTACATTTGTTGTTCGCACCGCTGTAGTGTCGGGAGATTCTATGAATCACACATATAAGCATCTTGACCGACTGCTGATATCCAACATAGGCACACCCCTAACAGGGGGGGATGTTGTGGTGTTTACAGTGCCTGCCAAAAACGAAAACTATATAAAACGTGTAATAGCCACCGAGGGTCAAACCATAGACATTGACCCAGGCACAGGGGCAGTTTTTGTCGACGGAGTGGTGCAGGATGAGCCCTACATAGCCGAAACCACACGGGTAATGGGCAATGTGGAGTTTCCTGCCACTGTGCCCGAGGGGCATGTGTTTGTTATGGGTGATAACCGAAACTATTCAAACGACAGCCGTTTTAGTGATGTGGGCATGGTGGATACAAGGCTTGTACAGGGCAAATCATATCTGCGCTTTTTCCCAATTGAGAGCTTTGGCCCTGTGCAGTAAGTGATAAAAATATATTAAACAAAGGGGGATATACCGTGCAGGAGATTTCGGTTCAGTGGTTTCCGGGGCATATGGCCAAGACACGTCGCCTAATGCAGTCAAACCTAAAACTCGTGGATGTTGTGGTGGAACTATGCGATGCCCGTATTCCTATGAGTAGTCGTAACCCGGAGATGGACAAGCTTACACAGGGTAAACCCCGTGTGATTTTGCTAAACAAGTGCGATGCCGCATCGGATGCGGCCACAAAACGCTGGATTGCCCACTACGCCGAGCAGGGCATACCCGCCATAGCCACCGATTGCCGAAGTGGCAAAGGGTTAAACGCATTTCTTCCCCTTGTGCGGGAGTCGATAAAGGAAAAAATAGAGCGTTGGCAGGGCAAAGGAATGGTGGGGCGTCCCATCCGTATAATGATTGTGGGTATACCCAATGTGGGGAAATCATCCCTCATAAACCGCCTTGCAGGCAGCAAACGTGCCAAGGTGGAGGATCGCCCCGGTGTTACCCGTGGTAAACAATGGGTTACCCTTGATAAGGGCATAGAACTGCTTGATATGCCGGGTGTGCTGTGGCCTAAATTTGAAGATAAGGCGGTGGGAGAAAAACTGGCCTTCACAGGCGCTGTAAAGGATGATATACTCGATGTTGAGTACCTTGCGGTTCGCCTACTTGAGGTTTTACGTCAAACCTCCTCACAACTACTTACGGCGCGCTATAAACTAAAACCCGAGGACTTTGAGGGCGACAGCTTTGCGCTGCTTTCGGCGGTGGGCAGGCGCAGAGGAATGCTTATATCGGGTGGCGAAATTGACACCCACCGAGCCGCTATAATGCTGATGGATGAGTTTAGAGGTGGAGTTATAGGGCGAATAACCCTTGAGCTTCCGGGAAAAAAGCCTACAGCCGAGGTGTGAGCATGAAAAATCAAGTTAACAACATGCCGTTATACAATTACGACAGGGAGCTGTGCCAAGGCACGGCTCTTTTGCTCTGCGGAGTTGATGAGGCAGGGCGTGGACCCCTTGCAGGACCTGTTTGCGCAGGGGCAGTGGTTCTTCCACAGGGCTTTTGTCACCCCGATTTGGGTGACTCAAAAAAGTTAAGTGAAAAAAAGCGGGAAAATTTATTTGAGGAGATAACCACCCATGCGCACTACGGGGTTGGTTTTGCCAGTGTTGAGGAGATTGAAACCCACAATATTTTGGGCGCTACCTTCATTGCCATGAATAGAGCATATGAACAGCTCTGCCAAAAGCTATCCCAAAGACCCGATTTAGTCTTGGTAGACGGCAACCGCCCCCCACCCATAGAGGCAAATCTGCAGACCCTAATTGGTGGGGATGGGCTTTCGGCCTGCGTTGCGGCCGCTTCGGTTATAGCCAAGGTAAGCCGTGACCGCTACATACTTGACCTACACGAGAGCTATCCCATGTACAATTTTGCAAAACACAAGGGTTACGGCACCAAGGCACACCGTGAAGCCCTGCTGGAGTATGGCCCATGTCCTGCGCACAGGATGAGTTTTTTGGGCAAAATACTGGGTGGCAACAAATGACCCGCCAGGAGATAGGTCGACTTGGCGAGGATTTAGCGGTGGAGAGCTTTGTGGCCAAGGGGTGGGAAATCCTAAAAAGAAACCACTATTGCAGGGGTGGAGAACTTGATTTTGTGGCAATGAAGGATGATATGATCGCATTTGTAGAGGTGCGTGCCAGAAAACGTGGTGGTATGCTTCTGCCCGTCGAGACCGTTACACGGCAAAAATGCAAGAAAATCATTGCCGCCGCATATGATTACATATACCGCAACCCACAATATGAGAACGTATGTGCAAGATTTGATCTTTT
>CAYJGQ010000148.1:0-2860 GCA_964369885.1 uncultured Oscillospiraceae bacterium
AACGTACGCCGGGGAGATCCTTTACACGTCCGCCACGGATAAGCACAACGCTATGCTCTTGCAGGTTGTGTCCGATGCCGGGGATGTAAGCGGTAACCTCCATGCTGTTCGAAAGACGTACTCTTGCTACCTTACGAAGCGCCGAGTTGGGCTTCTTGGGGGTCTGGGTTCTAATGGCGGTGCAAACGCCTCTCTTCTGAGGAGAGTTCTGATCGGTTGCGGTACGCTTTTTGGAGTTCCAGCCCTTTAGTAGTGCGGGAGCGGTAGACTTGGTAACTACTGCCTCTCTACCTTTGCGAACAAGTTGGTTAAATGTTGGCATGTTTTTCCTCCTTTCACAAAAATATTTATCCAAAACCCCCAAGAGATGCTCCCCTGGGGGCATAGACACAATAAAGCTGTTCCAATGTGTTATTGTAGCAAAGGGATTTTACTTTGTCAACAACTACTTTGTAAGATTTTTGCACTATTTTTGCTCTGGGCGGTTATACCAGCGAATCCAGTGCAAAATCGGCCAGTTCATCGACAATTTGCAGCTCCTCTTCGGAGGAGTCTACCACAATCTGCTCGGGTTGTTCGGGTTCTACCACCTCGGGCACCATGCCTGTGCCGGCCGGCACAAGTTTACCTATGATGACGTTCTCCTTAAGGCCAAGCAGGGGATCGCTCTTGCCCTTAATGGCAGCCTCGGTGAGTACGCGGGTGGTTTCCTGGAAGGAGGCCGCCGACATAAAGGAGTCGGTGGCAAGCGAAGCCTTGGTTATACCCAGTATTACAGGTGTTACCTCTACCACGGGGGCGGGCTCGCCGTTCTCGGTGGGCTTGGACAGCACCTCACGATTGATGGTGTCGACCTCTTGACGGTCGGCCAAAGATCCGGGGATCAGGCCACTGCTTCCGCCCTCATCCACTCGCACCTTCTTCATCATCTGGCGCACGATAACCTCAATGTGCTTATCGTTGATATCAACACCCTGTGTGCGGTAAACCATCTGCACCTGCTGGATGATGTAATCCTGTACCGCAACCTCGCCGTTTACCAGCAGTATCTCGCTGGGCTCGGCCGAGCCTTCGGTAATAAACTCGCCCTTCTTGACAATGTCGCCTTCCTTAACACGAAGTTTGGAACCGTAAACCACCTGCTTTTCAAAGCGTTCGTCGGTCTTGTCGTTGGTTACAATTACAAGGTCGGCACCCTTGAGATCCTTCTCAAAGGAGATAACACCGTCGCAGTGGGCAATAACAGCGGCGTTCTTGGGCTTTCTGGCCTCAAACAGTTCCTCAACACGGGGCAGACCCTGTGTAATATCGGCCGCCGAGGCAACACCGCCGGTGTGGAAGGTACGCATTGTAAGCTGTGTGCCGGGCTCGCCGATCGACTGAGCAGCGATAACGCCTACGGCCTCACCAATGGCCACGGTCTGATCGGTTGCAAGGTTGTTACCGTAGCATCTGCCACAAACGCCATTGGGCGACTGGCACTTGATTATGGAGCGGATGGTAACACTCTCGATACCTGCCGCAATAATGCGGGCGGTGTCGGCGTCGTCCATCATCTTGTCTTTGGACACCAGCAGTTCGCCGGTGGCGGGGTCAACACAGTCGGCCACAAGGTAACGGCCGTACATACGCTCGGAGAATTCCTCGATCACACGACCCTCGTCGGTGATTTGGGCAATGACCAGACCCTCGGTGGCGCCACAGTCCTCCTCACGGATGATAACCTCCTGCGAAACGTCAACCAGACGGCGGGTAAGGTAACCCGAGTCGGCGGTACGAAGTGCGGTATCGGCAAGACCCTTACGCGCACCACGCGAGGAGTTGAAGTACTCCAAAATGTTTAGACCTTCACGGTAGTTTGCACGGATGGGAATTTCGATGGCTTTACCCGATGTGTTGGCAATGATACCACGCATACCGGCCAGCTGACGGATCTGCTCCATCGAACCACGAGCGCCCGAGTCGGCCATCATGTAGATGGGGTTGCTCTTTTCAAGGTTATCCTTTAGGGCCTCCTTGATGCGGTTGGTGGTTTCGTCCCACACCTTTATGGTGCGCTCGTAACGAACATCCTCGGTGATAAGACCGCGGTCAAAACGCTTGCGGATGTCGTCTACCTTCTTTTCGGCCTCGGCCAGGTACTCGGCCTTCTGGGGAGGGATAACGGCATCACAAACCGCAACGGTTACAGCACCCTTGGTCGAGTACTTAAAGCCCTGCGCCTTAACCTGGTCAAGCACCTCGGAGGTGCGGGCTGTGCCGTGCTTTTTGATGCACTTCTCTATAATGCGGGAAAGCTGCTTTTTATCAACCAGTCTGTCTATCTCAAGGTTGAAGACGTTGTCGGGGTTGGTGCGATCAACAAACCCAAGGTCCTGAGGAATGGGGGTGTTGAATATGAGCCTACCCACGGTGGTGTCAATAAGTCTGCTGCGACGATGGCCACCCACCTCGCGGCTTATTCTAACCTTAATGGGGGCGTGTAGTCCCACAACGCCCTCTTGGTAGGCCATGGTGGCCTCGTTGACGTCACGGAAGTACTTACCTGCACCGTACTCGTCCTCCACCAGCATGGTGAGGTAGTAGGAACCCAGTACCATATCCTGTGTAGGAACAGCCACGGGACGGCCGTCCGAGGGCTTTAGCAGGTTGTTGGCGGCAAGCATAAGGAAGCGTGCCTCGGCCTGAGCCTCGGCCGAAAGAGGTACGTGCACAGCCATCTGGTCGCCGTCAAAGTCGGCGTTGTAGGCGGTACAAACAAGTGGGTGTAGTTTAAGTGCTCTACCCTCTACCAGCACAGGCTCAAAGGCCTGAATGCCAAGGCGGTGAAGTGTGGGTGCACGGTTTAGCAGTACGGGGT
>CAYJGQ010000149.1:0-2746 GCA_964369885.1 uncultured Oscillospiraceae bacterium
TGTTGCCCCATCACCTCACAGGCTCGGTGGGCAAGCGCCCCCGCAACTTTTGCAGGGGCGCACCGCCTACGGCGGCGACGGCCGCCCCCCACATACCACCGCCCCCCACATGAACACTTGCGGGGTGGCGCGCTACCAATCAAAATAAGGGGAATATTTTGGGGTGTAGGTGGCCGCTAATTGCCATGGCGCACAGATAAACTTAAATTTTGGGCGCACAAAAGCCCCTTGCTATGTGCAAAAAAGTCATCACACAGCAGGGGCTTTTTGGGTTGTTATCAGGTTACCTTACCTTGGAACCTGCCGGTACGCTGTCGTCAACAAAAATAACCTTCACGTCATTTTCGCCGGCATCGGCCGCCAATATCATGCCCTGGCTTTCTACGCCACGCAGTTTTGCAGGCTTTAGGTTTGCCACAACTATAATTTTCTTGCCAATTAGATCATCAGGTTTATACCAAGTGTGTATGCCCGACACCACCTGGCGCTCGCCCTGTCCGTCATCCAGTTTTAGGCAGAGCAGTTTGTCGGCCTTGGGCACAGGCTCGCAGGCCACTATTTTGGCAACCCGCAACTCCACCTTGGCAAAGTCTTCTATGCCAATCAGGGTACTAACACCCTCGGGCGGGGAGGTTTTTTCCTGCTTTTGCTCCTTGGACTTTGCGGTTTTTTGCTCGGTTGTGGGGGTGGTGGGATTTGCGGCCTCAAGCTCGGCCAGCTCCTTTTTAAGGTCGATACGGGGGAAGAGGGTTTCGCCCTTGCTTACCGAAACATCGGCAGGCAGTTTGCCAAACACCGCCATGTCGTAGGTGTACAGCTCGGGGGTGGCGCCCACCTGCTGTCTGATTTTTTCACAGCTGTCGGGCATAAATGGGGTCAGCAGTATGCCGGCCACACGAATGGCCTCAAGCAGGTTGTATAGCACCGAGGCAAGACGTGGGAACTGTGCCTCATCCTTGCCCAGCACCCAGGGGGCGGTTTCGTCGATATACTTATTGGCACGGCTTATCAGCTTCATGATTTCAGCCAGCGCCGACTGGAATGCAAATTCCTCCATGTGTCCCTCGTAAAGGCCACGCAGGGCATCGGTCATGCTCATAAGCTCGCTGTCAATTTCCTCGGCCTTGCGGTCGGTGGGAAGCTTGCCGCCAAAATACTTCTCGGTCATGGCGGTGGTGCGGCTTACAAGGTTGCCAAGGTCGTTGGCAAGGTCGGAATTTATGCGGGTTATCAGCGCCTCGTTGGAGAATACCCCGTCCGAGCCAAAGGGGAATTCACGCAGTAGGAAGAAACGTAGCGAATCCACGCCGTAGCGCTCGCACAGCACCACGGGATCCACAACATTGCCCTTGGATTTGCTCATTTTGCCACCCTCAAGTAGCAACCAACCGTGACCGTAAACCCTCTTGGGGGTGGGGAGGTCAAGGGCCATCAACATGGCAGGCCATATTATGGTGTGAAAACGCACAATCTCCTTGCCTACAAAATGAACATCGGCAGGCCAGTAGCGGTCGTAGTCGTTGTATTGGTCGTTGCCGTAGCCCAGTGCTGTAATGTAGTTTGAAAGAGCATCCACCCACACATACACCACATGACCCTCGTCAAACGAAACAGGTACACCCCACTTAAAGGTGGTGCGGGATACACATAAATCCTCAAGGCCCGGACGGATGAAGTTGTTTACCATCTCGTTTAGGCGGGATTTAGGCTCCAAGAAACGGGGGTTGTCCTCGTAAAATTTCATCAGGCGGTCGCCATACTCCGACAGCTTGAAAAAGTAGGCCTCCTCCTGTGCCTGTGCAACATCACGGCCACAGTCGGGGCATTTGCCCTCTACAAGTTGGCTGTCGGTCCAAAAGGATTCGCAGGGGGTGCAGTATTTACCCTCATAGGTACCTTTATATATAGCGCCACGGTCGTACAGATCCTTAAATATTTTTTGCACCGAGGCTTTGTGGTAATCATCGGTGGTGCGGATATATCTGTCATACGAGATGTTCATTAGCTTCCACAGTGCCTTTATGCCGTCCACCACATTGTCAACATAGGCCTTTGGGGTAACGCCGGCCTGGGTGGCCTTTTCCTCAATTTTTTGGCCGTGTTCGTCGGTGCCGGTCAAAAACATCACGTCATAACCCTGCATTCGCTTATAGCGAGCCATTGCATCGGTGGCCACGGTGCAGTAGCTGTGTCCAATATGCAGTTTGTCGGATGGGTAGTAAATGGGGGTTGTGATGTAATAAGGTTTTTTGTTCATTTTGTTGTGCCTCCTCTGCCTGCCGTTCACCCGAATGAAAGGTGAGGTCAGGTTTATTCTGCCCCAAAATATGGGGATTTACATGCTAAATCATTATAACATCTTGCACAGGAAAAGCAAACATAAATAATCCAAGGATTATTTATTAGGTATTCAGGGCGGCTGCCACAAAGTGGCGAGCCATAAGCCAATCAAAATAAAAAAGCCATGCAGATGTACGCATAATTTATATGCTGCCCTACGGGCAGGGCAATTTCTATATTAGCCTACGCATAATATTTACTTGTCGTCGTCCGAGCTGCCTTTTTTATGATCAATAACCGCTCCTACAACAACGCCTAATAGCATCCCTATTCCCGAGCCAATAGCAATTCCAACCCCCATGCCAAGGGAGGGAATAAATAGCGATAAATTCACACCGATCGCCGTACCTATTACAAGCCCAAAAGATATTGCATAGCTCAAGTATGTGTGCTTATTATTTTTCAT
>CAYJGQ010000150.1:0-2608 GCA_964369885.1 uncultured Oscillospiraceae bacterium
GGGGGGAGAGTTCCGCCGCGACCACGCGGCCGGAGCCCCCGAGGGTCCCGAGCGGTAGCGAGGGGCAGGAGGCCCCTGCCAAGGGCAGGGGTAGCCGCCAAAGCCGTAGGGTTTGGCGGCGTAGGGGCGGAGCGTGAGGCTACCGCCCCCGGCTACCTGCCACAAAGTCCGCCCCTCGGTGGGGCGGACTTATGTTGTCTAAACCTATCCTATTGATGATGCTACAGGTGGTATTGTATAAACCTTTCATTTATGTGTAGGTAAAATCAGAAAGATATTATCGGACTGCCGCAAAGCTGCAATCATGCAAATTTCGGGGGATAGTGCGAGCAGGTGTCATAACCAAATAGACGCCTTATGCCCATATATCTTTATATTTTTTTTGCTGTAAATGCATAAAATGTTTTCGCACCTCATATATCGTTTTAACGTAAATGCCGTTAAAACTCAATGCTCATACTTTCATCATGATTTAATTTTCATGAGGTGAATTAAATGAATGAAAATTTAAGGGATCTGCGTGAAGACCATGATCTAAACCAAAGCCAAATAGCCGATATTTTGAATATTGCCCAAACAACCTACTCGGATTACGAGCGCGGAAAAATAAATATTCCTATTGATGTGTTAAAACAACTGTCCATATACTTTAACACAAGCATAGACTACATCCTTGATATGACCGACAATAAGGCACCCTATACACGTAAAAAATAACCCAACACCCCCCTGACAGCATATTTCATGCAGTCAGGGGGGCGCCTCATGTATCCGTGTATTTATTTTCTCATTCTTCCTCTTGGTTTGTTATATCAAGTCCCCTGTCCCCCACCTCTACACCGCCATCTTTTAGGCTAATGTATGGCGAAAACGAGGTGCTTTGCTCCTGATCTGTAAGCTCAATGGTCATATTTGAGAATATATCGCTTATATTTCCCTGTATGACAAATGGGTGTGCGGTGGGACTTTTATACAGTAGGGCCGAACCCATGGTTTCCATGTCATTGCGGTAAATATTTAGCTCCATTTGGCTGTATCTTGGTATTACAAGATAATATTCACCCTGCGACAGATGAAAAAACGGTGGGTTTTGGTTTGGCAAATACTGCGCAATATAACCATCAAGGCTTGAATATTCATCATAACCAATATAAGCAACTGCGTATAACTGATCATCTGTGTATGGTATTTCCTCGACCGCCGTCACCGATGACGACTCTTGCTGTGGCAAATCTGTCCCCTGGCCGTTAATATACATGCCTATTACCCCAAAAATCAAAGCAGTGGCCACAATGCCTATACCTGCACCCATTAGTACTCCCTTTTTCATAATAACCATCCTTTCACATATAGAGGTGATACCGCCTACAATTAGCGGCTGATTAGGCTATCCCGCTTTATTAAATAGTAAGCAAGACCTATAAACGTGGTGGAAATCACCACCCAAAATGTTGGCCTTATGCCATTTAACCTGCAATCTTTATACACAAAACGCAGTACCGCTATGAATATTGGCAAAAAGGATATAACCATACATACAGCCGATACCATCATTATATTAAAAATTGTTTCCTCTGTATAGTTCCCTGAAGCATTTGCATATATCCCAAATATAAAGAGTGAAATAAAGGCTAAAAACCCCAAAACTATAACCACAATAAAGAGCTTTGATTTTTTCATGCTCACAATCTCCCTTCTTACGCTTACCACAAGCTCAACCTTAGAATCGGGACTGCGCAGCTCTACCACCGAAACATCAAACAAATCGGCCAACTTAAAAAGTTTTTCGCAGGATGGTTCGGCCATATCATTTTCCCACTTTGAAACAGATTGTCGGCTAACCTGAAGTTTTTCGGCCAAAAATTCCTGTGACATACCATGCAGTTTGCGCATTTCCCTTATTTTTTCTCCCAGACTCATTTTCAACGGTATCACCTCCAACTAAACTTTACCCAATTTAATACTACACCACAATAAACTATTGCGCAACCATGGTTTACATCGGGTTGCGCTGTGGTTGTTTTTGTCTAATTATGCTAATTTGGAAGCTTGCCTACACCCCACCACTGCAAACTAAACCTCATGACCAATTATCTTCGACACTCATTAATAAAGCACCTTTTCTTCGCATAGATATAAATGGACGACAGGTCGGAGGTGTATTTAATGAGGGTATTTAGAAGCGTAAATTGTGTGGTCATGGTTTTTGTGTTATCGGTAGGAATGGTTATATCTGCGCTGGCCGAGCAGGCACTACCGCTGACCCAACCCAACATAGGGGCGGGCGGCGCCGTGGTTATGGAGGGCGGTAGCGGTAGGCTGTTATACGCAAATGACGGCGATGAGGTGTTGCCTATGGCCAGCACCACAAAAATTATGACTACACTGCTGGTGTTGGAGCTTGCACAGGACTGTCTGGATGAACCTTTTGTTGTCGACCCCGATGCCATAAAAACCGAGGGGTCCTCCATGGGGCTACAGGAGGGCGACACCGTGACACTGCGTGCGCTTTGTTATGGTATGATGCTGCCCTCGGGCAACGATGCCGCCAATGCCGCCGCTGTTAAGGTTGGGGGTAACCTTAATGATTTTGTGCAGATAATGAACG
>CAYJGQ010000151.1:0-2594 GCA_964369885.1 uncultured Oscillospiraceae bacterium
CAGCAAAGATGCACAAAGAACCAATATTTATAGGCATCATTTGCGACAAAACACATAATTTTCATATTTTTTGCTAAACAAAACTCATATTATTTCTACTACGCATTAAAGTTAACTGAAAATTTTGGTGCGAACCTATATAGTAATTAATGTTTACTTACCTTTCGCACATTAGATTATTAGCACCCCTTCCGGTTTGTAGCTAGATTTTATCCCGAAATGCTCTATCTTAGTTTCGTAGTTTTTACCAAGATAGTAAAATCGCAGGCTGTCCTTTTGTTCATCCATTATATTTGTAAGTTTGTCTTGCAACATTCTGCATTGTGCCGCATCCAGTAAACACTCAAATACCGAATTTTGCACCCGCTGACCATAATTCACACATTGCTTGGCAATCTGCCTTAGTCGCTTACGACCGGCGGCATCTTCGGTATTTACATCATAGGTGATAAGTACCAACATATATAGGCCCCCTTACTTCCATAGAAATGGGGGATAGCCATCCAAGTCGCCACGTAAAAAGCGTGAAAGTAGGAGCGCTTGTACATATGGAACCAGTCCCCAAGGCAATTTTTCTTCAAGATATGGATGGGTTATTATCTCTTGCTTTCTTTTTTGCCAGTGCTGAAAAAATGTTTTGCGGCCACTGTCGGTCAATAAAACTGCACCGCTGTCTTGCTGCTGAAAATCCCCGGGAGTGATAATTCTATTGTTAATAAGGGTGAGCACAAAACGGTCGGCCATGCATGGACGCAGTTCTTCCATTAAATCAAGGGCAAGAGAGGTACGCCCAGGTTTGTCACGATGTAAAAACCCCACATAGGCATCAAGTCCAACGGATTCAAGTGCCGCAGTACAATCATTGGCTAAAATACTGTAAGCAAATGATAAAAGCGCATTTACCCTATCAAGTGGTGGGCGGCGATTTCTTCCATGAAAAAAGAAGTCTTCTTTTCGGCTTAAAATTAGGCTATCAAATACCGAAAAATAGACACCGGCTGCGGCACCTTCAATTCCTCTGAGTGATTCCATATTGTCTGCCAAACAAATTTCATCTTGAAAATTTTTTAGGGATTGAGATGTTTTTGCAAGCACATCAACATCTATTCGCTGTGGATGATCACGCTTTGTGCGCTCTATAACAAAGCGTCCGTTATAAAGCTTGCCTAAAATGGATGCACGTGCGATACCACAACTTTGGCATAAATCATCGGCTATGCGGTACTGCATGCGTCTTAATAGAACGTTGCCATGACTTTTTCCTGAAACTCGTGCCAGAAATCGCCCCCTTGGGGTACAAAACGCCATGTTAATTTGTCGTGCAGCACATGCTCCCATAAGCGCGGGGGATGCCCCTGAATAGGAAAAACAAAGAATATCCGACAGAGTATGAAGCGGAAAGCGGCCCACCACCTGCTGTTCTTTATTCACAACAACATTCTCCCCATCCAAGGAAAGGTATGCCTCCTCAGAGGTTACAAACAGTGTATTGAGCAAATGTCTCATATCTCATCCTCCAATCTAAGATTGAGATATTCTATTGCAGACTTTGTTTTCATGAGCTTTGGAACGCACAGATCCGCTAAAGAACAGGCGGCGCACGACTTAGAGGTCTTCACCTTTGGGGTATGGCCACGCCTTGCAAGGTCATGCATCTCGGTTAGGCACTCACATACCCTACTACGAAGCTGGGATGAAAACTCCACTGTCATACGATGCCGAATTTCTCCATAGTAAAGTGCACCTGATGGAATATCACAACACAGCATTTCTTCCAAACACATAGCCTGCGCACAGAGCTGAAGGGTATCGCCGGTTTTAGGATTTGGCTTTCCACGTTTATATTCAACCGGATAGGGTAGCCATAATCCATCACGCCCATGCAGTGCAATACCATCATCTCTGCGGTGAAACTCCACAACATCACATTCGCCGGAAATACCGAGTGATGCCGAAAAAACAGCCATTCCACGAGTGATGCGCACATCTCCTCTGGTCTCGTCGGAGGATTTATCGTGAGCTTTTTTATGGAGAAGTGCGCCATCTACCGTTCGATAATTTTCAGCCCATTGCTGCTCTATATGAATTAAAGCCCACTGTCGCCGACAAAATTCAAAGTGCTGTAGACCGGATATTTGAAGATAGTCGGCCTCATCATACAGGGCTACCCCTTGCGAATGCATGACACGCCCTCCGGCATGGCCGACACCATAAGCTCATAGTCAGCATAAGAGCGGGGAAGAACAACCCCTTCTTTATGCTTTATATTGACAGATTCAAACAGCTTATGAGCTGGGGCATTGCCAAGTTCACTGTCATGCCTGAATATGATAAGCTCTCGCACCGCCATTTTGCCTCGGGCGGCCGAATGGTCATGCTCAAACATATTGAGAATCGCCTCCCATAACAGCTCCAAATCATCCTCTGAAAAACCTGTGGATTTGCGAGCAAGATTTGCCGATATATATCCCTCACATCTGTAAAGGCCGTAGGGGACTATATATTTGCGCCCCATCTCGGTACTCTTTTGATCAGCATCTTTTTCGGTGGTAATAGCTACACGAGTGATAGTAACTTCCTGCGGAACAACAGGG
>CAYJGQ010000152.1:0-2564 GCA_964369885.1 uncultured Oscillospiraceae bacterium
GTCGCCCATCTCAATGATGGATACGTCGAAGGTACCGCCGCCCAGATCGTACACCATAATTTTCTGGTCGTTTTCCTTGTCTATGCCGTAGGCCAGTGCAGCGGCGGTGGGCTCGTTGATTATACGCTTTACCTCAAGGCCTGCAATGCGGCCTGCATCCTTGGTGGCCTGGCGCTGTGCGTCGGTGAAGTAGGCAGGTACTGTAATTACAGCCTCGCTGATCTTCTCGCCCAGATATGCCTCTGCATCGCTCTTTAGTTTTTGCAAAATCATTGCCGAAACTTCCTGAGGGGTGTAGCTCTTGCCGTCAATGCTCACCTTGTTGTCGGTGCCCATGTCACGCTTGATGGACTGCACGGTGCGCTCGTGATTTGTTACGGCCTGGCGCTTGGCAATCTGTCCCACCATGCGCTCGCCATCCTTGCCAAATCCCACAACCGAGGGGGTGGTGCGTGCTCCTTCGGGGTTGGGAATTACAACAGCTTCGCCGCCTTCCATGACAGCGACACAGGAATTTGTAGTTCCAAGGTCAATACCGATAATCTTTGCCATAATAATGTTCCTCCAATATTTGAATTTGTATATTTAATAATATTTATACCTAATGTATTTAATTTGCTGTCTTAACCATGGCATAGCGCAGGATTTTTTCTCCCCGCTTCCAGCCCTTTTGCAGTACCTGAGCCACCACATTCTCGCCCAGGGTTTCATCCTCCACATGCATTACGGCATTGTGCAGGGCAGGGTCAAAGCTGTCCCCCTCTTTGCCTATCTCCTCCACGCCAAGTGTGCTCAACATCTCGCTGAAGGACTGGTGGATAAGCTCCATACCCTTTTGGTATTCGCTGTCGGTACAGGGGGCCTCCACGGCACGATCAAAGTTGTCGTATATGGTTAAAACCTTGGAAATAATGCCGGCCTCGGCCTCGGGGTAAAGGTTTTCACGCTCACGGGACGAACGCTTGCGGAAGTTGTCATACTCGGCCGTGGTGCGCAGTAGGCGGTCGTTTGCATCGGCAAGCTCTGCCCTTAGCTGTGCTATGGGGTCAAGCTCGGCCGTCGAGTTTTCCTCGGTGGCATCTGCCTCCTGCTCCAACTCTTCCTCTGTGTTGGTTTGTATGATTTCATCGGGGGTAAGCTCTGCGCCCTCCTCGATTATATCCTTGTTTTGATTGTCTTGTTTCATGTTTGAAGGTCCCCTTTCGTTTTATGCCCTCATTCTGTGAAGGTGTCGGTCAAGAGTTTGCTTAAAGTTTGGGTGAAATACTCAAGGCGGGGCACAAGTTTTGCGTAATCCATGCGCACAGGGCCTATTATTCCCACCGCCCCTATATTGTCAGAGCCTATGTTGTAGCGCGAAACAATAACAGCACTTCCTGTAAGCTCCTCATTGGTGTTTTCCTTGCCAATGGTTATCTGCACTCCGCCTTTGTCGCCCCATACAAGGCTTATTACGTCCTGTCGGCGGTCCAGCAGGGCAAAAAGCTCCTTGGCCATGGGGTGCATCTCGCGGTAGTCCAGCAGATGCGAGCTGCCGCTTTGGTAGTACTGGCCGTCGTTTATCTCCTTGCAAAGCTCATACAGTCCCCAAAGAAGTCCGCCCAGCGCTCGGGAGTATTCCCCCAGCGATACAGCCGCCGAGCTTAGGTACTTTGCCGTGATGTCGCTGACGCTTACCCCTGCCAAATGGCCGTTTGCAAAGTTTTGAAAAAACTCCACAACCTTGGGTGTTACGGTAAACTCCACCCTGCAAACCTTGTTGCGTATAACCCCATTGGAGGCTACAACAAGCATTACAAGTGTGTGGGCCGAAACCGGGATTAGCTCCACACGCTGTACCACAACACTCTTGGGTGTAAATGTGGTGGAGATGGCGGCACAGCCTGTCGAATCGGCCAGGGCCTGTGCGGCATCCTCAAGCAGGCGGTCGGGGTCGGGGTCACGCAGGTTAAACAGGGCATCTATTTCGCCACGCTCACGGCTGCTTAGTGGGCGGTAGCGCACCAGGCGGTCGATGTACACCCTAAGCCCCAAATGGGAGGGTATGCGGCCGGCCGAGGTGTGGGGCTGTTCGATGTAGCCCATGTCAAACAGGGCGGTCATGTCGTTGCGCACGGTGGCCGGCGAAACCTCTTTGCCCAAAAGCTCTGCCACCAATTTTGACCCCACCGGCTCGCCCGTAGAAAGGTAGGTGTCCACAATGGCAGACAAGACTCTGAGTTTACGGCTGTCAAGTTCCATCGGCTCACCTCCATACCATGTTTTCTTTTGGACGGGTTATACTTAGTCTTTGCATTTAGCACTCTTGTTATTCGAGTGCCAGTGACTATAATTTACCACCACACAAATGCTATGTCAAGCGTTTTCACAGATTGTTTACAAAATTTTAGCACTCTCGGCGTGAGAGTGCTAAAACAAGGGCGATAGCGGCGCAAAAAAGCGACGGTCACGCCATCGCTTTTTAGGGTAGTCGGTTTTGTTTTGTGAGTTTTTGGCGCGTTTTGCGGTGTGCACTGCACTTTTTGCGCTACTCACATGTAACAACTTCATCTTCATCCTTACAC
>CAYJGQ010000153.1:0-2554 GCA_964369885.1 uncultured Oscillospiraceae bacterium
CGATCACGCGGCCGCCGCCTCCCCCGAGGGGGGAGGAAACACGGCGAAGCCGTGTGGGTAGGGGGTGTGTTCCGCCGCAATCACGCAGCCGTGATTGACTTGTTGCTAAATTAGTGCTACAATAACACCATCATATACCCTATACGGGTATACAGTATATAACAAGCGGAGGGGTCCACTATGAAACAGTGTATGGATGTAGAGAGCATCAACAAACGGCTGCGCAGAATTGAAGGACAGGTTAGAGGAATACAGAAGATGGTGGAGGAGGACAAACCATGTGAGGCAATCCTTATCCAGATAGGTGCGGTAAAATCAGCACTGCATAAAACAGGACAAATAATTCTTGAGGGGCATATGCACCACTGCGTACGGGATGGCATAAACAGCGGACAGGGTGATGAAACCATAGAAAACCTTATTTCGGCCTTAAATCAGTTTTCTAAGACAATATAATTATATTTTGTGTGGCACTATAAATAATGCTTGAAAGGACATAAAAGATGGAAAAATATATCGAGCGACTTAATTCAATTCCCATGCTTATAATTTCGGGGGTGTTTCTTCTTGCAAGTTTCATTACCGAATATGTTCTGCCCCTAATGTCAATTTCCTTTGAATTTGTCATAAACCCCGCCTGGGTATCACTTATTATTTCAGGTCTGCCGCTGGCTTATGCGGCGGTAAAAAACACCCTACAGCGCAGAATAACCTCGGTACTGCTCATTACCATTGCAATGGCAGCGGCGGTATATATTGGGGATATTTTTGCCGCAGGTGAGGTGGCCTTTATCATGGCCATAGGCGAATGGCTTGAAGATAGAACGGTTGAAAAAGCCAAAAAAGGCATTGAGGGACTTGTGCGCTTGGCCCCCGATACAGGACGTAGAATTTACATCGATGACAATGGAAATACATCGCAGGAGATTGTTCCATCAAAGGATTTATGTGTAGGGGATGTCCTGCGTGTGCTCCCCGGCGAGAGCTTTTCGGCCGATGGCGTGATAACCGCGGGCAACACCACGGTTGATCAGTCGATTATTACAGGAGAATCATTGCCTGTGGACAAGGCCGAGGGAGCAGAGGTTTTTACAGGTACAATTAATCGCTTTGGTTCGGTGGACATAGCGGTTACAAAATCCTTTGCAGATTCATCACTTCAAAAGATGATAAAACTTGTAAGGGATGCCGAAAATCAAAAATCACCTATACAAAAAATTGTGGATCGGTGGGCAGGTTACCTTGTGCCCACCGCCTGCATAATTGCAGTTGTGACATATGTTGTATTTGCCTTTATGCTGGGTATGCCCGACGACGCACTGATTAGGGCGGTTACTGTATTGGTGGTGTTTTGCCCCTGCGCCTTGGCCCTTGCAACGCCAACATCTATAATGGCGGCCATTGGACAGGCCACAAAAAACGGTGTGCTTATAAAATCCGGCGAGGCACTTGAGCGTATGGGCGGGGTCACCGCTGTGGCGCTCGATAAGACCGGCACTATCACCCATGGACGCCTTGAGGTAAGCGATATACTGCCCTACGGTGTGGATGAAATATCACTCATGGCGCTGGCATGTTCGGTGGAAAGCCGCTCTGAGCATCCAATAGGTAGAGCAGTTTTGGGTTACGCTAATGAAAATAATGTACCTGTTGGTGACATCTGCGGGTTTGAAATGATACTTGGTAAAGGTGTTGTGGGACAGGTGGGCGGACAGCAAATTTACTGTGGAAACGAAAAACTGATTGAAGATAGTGCAGATCTTGAAGTTTTGCAAAAAATATCTGAAGATATAGATTTCCTCAGAGGTCAGGGCAAGGCTGTAGTTATAGTTGCAAGCAATGCTGAGATACTTGGAGTCTTGGGGCTATCTGACCCCATAAAGGAGACCTCGAGCGAGGCGGTATCAGGTCTACATAGTGCCGGTATAGTGCGCACTGTACTACTGACCGGTGACAACAAAAAAAGTGCTGAGTATGTTGCAGGTAAGGTGGGAATTAGTGAGGTTTATCCATCACTACTGCCCGAGGGCAAGGTGGATGCGGTAAAATTACTTATGGATAGCGGTGAAAAAATATGTATGGTTGGTGATGGTGTTAACGATGCACCGGCACTAAAAACCGCCACGGTGGGCATTGCCATGGGCACAATGGGCAGTGACATTGCAATTGATGCAGCCGACATAGCCATCATGGGTGACGATTTGTCCAAAATTGGATATATAAAGAAACTATCAAATGCCACGATTTATTCTATCAAGTTTAATATAACCCTCTCGATGGTTATAAATTTTGGAGCTATCATTTTATCTATCGCAGGACTTTTAACCCCTGCAACAGGCGCACTTGTTCATAACGCAGGCTCGGTGCTGGTAGTACTAAACGCCGCTCGACTTTACGAAAAACGTATAGCTTAGCCACACCCTGCCCCAAGACCGTGGGGGGGGGGGGGCGCCCCCCCCCCCCCCCCCGGTAAAAAAGGGGGTAAAAAAAACAAACCCCCCCCCCCCGGGGGGGGGGGGGGGGGTTTTTGGGGGGGGGGGGGGGTGTTTTTTTT
>CAYJGQ010000154.1:0-2510 GCA_964369885.1 uncultured Oscillospiraceae bacterium
GCACATCAGCATGGCTCTTATTATTTTGATGCACCTGCCAAAGGCAGATGTGCGAACTAAATAATCCTGCGGATTATTTATATTAGCTTTGCTAATATAAAACCTTATCTTGATTGGCTTGTGGCTCGCCACTGCGTGGCAACCGCCACAAATGCCAAATAAATAATCCTGCGGATTATTTATTTTTTAGTTAGCTTAAAGCTGTTTTTTGATGGCAATAATAACGGGTGAAAGGAGGTGAATTTGATGAATTTAGATAACAACTCCACAAACGTTATTTCCTGCGAGGCCAAGAATTGTGTCCATCATTCGGGCCAGAACAACTGCACAGCCCCCACCATTAAGGTCGGCACTCAGTTTGCAAATTCCAGCGCAGAAACAGTATGTTCCACCTTTTGCCCCAAAAGCTGAGCCGTGTATGTAGTTAATTTTTTCAGGTTTAGCAAAGTGAAAAAACGACCCGTATTTTTGCCCACCCCGTTTGTCTTATTTTTTAGACATAACGGGGTTCCTTTTTTTGATTATAACATCATAATTGATATATTTAAATAGAGCTTATGAAAATAATCCGTTTTGTGCGTGGTCACACTGACCGCCCACCCCCACGGCGAATTTGCAATTGAACATGGCAAAATTATATGGTAAAATTAGTATATATACATTAAAGTTGACCTTTAGGCGTTTATTTGATACTATTTCCCATGCAGCAACTTACATTGAATTTATCAAGTTTTTACTTATACGGAGGTTTATCATGACAAAATTACTACTTAGAAACAGAAACAAGGGTTTTACATTGATGGAGCTTATGATTGTAATTGCCATTATTGCCGTACTGGCCGCCGTGCTGGTTCCTATGTATCTACAGTATGTCGAGCGCTCGCGCCAGTCCAACGATTTGCAGATGGCCACAAACATAATGAAGGCGGCCACCGTGGCCATGAGCGATCCCACAAACGCAGTCCCCCACAACACATGGGTGTTTTTTGTCTGGGAAACCGATAGCTTTGATGCCTACGATATATCGGGTAGACTGTATATTGATAACACGTACAATGTTGTAAGTCCCGGGGATAATGCCTACGAAACCAATTTGCTGATTGCTGTGGGCGGCATGCTCTCCAGCACCGTTGACCTTGGTGACCCAGATGAATGGGGCGCCGGGCGTGATCATCTTAACATCGGCACTTCTAAGTCCAGTGCATCTACACAGGATGATTTTAAGTTCTCGATAAATTCCTCTACCGGGGAAATTAGGTTCCATAAGGATAAGTTTAGCGATGCCCATATTCAGCCCGGTGTGGATGAATATCTTTGGATTGACGAGATAGGCGTTGATATATCCAACGTTTAATGAATGGTTTGTGCCCCCACCCATTTTGTTTGGGTGGGGGATTTTTTATGTCCCAAATTTACAGGACAGATTTTAAGTATATTTGCCCCCTCTCACGAATATAGATTGTATCGGCGCAGGTAATACTACAAACAGCGCATAATGTGAAAACGGGAGGCTCAAAATGATTTATTATAAACCTGAGGGGGCGCTTATCCACACCGAGGACAACAGAGCTCATCTGCAAAGCTTGGAAACTCTGCGTCACGCGCGTAGTACAAAAAAAATCTTGGAGGCACGGGCGGTGCTCTGTGATAACGAGCATAATCTTGTGGTAGATCTTGGTGGCATGAAGGGTATTATCCCTCGGGTGGAGGGCGCGCTGGGCATTCGGGAGGGGCGCACCCGTGATATAGCTATAATTTCCCGTACAGGTAAACCTGTTTGCTTTCAGGTAATAGATTTTTGGGAAAATCCGCAGGGTGGCATATATCCTATACTATCAAGACGAAGCGCTCAACAGTCCTGTAAAGATAGATACATAGCCCTGCTACAACCCGGACAGGTAATACCCGGTAGAGTGACACATCTTGAACCGTTTGGTTGCTTTGTGGACATCGGTTGCGGCATTGTTTCGCTTATTCCAATTGATGCAATTTCGGTTTCACGCATAGCACATCCAAGTGATCGTTTCCGCCCCGGACAGGAGATATATGTGGTTGTGCGGGGTCGGGATGAAATGGGACGAATTACGCTTAGTCACAAGGAACTACTGGGCAGTTGGGAAGAAAATGCCTCTCGATTTCACAGCGGTGAAACGGTGGCAGGTATAATACGTTCGGTGGAGGAGTATGGTGTGTTTATTGAGCTTGCCCCAAATTTGGCAGGCCTTGCCGAACCCTGCCCCGGCACACGTCCCGGACAACATGCCAGCGTGTATATAAAGTCACTCATCCCCGATAAGATGAAGGTAAAGCTTATGATTGTTGATGTATTTGACCCTCCCTCCCCCACCCCTGCACCCCTTAATTATTTTATTCGTCAGGGGCGCATGAGCCGCTGGCAGTACTCCCCACAATGCGCCGAACGACTCATGGAAACCGAGTTTTTTCAAACCAAGCAGTAGCCCAAGACCGTGGGGACGCTGTCCCCACACCCCTGCCACCTTTTGAAAAAG